>JAIDKG010000085.1:0-15040 GCA_029051525.1 Muribaculaceae bacterium
GTTCCTTCTTCGACTCGCAAAATCCGCTCAAAAATCGCCGCCCCTACGACCCCGAAATTTTAAGGAACGCGCTCTAATATGGGAGGAGAAACTCAAGGAAGCTTTGGCGCACTTCCGAGTTGGGATAGCCGAGGATGTATTTGTTGAATTGGGAGTCGTAGGATTTTATTGTGAGGTAGCCCGACTGGTATAGCACCGGGATGGGGTCGTCGCCCTCTACGCCGGCCATGGCAAGTGTGGTGGGGCGTATGCGGTAGCCTTCCAGATCAGGCAATCGCCATTGACCACGGCGCAGCATGTTCACTACGAAGGTGGGGGTGCCGGTCTCAAACCAGTAGTCGGTAAGGCGGTGAGAGCGGAATACGTTCATCAGGCTGAACGGATTATAGATGTCGGTGCCACGGGCCGAGAAACGGTAGCCGTCGTAACGGCAGCGTAGTTGATGTAGTACTCCGTCGAGGTCGAGATTAAGGGAGTCGGCAAGTTGCTGCAGTCCGGGGCGGAATTGCTCCCGGAGTTCGGTGTCGGTTATACCGCAGATTGCCGAGTAGGCATCTTCAAAAGATATGTCGTTGAGATTGTTGAGGTCAGAGAATATAGATACCTTACTGAACCGCGCCACACCGGTGAGCATTGCGAATTTGATGTATTGATCGCAAGTCTTGAGATTGCCGTAGAATGCTTTGAGGATAGCCCGGTAATTTGAGGCAAGTCCGGGATTGCTGTAGGCATGGAGTAGCGGAGTGTCGTATTCATCTACAAGAATTACCACTTTGCGGCCGGTGCGTTGGTAGGCGCGGCGTATTATATAGCCGAACCTCTCTTCTACGTCGCGGTCGGCTTTTTCATCTCCGTAGGTGGCTTCCCATATTTCGAGATGGCGGTTGAGTTCCTTTATGAGTGAATCGGTATCCGCATATTGTCGGCCGTTGAGAGCGAGATGCAGCACGGGATGGGCGTCCCATTCTGTGGTAAGGCTGTCGATGGCAAGGTCGGTGAATAGTTCGCGGCGACCTTGGAAATAAGCTTCGATTGTGGAGAGAAGCAGGCTTTTCCCAAATCGTCGCGGGCGGGATAGGAAATAATATCCGCCGGTGCTGACCAGTCGATGTATCAATGCCGTTTTATCGATATATAGATAGCCTTCTTCCCGAAGTTTGGGGAAGTTTTGAATTCCAATCGGGTATTTGGGTATTTTGTCGGAATTGGTCATGGCGAGGCGGAAATGAAAGTGTCTTTGTCGCAAAGTTACGCAAATATTCCGATATTTTGGTTATATTTGCGGAGGGAAATGGGTAGAGGGGTTCTAAAGAGTATTATTGTGTTGACTTTTATGACCAACGCCATGATTGGCGTTACGTTGATTTCAATCGCTTCGGCGATGGTGGGTACTTATATAGTCACCCGGCGGATGGTGTTCATCTCCGGGGGGATTACCCATGCGTGTTTCGGCGGCTTGGGCCTGGGTTATTACTTAGGGGTGTCGCCGATGCTGATGGCCACGCTGTTTGCGGTGGGGGGTTCGTTGGGGGTGGAGCGGCTGTCGCGCGGCGGTGCGCGGCGCGATTCGGCCATCGCGGTGATATGGGCGTTGGGTATGGCGCTCGGCATACTGTTTATTTTCATGACCCACGGTTTTGTGCCGGAGCTGAATACGTTTCTCTTTGGCAATGTGTTGACTATCACCGATGCCGACCTGTGGAGTTTCGCGGCTCTTACGGGTGGTATGACCTGTTTCTATCTGCTTTTCTATCGGCTTATTGTGGCGGTGAGTTTCGATCAGGATTTCGCGCGCACGCGCAATCTGCCGGTGGGGTGGATCAATGTGGCGATGACGGTATTGGTGGCGCTCACCATTGTGATGACTATCCGTATGATCGGTATTATGCTGCTTATGTCGCTGGTGTCGTTGCCGCAGATGATTGCCGAGCGGTTTACGCGGCGGTATCTGCCGCTGATGCTGACATCGGTGGGGGTGTCGCTGACGGGGTGTATCGGCGGTCTGTGGCTGGCGTATGCCATATCGGTGCCGGCTTCGGCTTCGATAGTGCTTCTGCTTGTGGGGCTTTACGCGCTGAGCGCTCTGAAACGATAAAATGCTGAGCGCTCTGAAACGATAAAATATTTTCTACAAACGAATATAATACTATACTATAATGGCTAAAGATCAGACAGTTCTGTTTCATTCTACGGTTTTCGGACCGATTCATAGTCGCCGGTTGGGCACATCGTTGGGTATCAATCTTTTGCCCGACGACGGGAAGGTATGCACGTTTGACTGCGTATACTGCGAGGCGGGCTATAACGCTCAGGGTACAGGCACCACCGGACTTCCTGCGACCGAACGTGTGGCCCACGATCTGGAGGAGAAGTTGCGCCATATGACCGAGGCCGGCGAGCGGCTCGATGTGATTACCTTCAGCGGCAACGGCGAACCGACACTGCATCCGCAGTTTGGCGAGGTGGTGGAGATTGTCAATGCCCTGCGCGACAAGTATTTCCCTGCGGCAAAGACATCGGTGCTCACCAATTCCACCCGTATTTTTGATGAGAAAGTGGCCGAGGGACTGGAGAAGGTTGATAATAATATTCTGAAACTTGACTCGGCCATAGAGTCTACGATGCGTCTGATTGACAATCCGGTGCAGCGGGAGTTTACGGTGGAGCGTCTGGTGGAGGGGCTGAAGCGCTTCTCCGGGCGTGGTATAATCCAGACTATGTTCCTGCGAGGCGAGCATGATGGAAAACCGATTGACAATACCAGCCCCGAGGAGGTAGATGCTCTGATTGCGGCCTACCGTGAGATCCGGCCTAAGAGTGTGATGATATATTCGCTTGACCGTTCTACGCCGGAGGAGCGTCTGGTGAAGGTGGAGCGCGACGAACTGGAGCGCATCGCCGCCCGTATCCGCGAGGCCGGCATCGAGGTGAGCTTCTGAGCCCAATTAGGCCAATTAGACCAGTTAGACTAATAAGGCTAATTGGGCTCATAGGCCTAATTAGCCTTATACTCCTATGCTGTGGCACTGCCTCTCACTATCATCAGTCGCGGAGCGACTGCATTACCGAATCGACCCGAGATCTGTTTGAAAAGTGTAGTTTTCGAGGTCGAAATCTGTTTGAAAAGTGTAGTTTTTGAGGCCGAATCCGTTTGAAAAGTGTAGTTTTCGAGGCCGAATCCGTTTGAAAAGTGTAGTTTTCTAGGTCGAAATCCGTTTG
Source organism: Muribaculaceae bacterium (assembly GCA_029051525.1). GTDB lineage: Bacteria > Bacteroidota > Bacteroidia > Bacteroidales > Muribaculaceae > Lepagella. Next base: position 3,220 of record JAIDKG010000085.1, read on the forward strand.
AAAAGTGTATCTTTGCAGTGTTAAAGATCTAACTACTTATGCTTTACAGGAAAATTGAAGAGCTCCTAAAGGAGAGGTTAAGTCAACCTTCGGAACGTGTTCCGGTGGTCAGTGGCGCGCGTCAGATAGGTAAGTCATACATTATCAGATATGTAGGCCAGCAATTATTCAAGAACTTCATAGAGTTGAATCTGATTGAGGATAATAAGCTGAGAGATAATCTTGACAGTGTGCGCACGGTAGAGGAATTTTATCTGGCGATCAGTTCATTTGTGGGGATGCAACTCGGGAATGCGGATGACACACTGATCTTTATTGATGAGATTCAAGAGTGTCCGCATCTTCTCACATTATTGAAATTCCTGCGGCAGGATAACCGTTACAGATACATAGCAAGTGGCTCTTTGTTGGGATTGACTCTACATCATACACATTCCATCCCGGTGGGTTCGATGGAGACAATCGCGATGTACCCTCTTGATTTTGAAGAGTTTCTGATTGCTAATGATTGCGGGCGAGATGTCATTGATTATTTGCGAGGGTGCTTTGAGAATATGGTCAGTCCTGTGGCCGCTGTTCACAACAGGATTATGGACCTCTTCAGGCGTTATCTTCTGGTAGGAGGTCTGCCGGCTGCGGTCAATGAATTTCTGGCAAGCCGGAATCTGGCGAAAGTCAGGGCTATTCAGTCGGATATTCATATGTTGTATAGTGCCGACGCTTCGAAATATGATGAATTGCATCGGTTGAAGATAAAGCGCATATACGATCTTATCCCCTCCAATATGGAGAATAAAAAGAAACGGGTAGTATATCGTGATATAGAGGAGAAAAAAGGGAAGCGGAGTGCTGATTATGAAGAGGAGATGGAATATCTTATTTCATCGGGTATCGCGCTTGAGGTAAAGGCAATATCCAATCCGAAATTTCCCTTGGCAGAGACTGAAAGCAAGAACCTTCTAAAACTTTATCTCAATGATGTGGGATTGTTGTCAGACATGCTGTTCCGGCTTAATCCTCGTCCGATTCTTGAGGATGAGGCAAGCATCAACCTTGGAGCACTTTATGAGTGTGTGGTGGCCACGGAGCTTGCAGCCCACGGGCATAGGCTCTTCTATTATGATAACCGCAAATATGGCGAGGTGGACTATCTGATTGACGATTTCAGCTCATTGAGTGTCGTGCCGCTTGAGGTCAAGTCGGGTCGAGATTATCGGATTCATGCCGCTCTTACACGATTCCTGTCTACTCCGGATTATAACATAAAGAAGGGGTATGTGCTTTCTAACTCCGGGGAGGTGGCGACTCGGGACGGTATCAGATATGTGCCTGTCTATATGGTGATGTTTTTTAATTGCTCGGGCGGAAGTGGGGAGGATATATTTATATGAATTGTCGCTTTTCGTTTGCTTGCGCTCCGGTGGGGAATCGGAATTGGTCAGGATATAGACAGCCGTCCCTGCCGCCGGATGGCGGCAGGGACGGCTTTATCGGAGTGTGAGAGTGGGGGATAGGTGCCGGTGAGGCGCGTTTCCCCCACTCCCTGACGGTCAGTGTGTGCGCGCGGGATCAGAGTTGCGGGGCTACGAAGGTGCGCTGTCCCAATTCACGGTCTATCTGGAAGAGTCCGAGACCGTCGTTGCCCACGAGGGTGAGGTCGTCGATAATCTGACGTACATTCTCCTCTTCCTCCACCTGCTCGGCGATGAATGTGTTGAGCTTCTGGCGGGTGGCGAAATCCTTCTCCTCTTCGGCCATTGCGTAGAGGTTGTGGATGAGGGCAGTCACTTTGTTTTCGTGTTCGAGAGTGTCGACGAAGGCAGCGCGTACGGATTCCCATTCCACCGGTACGCCGGCCACAGGCTTCAGTACTACGCGGCCGTCGCGGGCATGGACATAGTCGATCAGAGCCAGGGCATGGGCCTGCTCCTCCTGAAACTGAACGCGGAACCAGTTGGCGATTCCACGGCGTCCCTTGTGCTCGAAGTCGAGCGACATGGAGAGGTAAAGATAGGCCGACCACATTTCGGCATTGATCTGCTCATTTATGGCATCTTCAATTCGTTTGGTAAGCATGGAGTTGATTTTTTAAGATTATATTTGTGGTAATAGCCACAAATATGTAACGCAATCCCGGCAGGATGGTTGTATTGCCACCTGTGGAAAAATTTGATATTGTCAGTGTTTGCCGGCTCTGCATAAACGGCGCGAAGCCGCACCGAAGGGATTCCCCCGGGAGGTGCGGCTTCGAGTAAGATGTAAGAGGGGAATTCCTCAGTCGGCAGCCTCGTCGGCCGGAGCCTGGTCGATGAGGTCGAGGAACTCGTCGAGTTTCGGAGTGATTATGATTTCCGTGCGGCGGTTACGCTGTTTGCCCACCTCGGAGTCATTGTCGGCAATCGGGTTGAACTCGCCGCGTCCGGCAGCCGAGAGGCGGGAGGGGTTGATGCCGAAATCGTTCTGCAGGCACTGCACCACCGATGAGGCGCGGAGCGCCGAGAGGTCCCAGTTGTTGCGGATGTTGGTGCGGGAGATGGGCACATTGTCGGTGTTGCCCTCCACGAGCACGTCATAGTCGCTGTAATCCTTGATGATTTTCGCGATTTTGGAAAGGGTCTCCATCGCACGGTCGGAAATCTCATACGAACCCGACTTGAAGAGCATATTATCGGCCAGCGAGATATACACCACACCCTTGAGCACCTTCACGTCGACATCCTTCAGTTCGTCGGTCGAAAGCGAACGTGTCAGTTTGTTGGTGAGGGCGATATTGAGCGAGTCGGATTTCGATTTGGCATCTACGAGCTGCTTGATATACTTATTGGATGCATTGATCTCATCTACAAGTTTGGCGATATTCGCGCTGCTCTGACTCGACTGGTCGAGGCTCTTGTCGAGTGTCCCCTTGAGCGAGGCCATTCCCTGACGCAGTTCGTCGTTCGACTTCAGGGCAGCGTTGAGCTGATTCTGGAGATTGCGGGTCTCGGCGTTGCACTCGATCAGGTTCTCACGAGTCTCACCATACTGAGCCTGAAGCTGTGCATACTTCTTGTTGCTCACGCATCCTCCGAGCACGAGCGAGGCGAGGGCCATGAGCGTTAATACTTTGCTTATCTTCATAAAGTAACATTTTAATAAGTGGCTGCCCGGTTATGCCGTGAGTTTCCCCGCGGAGGGGGAGATACAGCGGTGTCGCCCGACAACTCAAGTGGTTCAAAGCGGCAAAGTTAGCGAAAAAAGCAATATCAGTCAATAGACTGTGCATAATTCCGGGATGTCGCGGCGGTTTAGAGCGCGCTCTTAGAAAGAGAAAGAGAGGAGGGCTTCGGCACGGTTGACATTGGCCTCGGCACCATTGCAATTCTTGCGTTTCCCGGCCAAATACTCCACTCCGAGCTGCAGACGGGGCGAGAAGTCGTAGACCGCATTGATCGAGAGATATTGGCCGTATTTATAGGTGTCGGCAGCGGGGTTGGCTTTCGGCAGATGACGAAGGGTAGCCAGACAGAGAGTACTTGCCAGGCGCGGCAGAATCTGCACCTTCGCTCCCACCGATCCGCTGAGCGTGAGTGGTGCATAGAGGCATCCCGGATCGGAGGCATCGGCGAGCAGGTCATAATTGCCCGAAGAGAGGTCGCCCAAGTAGGCCGAAATCCCCTCACCCACGCAGACAGTGCCATAGAGGGTCACGATGCGGCCCGCGCGAGCCACGCTGGATAGCTGTGCGCCCCAGCCGAGCACATGGTGGTTGCGGTCGGTCGTCAGGTCGCGATAGCCCATATCACGGATTACACCCGCCAATCGCACATGGCTATGCCCCCGATCCCACTGATACTGACCCAGAAAAGCGAAATCCGGCACATAATCGCGCAGCAGCGAAGTGTGAGGGTCGGAATCATCGACCTGTGAAGATGGAAGCTCCACCGAACCGGCTACGGTCCAGTGGTTGCTCCAGGTGTGGAGGTAGCGCACGAGGATATTATTCTTATCCAGCCTACCGTCGGCTCCCGCACCATCGAGAGTCTCCGGCAGGGCGGCAGGGTCGGAGAATGTGGTCGGTGCCAGACCGGCTGTGAAGTCAGCCATCTGTATCCATGCCTTCTTCAGTTTGAAACCCTTACGGCCATAGCCACTGAAGCCTCCCTGGATATATGCACGGAAGTCACCCACGGGGGTATGCCGCCCCATGATATTGAAGAATATCGACGAACTCGACATCGACGCTCCCAGACTGCGTTTTGTCTCCGGGGTCTTCGGTATCTGTATCTCAGAGGTACTGAAATTGTAGTCATTGATCATGCCATTCCAGTCGTACCATCCGCGCATACTGATCACTCCGCCCACACCCATGGTGAAATTGGCATCCTTGCTCATGAAAATGAAGTAAGGGGATTCAGGGTCCTGAGAATTGCGGAACTGATCCACATAGAATTTGGCCAACATCGACTCTACCGAATCGCGGTCGGCGCGTTGGCCCTGGTCGCCATTAATAAAAATCACCTTGCTATTATGCAGGAGGTTATGACGAGCCATCTCCTCAGCATACATCTGAATGGCATCCGAGGCCTGCACATCGGTCAGGGCACTGCTCGGAGTGGCACCCGTGCGGGCTATTGCCGGCAGGGCGGTAATGGCTACTGCTATGAGGACTGATTTTTTCATCTTTTTCTACATTTGTGAAGTGGACCGGAGCCGGAGAGTATGGTTCCACCGGGCTGATGCCCTGTTATTTTAAACTATAATGAGGAGTGGTTAACTTTTGTTTGCAGTTGGGCGCCTGAAGATGCAATTTTTGAATATTATGGCGAATTTGATGGGTTATAAGGTGGCAAAGCCGGAAATTTTCCCTAAATTTGCAGTTGGCTCGCTTTCGGAGCACTGATGCCGGGCGGCTATAAATTCAATAATGTGACTTAATCCTTTACAATTGAAATACTATGGAAGTCAAATCTCATAAGTATCCCACCGAATGCGGCGAAATCACTCTGATACGCATTGTAAATTGCCATGGTGCGGCGGTGACACTCTCATCGCTTGGCGCCGGTGTGCTCGGTGTGGAGGTGCCCGATGCCTCCGGTAAAATCGAGAATGTGGCTCTCGCATATCGCGATCCGGCCTCCTATATGGCCGATGGCCCGGCTATGGGCAAGGTGCCCGGCCGATATGCCAACCGCATAGCCTACGGCCGCTTCACCCTCGAGGGTGCTGAATATCAGCTCGACACCAATCTCCCGCCACATCATCTGCATGGCGGCGCCGGTGGATTTCAGAACCGTATCTGGGATGTGCAGCTCCTCCCCAACGGTGTGCGCTTCACCCTCCATTCCCCCGATGGCGAAGAGCACTATCCCGGCAATCTTGAGGCCGTGGCCGAATACCGCTGGAGCGACGACAACCAGCTCTCCCTCCTGCTCGAAGCCCGCAGCGATGCCCCCTCAATAGTGAATCTCACCAACCATGCCTATTGGAACCTCGATGGCGCCGATGCCGGATGTGCCCTTCATCAGATGCTTCAGATCAAGGCCTCGCGCTGGCTCCCCACCGACTCCACCCTCATCCCCACCGGTGAGATGGCTCCGGTAGAGAATACCCCGATGGATTTCCGCACAGCCAAGAGTGTGGGGCAGGATATAAAGATGGATTTCCCGGCGTTGGTATATGGCAAAGGCTACGACAACTGCTGGGTGCTCGACCGTGACAGCGACACTACTGTCGAATCGGACGGCGCACGGGTGGTGCGCGAACATGCAATGGTGCGCGACGCAGTGGTGATGTGGTCGCCGCTGTCGAAGCGCCGTCTGCACATCGACACCGACCAGCCCGGTGTGCAGGTATACACCGGCAACTGGCTCGCCGGATCCCCCCTCAACATGAGCGGTCGCAGCTACAATGACTACGATGGTGTGGCCATCGAGGCGCAGGGTCTGCCCGATGCTCCCAACAAGCCCGGCTTCCCCTCGCAGCGCATCGACGCGGAGCATCCTATGATCCGCACCATAATATTCCGCTTCGACTGCATAGACTGAGCCTCTCCTCTCCCCGGTAATGCAGGGTGAAAGGTGATGAGACAGGTGTGTGTGACACCTCTACCTATTTGGCAGTTAGATAGGAAAATTGTAACTTTGCATTTCGTAACATCCCTACGTCATGCAAACACAATTGAAATATCTCCTCCCGCTCCTGATTGTACTGGCCACACTCCCCGGCCACGCGCTCCGGCTTGAGCCTATCAAATATGGCGATATGCAGAACTGGTATAGCCGCGACATCAAGGAATCCTCAATCATCGGTGGTGCCACAAAGACCATCTATGAAATTGCTCCCGCCGGCCATACCACCGGCAATAAACCTTACCGCAACCTCGGAGGGTCGCCCTGGGCCACGAGCAATGTCTACGCCAAGGTGTCGGGGGTAGTGAAGAGTTCCTGCGCCGTGCAGCCGGCCATGGTCAACGGTCAGAAGATGGCCAAAGTGCAGGCCAAGATGGAGCATGTGAAGGCACTGGGCATCATCAATCTCGATGTGATGGTGGCCGGCACGATATTCCTCGGCGAGATTGTGGAGCCTATCACTTCGACCAAGACCCCATTCGGCAAGATGTCGATGGGTATGCCATACACTAAGCGCCCCGTGGCGCTCGTATATGACTACAAGGTGGATATGCCCAATACCAACACCCGCATCAAAGCCACCGGACTCGGCAGCAAAAAGACCCTCAAGGGGCGCGACCAGGCCGAGGTGTACGTACTTCTCCAGAAGCGCTGGGAAGATAAAGATGGCAATCTCCATGCCCTGCGCGTAGGCACCGGGCGCGAGCGCTACTCCAAATCGGTGGCATATACCAAAGGTCACCAGCTCAAGATCCATTACGGCGACATAACCAAACAGCCCTTCTATAAATCATATATGGGTCTGCTCAACGGAGAGAAAGCCTACTATGCCAAGAACTCCAAAGGTAAGCTCGTGCCCGTGCAGGAAGAGGGTTGGGCTCCGGCCGATGCCGTGCCCACCCATGTGCTTGTGATGGCCAGCAGCTCCTGCGGCGAGCCATATGTAGGCACCGAAGGGGTGACGCTTTATATCGATAATATTGCGTTCGGATTCTGACCCGGAATCCGAACGCAATATCACCTTTTCTGAAAGGTGATATGTAATTTTTAAGCCGCGAAAGCGTCTTATTGACAAAGACACAAAAAGAAATGAAAGTAGCAATCATAGGTTACGGCAAGATGGGCCGCATGATCGAGGGGATTCTCCTCGAGCGTGGCCACGAAGTAGTCGTGACAATCGATCAGGACAACATCGGAGACTTCGCCTCCGAGGCATTCGCCTCCTGTGATGTGGCAATCGAGTTTACCCGCCCCGAGGCGGCCGTTGACAATATACTCCGCTCATTCGCGGCCAAAGTGCCGGTGGTGAGCGGCACCACCGGCTGGACCTCCTCAATGCCCGAAATCCGCGCCCTCTGCGAGAAAGGGGAGGGGACTCTGCTCTGGGCCTCCAATTTCTCGATAGGAGTCAACATATTCATGGCCCTCAACCGTTATTTGGCCGATGTGATGGGGAGCTTCCCGCAGTATCATCCCGAGATGACCGAGGTGCACCATATCCATAAACTCGATCATCCCAGCGGCACCGCCATCACACTGGCCGATGAACTGATAGCCCACAGCCCCGCCATAGATTCATGGCGCGAGCCGGCCGAGGGTGAGGCTCTTCCCGCCGGAGTGCTCCCGATTCATGCGCTCAGAGAGGGTGAGGTGCCCGGCATACACACCATCACATGGGAATCGGAAGCCGATGCCATCACCATCAGCCACTCCGCCCATACGCGCCGCGGCTTTGCCATGGGTGCGGTGATGGCCGCCGAATGGCTCGCCGGGAAGCAGGGCTTCCACACCATGGCCGAGATGCTCAGCGACTATACCCATACCGAAGGATTATTTGTATAAGACCCCTCATATCCCCTCACATATCCCAACATCGCACGCCTAAGAGCTACACTTAATATGGAAGAATACGATAATAACATCAACAATAAGCCTGAAGCGGCACAAAGAGCCTCTCTTGCCGTGGAAGAGGAGAAACTCTCATTCTTCGAGGACTTCAAGCGCCGTCTGCGCCGCACCAAGACCACCCGCTGGATCCGATTCGCCGTGGTGTCGCTGCTCTTCTGCGGCTTCGTGGTGTGGCTCGGCAATCCCTGGGTGGCTCTGCTCTGGCTCCTGCTGCTCGACATCTACATCACCGCCTATATCCCCTGGACATGGTGGAAGAAGAGCGATAACAAGCTGCTGCGCGGCATAATGGCATGGGTCGACGCCATCATCTATGCTCTCGTGCTGGTGTATGTGATATTCGCCTTTGTGGGGCAGAACTACAAGATACCCTCCTCATCGCTCGAAAAGTCACTCTTGGTGGGTGATTTCCTTTGGGTGAGCAAGGTGCTCTACGGACCGCGTGTGCCGCAGACTCCCCTTCATTTTCCTCTGGCTCAGCACACTATGCCCGTGACAGGTGGAAAAAGCTATATCGAAAATCCGCAGCTCGAATATCACCGTCTGCCCGGGCTGCGCAGTGTGGAGCGCGGCGATATCGTGGTGTTCAATTATCCGCAGGGTGATACAGTGCTTCTTGCCGCCCCCAACGAAGACTACTACATGATCTGCGCCCAGCTCCGCAAGAACGGTGTGAGCGATCCAGCAGCCTTCATCGCGCAGCATCCCGAGCGCTTCGGCAAGGTGATCAGTCGTCCGGTCGACCGCCGCGAGAACTACGTGAAGCGTTGTGTGGGATTGCCCGGTGAATGGATAGAGATCCGCAATGATGTGATCTATATCAACGATGAGCCCCTCAAGGATGCTCGCAATGTGCAGTATAACTACGTGATACCGGTAAGCGGCCCCATCCCCTCCGAGCAATGGCGCGAAATTGGCGTGCGCGATGAAGACCATGGCCCCGTGCCGGTGAAGGTGGAATATGTACCCTTCTCCTTCTATGATGTGCCCCTCACCGCCGAGGCTCTCGCCGAGGTGAAGAAATGGCCTCAGGTGAGCGGCGAGATAGTGCGCGAGGCCGATTGCGGCTACTTCGATATGGGTGGCGTGTGGCCCACATATCAGTCTGCCCCCTATGGATGGACTCGCAACAATATGTCGAAATTCTGGATTCCCCGTCGTGGTGTGACACTCCATGTCACCACCGACAATCTCCCCCTCTATCGCCGCTGCATAGAGGTCTACGAGGGTAACAAGGTCGAGGTGGTCGATGGCCGCGTGCGTATCAATGGCGAGGATAATCCCTACTACACCTTCCGCTACGACTACTACTGGATGGAGGGTGACAACCGCGACCGTTCGCTCGATTCCCGCTACTGGGGATTCGTGCCCGAAGACCACGTTGTGGGTAGTCCGATGCTTGTGCTCATCTCGCTCGATGAGGAACGCAAACTCTTCGATAGCGGCAAGATCCGCTTCAACCGCATATTCACCAACCCCAATCCCGACAAAGCCGATGCCGAGGCCAATGGCTGGAAACGCGACTGACGGACTGAGTGGAGCGGTGCCGTATCTGGCATCGCTCGCCCTCTACCGCCGCTGGATCCGGTTGCGGCTGGAGGGATTGGCCGATGATGAGGCATGGCACTCCATAGCCTGTGAGATGCCCCGTGCCGGGCGCCGCGAGATGGCCCGCACGGTCGTGGCCGGTGCCCGAGGCCAGGAGGCTGTGCGCCTTCCCCTCCCCGTGGAGGGTGGCGCATCGGTGCTCAAGCGCGGCCGCCCGGAGGAATGGCGCGTGTCGCTTCATGGCCGGTGGCCGGCGGTGCATCTCGGTGCCATAGAGGCCGCCTATGGGGCCACACCCTTCTATCAGCATGTCATCCCCCTGCTGCGCGAGGAGATAGCCGGAGTGGCCGCAGGCGATCCCTTTGCCGGGCTTACTTGGCGGCTTCATGGTGTGATCGCCGGTGTGCTTGATGTGGAGCGGTTGCTCCCTGCGTTGCGGCGCATACAGAGCGAATCGCCCGACCGTCTGGCCACGCTGGCGCGTGAAAAAAGCTGTGGCGCACATGCCGATATTTCGGTAATCGACGTTATATTCAAGAAAGGCCCCGAGGCCATATTCACACTTCTGGGCTGATCCCAACGCTTATGAGCAGAATGCTGACAATCCTTTCACGCCTGCAATCATGGCGGATACTGCTCCTCCTGTCGGTGCTATCGGCGGGCTGCGCATTCGTGGCTCATGCCACCGAGCAGGAGATTCCCGCCGTGAAGGTAAAGGCATATATGGGTTATCAGCACTTTGTGGATGAATATGGCGATACCTGCCGCATGACCTATATACGCGAAGTGGTGGTGTATCCCCCCATGAAGTTCAAGAATAAGAAGGAGGAGGAATTCTATTGGCGCACTGTGCGCGATGTGCGCAAGACGTTGCCACTCGCCAAACTATGTTTCAGCACCCTCTGCGAGACCTACGAATATATCCAGACCATCCCCGATCCCAAAAAACGGGAGGCACATCTCAAGCGACTTGAATCCGAGATTTTCGAGCAATACAAGCCCACAATCAAGACTATGACCAAAAATCAGGGTAAGACACTGCTGAAGCTCATCAATCGCGAGACCGACCAGAGTTCCTTTAATATAGTCAAGGCCTTTTTAGGATCATTCCGCGCCGGATTCTGGCAGACTTTCGGTCGCTTCTTCGGCATGAATCTCAAGACCGGATTCGATCCCGAAAAAAACCGCGAGGATGCCATCATCGACCGTGTGGCCACCCTGATAGAGCAGGGGGCGCTGTGAGCCGGTCGGATTGGTCGGACTGGTCGGACTGGTCGGACCTGTCGGACCTGTCGGACTGGTCGGACTGGTCGGACCGGTCGGCATCTCATCGTATTCACATTTTACCAATCCAATCACATGACCGTATCCGCGATGCTGCGCAAGGCATTCACCATATTGCTTACGCTCCCCATCATCTTCTATCGTGGAGCTATCTCTCCTCACTTCCCACCATCATGCCGTTTCACTCCCACCTGCTCCGCCTATGCCTTGGAGGCGATACGGCGTCACGGGCCGTTGAAGGGGCTTTGGCTCGCTTTGCGTCGGCTGAGCCGCTGTCATCCCTGGGGCGGCAGCGGATATGACCCGGTGCCGTGAGGTGGTAGGAGTACCTCCTTTTACCCCTACGACCCCGAAAATTTCGAGCGCGCTCTAAGGAACGTGCTCGAAATTTTTAGGAACAGATGCTCTAAAGTTAGGCTCGCCGCTGGATTGCGCGGAAAAATTTGCACTTCGTGGCTTTGCGCATTGATGGGCCGAAATGGGGTGTAAGTGGCCTCGGGGTGGAAATGGCAAGAAAATGGTCAAAAAAATCTTCAAAATTATTTCGTTGATACTCAGCATGATGAGCAAAAAGTGAAAATTTTTTTGAAAATTTCTTGCCGAAAAATTTGGTGGAATCGAAAATATGTACTAACTTTGCACTCGCAATCGGGAAGGAACAAAGCCTGAGAGCAACGAGGCAAAGAGATGCTTCGGAAAAGGAAGCTTCAAGCAAGCCTCGAAAAAAGAATGGTGCGGTAGTTCAGCCGGTTAGAATACAGGCCTGTCACGCCTGGGGTCGCGGGTTCGAGTCCCGTCCGCACCGCCGAGGAGAGAGGAAGAGCAGCATGGTAAACTTCGGTTTCCTGCTGCTCTTTTTTCGTTTATGCTAATCCGGGTTTGTGTGGCTGCCGGGTTTATGCGGATCTGAAGCTTGTGCGGGTTGGCCCGGTTTACACAGATCTGTAGTTGGCACCGGGCTGCCGGGTTTA
>JAIDKG010000085.1:15140-19034 GCA_029051525.1 Muribaculaceae bacterium
AAGCTTGTGCGGGTTGGCCCGGTTTGCACAGATCTGTAGTTGGCGCGGGGCTTCAGGGTTTACACGAATCTAATACTACGCTTATGATTGGAATCATTAACGGGCCGAATCTGAATCTGCTCGGCAAGCGTGAACCGGAAATCTACGGTTCCGAATCTCTTGAGGATATCAACAACTGGCTGCTCGACCGTGTGGCCGCTCTTGGTGAGAGCGGGGTGATTTTCGTGCAGAGCAACAGCGAGGGGGAGATTGTGACCGCCATTCAGGAGATGGGTTACAACCCGGCTGTGCGCGGCATTGTGATAAATCCGGGCGCATATGCCCATTATTCCATAGCCATACGCGATGCCATAGCCTCGGTGCCGGTGCCGGTGGTGGAGGTGCATCTCTCCAATATCCATGCGCGCGAGGAGTTCCGACACCGCAGCGTGACGGCCGGTGCCTGCCGCGGTATGATCTGCGGACTCGGCAAACTCGGCTATGCCCTCGCCGTGGAATCCCTCCTCTCATAAGGTTCCGGCCGTGGAATCCCTCCTCTCATGAGGTTCCGGCCGTGGAATCACTGAAACATGTGTATTTACTGATGGAATTTGACGAATCACTTTTCGATTACATAGAATCCCGCATTTCGGCCGAGCCGGAGGCGCTTCACCGGCTGGAACGCCTGTCGCATCTGCGGATGGTGCATGGGCGCATGTGCTCCGGCCACTGGCAGGGACGGCTGCTGAAGATGCTCACCTGCATGGTGCGCCCGCGCCGTGTGCTCGAATTGGGCACGTTTACGGGCTATGCCACCCTCTGTATGGCCGAAGGTATGGCAGAGGCCGCGAAAATGGCTCCTGCGGGCTATGACGGGGCTGCCGACGATGTCGGGCAGATAGATACGATCGAGATTTTTGATGAAAACGAGGATTTCCTGCGTGAGATATTCGCCACGATGCCTCACGGCGGCCTGGTGAATCTGATTATCGGTGATGCCCTTGACATTCTCCCGGGGCTTGAGCCGGGAAGCTACGACCTGATATTCATCGATGCCGACAAGCGCCTCTATCCCGATTATCTTGAGCTCTGCGTGCCGCTTCTCTCGCCCGGTGGCTATATACTGGCCGACAATACGCTCTGGGACGGCCATGTGACCGACCCTGCGCGTCACGACCCGCAGACTATGGGTGTGAAACGCTTCAACGACCTTGTGGCAGCCGACCCGCGCCTGGAATCGGTGATAATCCCCCTGCGCGACGGTCTGACCCTCCTGCGCCGCATTCCCGGCATGGGCTGACGATAAAACAAACCCCCTCCCACTTACGTTGATAAGATAAGAGACAGCATAAAATAAAGAACTATGGAAGGAAAACGCCAAGCCAAAATCGCCCGTATGCTCCAGAAGGAGCTCAGCGAGATATTCCGCCGTCAGACGGCAGCCATGGGTGGTGTGCTGGTGTCGGTCAGCGCCGTGCGCGTGAGTCCGGACCTCAGCATTGCCAAAGCCTACCTCAGTATATTTCCGCCGGAGAAATCGGCCGATATTCTGGCCAATATCCAGCGCCAGAGCAAGACTGTGCGCTATGACCTGGCCCAGGCCGTGAAATCGGTGCTCCGCAAGACTCCCGAGTTGCAGTTCTATCTTGACGATTCACTCGATTATATCGACAACATCGACCGTCTGCTCGATCAATGAGGCTTGAGGCGGGTATCGCGTGGCGATACCTTTGGAAGAAGAAGTCGCATGGCGCGGTGAGCGCCATTGCGGTGGTGTCGGTGGTCGGCGTGGCGGTTGCCACGGCGGCCCTGATTTGTGTGCTCTCGGTATTCAATGGTTTCCACGACCTGCTCGTGGAGCAGAATGACCTGATTCTCCCCGATGTGGAGGTATTCCCCGCCAAGGGGAAAGTGGTGGCCGAGGCCGACTCGCTCGCCCGGAAAATCGCCACGGTCGAGGGGGTGGAGGTGGCCGCACCGGCCATCGCCGAGCAGGCACTCGCCATATGCCGCCAGCGCGAGATGCCGATCATGCTGCGCGGTGTGGAGCCGCGTGCGTTTCGCAGCTATACGGCCATCGACTCACTGATAGTGAGCGGCAACACATTGCCATGGAGTGCGATTGATTATGACCCGCCGGCCGGACTGGTGTCGGTGGGTGTTGCATCGCGTCTGCAGGCGTTTGGGCAGGATGCCATATTCCTGTTTGCTCCGCGTCGGGAGGGGCGTATAAATCTTGCAAATCCCGCCGCGTCGTTCTATACCGACAGTCTGCAGGTGTGTGGCGTATTTGAATCGCTCCAGACCGATTTCGATGCCTCGACCATATATGTCCCCATCGAAGTGGCACGCGGACTGCTCGACTATGACACTCAGGCCACATCGGTAGCCGTCAGGGTGGCCACCGATACCGACCTCGCCGAGGTGACCCGCAGGATAGCTGCCACGATAGGGGAGGGATATGTGGTGAAAGATCGGATGCGTCAGCAGGAAGTCAGTTTCCGGATGGTGCAGATTGAGAAATGGGTCACCGGCATATTGTTGCTTTTCATCCTCGTGATCGCCTCATTCAATATCATATCCACCATGACGATGTTTGTGCTCGAGAAGCGGCGACAGATGCTCACATTCCGCGCTCTCGGCATGGAGAGGGGTGGAATTGGCGCGATATTCGGTTGGGAGAGTCTTTATATCACCTTGATAGGTGGAGTGGGGGGAGCGTTGCTCGGCATCGGGCTATGTGTGTTGCAGTCGCGCTACGGATTGCTCCGTCTGGCCGGCGAGTCCGACTCGATGGTAGTCGAAGCCTATCCGGTGCATTTCCTCTGGAGCGACCTCTGGCTGGTGGCCATTCCGGTGGTGGTGATCGGTGCGCTTACTGCATGGATAGCTGCCGCATTTGCGCGTAGTCGCATCGTGGAAACGCGTCAATAAATGATCCCGGTGTGGCATTGATGATGCTCACCCCCTTGGCATCGGCATAACTTCGGATATCGAAATAGCTTCGGAATGCTATTGTAAGGCTCTGCAGGATGTCGTGGAGATGATAGCCGGCATATTCGGCTGTGACGCGTTGTTTCTCCTTCTCATTATCCTTATAGAAATGTGGTTGCACACTTACCACATGGTTTTCATCATCGACCCATAGCGACCGGCTCCAGGTGTGGTCGGCGCCCACCAGAAAAATTTTGCGATAACCGCTGCGCATGGCCATCATGATGGCCGGGATAAGCACATTGCGCGGGCGTGGCATACCCATGCCGCTGCTGATGAGCAGGCGGCTCAGGGCCGTGTGTCCCTCCACGGGAGTGAGATTATACCATTTCACGGTGATATTCTTCGGCAGGCTTCCGATAATGGCCCAGAGCAGACGGCGGTGATTGGCCGGGAGCCAGAGGGTCATCGGCCATGTCACCGCGCGGAGATTCTCCCATAGCCGGGCCACATTGGGATCCTTTGCCATACCGTTGAAGAAATGCGGGTCGGCCAGGATATACAGCTGCGGCCGGAGGGCGCGGAATTCCTCCGCATTGGCGGCGAAATTGACAGCCATAAGATCGAAATCCTCCCGGAGCGGCTCCCCCTCATCGATGAAAGAGCGCAGAGAGGGGCCATTGCCCATAATAATCACAGGTCGCTCCTGCGGAGCGCACGAAGGGGAGGGGCGGCGGGAGCGGATCACCGCCTTGGCCAAAGACAATACTGATTTCAACATATAAGTATGGCTTTTAGGATTAGGCCGCTCTTGGGAGTGAGGCCTCTTTTTTACTGGCGCTCCATTCTCTCGCCCTGATGGGCTTGCGCTGCCGGGGGGCCATCCGGGCTCCCGTTCGCTTGCGCTCCGGCGCAGAACCAGGCGGGCGCGGGCTGCCGCGAGAGGAGAGGCGGGCGAGGGGGAGGAGCAAGGGCGAGGGG
>JAIDKG010000086.1 GCA_029051525.1 Muribaculaceae bacterium
CCGTCGAAGCGAGTGGAGGGGATGAAGTAGGATATTGTGCCGTCATTCTGACCGAATCCGAAATCTGCCACATCCATTATAGGCATCGAGATGGCTCGCGGATCCTTGGCTGTCTCGCCGAAGAACATTATCGGGAGCACACCCTCCGACTGGAAGTCAACAAATGTCGACACCTGATTATTGGATGGATCTATGCACCACAGTCCGGTAGTGCCGTCGGTGAGCTGGCAGTTCCAGAGGTAATAGTCCTCATCGGCCACATACATCAGAGCCGCACGCGACCACATAGTGCGCACACCCATAGGCATGACCACTGTCTGTGTGCCGTCGAAGTCAATCTTTACAAAATTATTATCGCGGTTTATGCCGTAGAGGGCCTTCTCTTTCTCGTTGTAGCAGATTGATGCACACACATTGGCATACTCCACTTTGTCGAGAATAATCTCCTGATCCACGGGGTCGGCGCCGGGAGCCTTCACAAAGCTATAACCACTGCCGGCCTCATTGGCGCTATAACCATAGATTACATCCTCATCGGTGTTATAGGCAATCGACGTGTAGAGTGGAAGATAATTGTCGAATCCTGTCACCTCGCTATACAGCAGGACTTTCCGGTCTTCTAAAATTTCACCGGTGTAGGGGTCGGCCACCAGATAGCGGTAGTCGTCGATTGAGAATATCTGATACTTTGTAAAATAGCACAGACGACCGTCGCGAACGAAGCCCGTAGTGGGGACATAGCGGCGGTATATATAGTCGTCGGCCCATAGAAACTCAGAGTTACCGCTGAAGTCCAGACGGTTGATACCCTTGGTGAAACCGCTGTTGTTATAGAAACTTAATGCCATCAGCATCTCGCCATCACGCACAAGCCTACGGGGCAGTTTCTTAACAGGAATGTTCAACGGACGGGCAAACCCTTCCGAGAGAACCGGGTGCTCTTCCATACCGGGAATGCGTGTGGTTTCCCCGGGCATTGAGACCTTCGGCGGCTTGCATACCCTGGCGGCACCACTGTCGGGTGATCCTGCCGACATCACCGGTGTGATGCCCGTCAGCATTGCCGCAAGAAAGAGGATTGATTTTTTCATTGTCACGATGTTTTGTTTGGTTGTTATTCTTGTTGGGATGTGGCGCAAACGCTGATTTTACATCCGTCACATACCACTTTTCTGTCAATCGCATTATACCAACGCAATTTTAAGCATCGGCTTGTGGCATTTCGTCACGACTATCAGACCGAATAGTCACAAAGAAATCACTTCAGATAGAAGCATGACGCTTCCTATCCGATTTTCGTAAACAAACGGTAGAATCCGTCCTGTTTGATGGCAAATTTACCACTTCACCATGTCAGTGTGTTTGCCATAAGTTAAAAAAGGTGTAGATGGGTGTGAATTAGAAACTTTCGGCAAGTTTTCGACTTTTAAGACCCTTTTCCACAAGATCTGCGACCCATGTTAGAACGCGCTCTAAGAGCGCATTCCTTAGAGCGCGCTCTTAAAATTTCGGGACCGGGGAGGGTCTGATTCACACATGAGCGGAAGCAACTAAAAAGAAGCCTCCGCTCATATGCGCCTACGTCTATAACATTTCTACGACTCTACTTCATTGGTAGAAATGCCATTGCAGCTTATTACTTGAAAAAATAATCTCCTGCGGTGTCGTCAGGTTCGCTGGTGTCGCGCAGCACTGTGCGCTTGATGCGTGATAGCGACTGCTCGGTGATTCCCAGATAGCTTGCCATCACACGCGATGAGAGCTCGCGGAATACGCGGCGCGGCAGATTCTTGGCCAACTTACGGTAGCGCTGCTCGGCGCAATCGGCAAGAATATATGTCTTCTCCTCACTGTGAAGGATATTGTTTTCAGCCACACCATACATCCAGATGGCAAACTCATGGCTCTTATGAAGATATTCGCGCACAAAGGCATCTGGCACACAGAGGGTGCGTGTCTTCACCAGAGCCTCCCACTGCATGAACGAGGGGCGCACCTGGAAGAAGGAGCCTCCATGCAGCAGCAGGGTGCCGGGGGTGGCGAGAGCGTGCATTATCACTTTATTGCCGCTCAGATATGTGGCCCCTACAAGGCCATCGATTACAATATGCACATCGCGCAGGCGTACACCCGGCTGCATGATTACCTCATGGCGACCATACTCCTTCACACGTCCGGCCTCGAAAAGGGGGTCGAAAAGATCGGGCGTGGTCTTATAGAGGCTCTCTGACTCTGCCAGGAGTCCTTTCAGCATTTCGGTTTCGCTCTCGGTTATGTCGGGAATGCGTTTTGGTCTCATATGTCAAGGATAGTGCCGGGCTGGTGGATTCCGGCTTGGTAAGTAATTTTCGGTTTAAGTGTCGCTGCTCTATCTGTGCGGCGACAACTCTGTGGCGCCCATCGCCGGAGAGATGTGGGCATCGGAGAGGGATGGGAATGGAGCTTCCGATCAACCCCGGTCGTAGTGCGGCATCTCATCGGGGAGCACAATCGAGAGCTCCACCAGGCCGGCCACCTGACCATCGCGCCGCCAGGGGGTCTGATATATCAGTTTGCGGCGCCCCTGCTTGGAGATGGTGTAGGCATTGGTGCCACCTTCGGCGAGCAGCCTGCGGATTATCTCCTTCGAGCGGTCGGAATGATACTCCATCAGGTTGTGGCCAATGAGGTCGGTGCCATGCGAGGCGAATGTGGCACGCGAAGTATCGTTCATGTATATGATCCGGCAGTCGGCATCGCATACAGTCACGGCGCAATTCAGCTCCTTGGCCCAGTCGGGTATGATATTTTCCAATTCCATATGTAAGGTTGTATTCTATGGTCGCTAAAATTCCCCCCATCCGCGATTCAGCGCAGATAGGGATTGGTGCTGAGGTAATCAAGAATATCGGCAGTGATATTCTTCTTTACGGTCTTGCCATTGATATTGAGGATGATTACAGTATTGCGCAGCGCAGGCTGGAATGGGAATACGGCCTTATAGACGGCTTTGCCATCGCGCAACTCGCATCCATACCATGATGCTTCATATTCCTTGCCATCGTTCTGCAGCAAGGCGCCATCGGAGGTGATGGTGCCTCCGGCTTTGTCGTCGACCATCTCCACCACACATGAATTGGGTGTGGCCTGAAAACTTTTGAACTTCAGTTTGGCATCGGCTCCCACCGTGGTGAGCAGCGCGACAATGAGCAGCATGAATATCTTTTTCATCATTCCTCAGGTCTAAGCAATTCTATTCTTAAGTTACTATGCAGCTACAACGAATAAGCTCTTCTCATTTGAGCATTTACTCTTTGCAGCTACTTGGAAATCAGCTTATGCTGAATAACTCTTTGCGACCGACTGCGTCGGACTAATTTCCGAGAGTTAACCAAAGAATAACAAGGAGAGCAGGCAGTAGGTTGTCAGTGTCAGCACCCTTCAGGTGAATCTTCTGACTTTATGCACCTACAAATATACACTTATTTTTTCAAATTACCGCAATTTTTTATCGTTTTTAACATATTTCAATCATCTTACCCCTACTCCATTAATCTTGGTTCATATTAGAGCGCGTTCCTTAAAATTTCGGGGTCGTAGAGCAAGCACTCTTACGCTTTACTCCGCCGCAGGAATCTGGCAAGCCCGTAAAAATAGCGTCGGAATCCGGGATGATAATGTAGCACTTTCTCAAACCATTCTATTCTGGCTCCCACAAATTTCACTACCAGCCCTACGAATATCATGGCAAACAGTGTGCCCGGGCCCACCACCATCAGCATCCATCGGCCGAAGAAGAGGTAGCCGAGAGCCACGGCTATTGTGACCAGCGATATATCCACAATTATCTTCGCCTTGGCAAAGTGCATGCCGAAGGCTTTGCAGATGGCGGCCGGCACACCCTCTCCGGGCATTGTGACCGACCCACATCTCACTTCAAAGGCTATCGCCACACCCAATATCACGCATCCTGCCACCTGAGCCACAATCTCACCTGCAAGCGAGGCCGGAGCCACGGCCGATGTAATCCACATTGAGATATCAAGAAAGAATCCGAACACTGCCCCAATCACCAGCTGCAATAGCTGCACCTTATCGAAGCGTCGGCGCAGGATAAGAATCTGCACCAATACAAGAGCCACATTCATCAGATTGGTGTATTCCCCCACTGTAAGTCCGGGCACCTTCCCGTCGGCTCCTGCCAGCGTCATAACCATCGGAATCGATGATATCACGCTGCTCCCCAAGTCGGAGCGGATGGTAAGTGCCACTCCGAGAGTCATCATGAAGAGCGAGCACAAAAGCAGCAGATGCTGCCACATGAATCCGACCACACGCATCAAGCGCGACTCTCGGCTCTCTCCCATCCCGACTCCGTCACTATTGATCTCTGTATTCATAATTCAAAGC
Organism: Muribaculaceae bacterium; assembly: GCA_029051525.1. GTDB lineage: Bacteria > Bacteroidota > Bacteroidia > Bacteroidales > Muribaculaceae > Lepagella. The sequence continues at coordinate 4,390 of JAIDKG010000086.1, forward strand.
TTAAAATTCTCACACTCTCCCCTATTCATGACTCATACCCCCTCCTCCTCCGGAAGTAATACACCGGAGAGAGAGGGGGGGGATAAGGTCGGTCGGCTCTGCCGCTGGCGCGGTCATGCCGCAGAGAGGAGAAAGTCGTTAGAGCGCACGCTCTTATTTCAGCACCAGGGCGGTGACCTGCGCATTATCCATGCCGGTCATCGTCATTCCCACTCCGGCATTGACGAAGGTGGGATCGCATACGGTGTATTTCTCACCGTTGATATTGATATAGTCGCCCTTCACATCCTGCGAATCAAACTTTACCGCAGTGGCCATATGTCCGGGATAGAGGATGAGAGCCACCTCGGCATCGGTGAGACGGCGCACGAGGTGCGAGAAGAGTATCGAGCGGTCTTCGCAATCGCAATAGGGGTAGAAGAGCGATTCCTCGGCAAAGAATGCACGGTCGTAGCCCCACACCACCTCGTCGTATTCATATTTGAAGGCGGTCTGCACCCAGTTGAGCAGTCGCTTCACGCGGTCGAGCTGCGACATCTCGGCCAGCAGCGGACGCATCTTCTCTTCGACCTGCTGGGCCACCAGTTCGGTGAGCGGTGTCTGGGCATACATTCCCCAGCGGGTCATCATGTCGTAGTTGATTTCCGATGTGGGATAAGTGTCGAAGAAATCGATCATATTCTTATTCACACTCATATCGCAGCTGAATGCCGAGTAGCGGCGCGATGAGAGCTGGCGCGGCTCGGTGGGGGCATCGGCCACCATCGGCAGGCGGTCGAGTCGCAGAGAGAGGGTGTGCTCCTCGGGGAAGGCGAGGTCGAGAATCTCTACATTTGAGATTTTATCCTTCACAAAGGGGTAATATCTTTCGGGATCGTTACCTACGAAGTAATAGGGGGTGTTGTAGATGAGATAGTCGCTGGCAAATAGCATCATGGCTTTACCTTCGCCCCATCCGAGGCGCATCTTATAGCCCGACTGGGCGAAGAGATAGGCGGTGAGCAGACGCGAAGCGTCGCTGTCGGCACCGCAGATGCGGTCGGTCACGGCCTGAAGGAAGGTGAGGTAAGCCCAGTCGCACATATTGCGGTTGTCGCGCTCGCGCAGGCACTCGGCCAGTAGCTGCTCATAGCGGCCGTCGCTCATCGTATTCCATGCCTGGGGCATATCATCGAGCGTCAGGGAGCGCCCGGCCGATAGCCATGACTGATAGTTGGAGAGATTGATGGTGGTGCCAAGATAGTACACGGGCATCGGAATCACCGGCTCCACGGGCGGGGGCATCACCGGCACGATAGGCTGCGGCTGTGTCTCGAGTTCGGGGAGCACCACAGGCTCGGGCACCACTACCACGAGCGGCACCTCCTTCTCCTCCACGGGTTCGGGCTCCACATCAGGCTCATCCTCCTTGACGGGGAGCACCACCGGAGGCACAGGTTTCACCTCCGGTTCGGGCACCGGCAGGGGGTCATGTACATCCGAGGGAGTCCATTTACCATCCATCCAGTCGGCATAGCGCTTATTGATTTCCTGGCGGAACTGCTGGTAATCTTCATGCACCTTATCGCGGAAAGAGCCGAAGCTCTCGCGTGTCTTCTTGCGGAATTCCTCATATGATTCGCCGCTGCGGGCCGATTTCTGCTGCGGTTGTTGCGGAGCCGGTGTCTGCGCCGAGGCTGTGAGAGCCATGGCAGCTATTGCGAAATGGATGGCAAAGTGTTTCATAAGTAGTTGTGGTATAAGTAAATATATACCGGGCGCCATCCGTGCCGGGGTCGGCGACTCCGGGAGGATGGCACCCGGATTATTCAGGGATTATTCAGGGGTTCAGATCTTCGACTCCACGATGGCGAGCACTGCATCCTCCTCTGCGGCGGCTGCGGCTGCTATCTCGGCTCCGCGCGCTATCAGGGCTTCGGCCTTGGCACGGTCTTTGAGTCCGGAGGCGTTGATCTTGACATTGAGGAAGGCTCCGCGCACTGCTGCACGCGCTGCCAGAGCACCCACACCGGCATCGGTCACGGAGTTGGGGTTGCCATATTCGGCCATGGCGCGCACCACTTCAAACACCTCGAAGGCGGCCTCCATCGTGTGGAGGGGCACCTCGGTGGCATATAGTGTGGCTGCCTCAAGGGCGGCTGCACGGGCGGCCTTCTCGGCATCGGTGGATTTCGGCATACCGAATACACCCATGATGCGGTTGAAGGCGGCAGTGTCTTCATCCACAAGGTGGAGCAGGCGCTCCATCAGGGCCTGACCCTTCTCGGCCATATCGGAGAATTCCTCCCAACGGTCGTCGTAGGCTGCCTTGTGGGCTGTCAGGTTGGCCACCATTGTGCCGAGGGCTGCGCCGAGGGCACCCATGTAGGCGGAGATGGAGCCGCCGCCGGGAGCGGGCGACTCACTGGCTGTCTCTTCGGCCAGACCGCGGGCGGTGAGGTCGATGAGTTTGCGGTCGTTGTCGTCGGCCACGAGGTATTCGATTACCTTCTCTTTGGGGTCGAAGGGTTTGAGTTCGTCGAGTCCCATCGATTTCACGGCGATACGTATTATCTCCTCGTCGGGGATACCGCAGGAGCGCTGCTGCTTGCGCAGGAAGTATTTGCCGGCATCGATCAGAGTGCGTTTCGGCACAAGACCCACAATCTCGGTGCCGGTGACGCGCACACCGCGTTCGCGGGCTGCACGGCACACCTCATCAAATGCCACATGCAGAGGCACAGTGGCGATATCGGTGATATTCATCGACACCTGAGCGATGCCGTATTCATCGATAAACCAACCGATGGCCTTGGTGCCCTTCAGTGTGCCGGGCTGCATGATCGGTTTGCCGTCGGCATCCTTGAGGGGCTTGCCGGTTAGCTTTCCACCCTCGCGCACGGGGCGACCCTTCTCGCGCACATCAAATGCGATGGCGTTGGCGCGGCGTGTGGAGGTGGTGTTGAGATTATAATTGACGGCAATCAGGAAGTCGCGGGCACCGATTGTGGTAGCACCGGTGCGGGCTGCCGCCTCGTCGAAAGCACGATTGCCGAAATCGGGGCCTTTGGCCTCATCGCCCATCTTTTTGGGGAGGGCTTCATATTCACCCTCGCGGCACACTGCCAGATTCTTACGCTCCGGGCGGAATGCGGCCGCCTCATAGCAATAAGTGGGGATACCCAGCTCATCGGCCACTCGCTTGGCGAGGGCACGCGACAGCTCGGCACACTCCTCGAGAGTGACACCTGCCACAGGGATAAGCGGACACACGTCGGTGGCGCCCATGCGGGGATGCGCACCGTGATGACCGCGCATATCAATCAGTTCGGCGGCGCGGCGGATGCCCTGGAAGGCAGCCTCTACCACAGCCTCGGGGTCGCCGACGAATGTCACAACCGTGCGGTTGGTAGCCTCGCCGGGATCCACGTCAAGAAGTTTCACCCCCTTCACGGCGGTGATGGCATCGGTGATTTTACGGATTTTCTCCGGATCGCGTCCCTCACTGAAGTTGGGGACACATTCAATGATACGTGTCTTCATGAATGAGATTAGATTAACAGTTCTCCTTCCGGCTCTCCCCATGCCGCAACCGACTCGGTAGATCCGGGAGGGAGTGGATGTGCAAATTTAATAAAAATTTAGCTAAAACAGCCACTTAAATTGCAGATATTTGAGTCAAAAATCACAGCAGATAGCGTGCCAACGTCATGGCTGTCATGATAATGCCTATGCAGAAGGTGATACCCACCATCATGCGGTAGAGCCGGGCATCATCGTGGGCACGGCGGCGCAGGTCTTCGCGCTGCATCGCGGATATACCCTCCTCGCAACTCTGCTTCCAGAAGCTGCGGCATCGCCAGGCGAAATAGATGGCAAACATACCGGTGATCGGGAAACAACAGATCGTGAGCACGATAGCCATCACCACCGACACTCCCTGCGGGGGGATTGAATAGTCGGGGCGCATGGCGCGTTGTGATTCATCGATAGCCTGCCGGAGATACTCGAGCATCTCCCGGCGGTCGGTGGGGGGATTGGCGGGATCATATTTGCCCGGCGCCACATCCTCGTCAGGAATCGCGCCGCGCTCTTCGCCGGTGGCCGGATCGAGCCCGGCGAGCGCACGCCGCATGGCGCGGCAGATGTCGGGCACCTCCGAGGCCCGTTGCCAGTCGGCCATACCTTTGCACCACACATAATTCGACGGGCGCACCCCGGCATTCACCAGCTCGGTGAGCGTAAGAGGCCCTATCTGGGTCTTATTTATTCTTGCGTAATATTTCACGGGCTATGGATTTTGATCAAGCTATGGATCGGCTGATCCGGCTTTGATTCATGATCAAGCGGGGCTTATCTTATTGCATTACCGCCCCGCCGCTGGTATTGGCGACGGGGCGGATGTTATTCTCGGTGGGCTGCTGCGGCAGGATCAGTTCTGGTCTTTGCCGTGGCAGTTCTTGTATTTCTTGCCCGATCCGCAGGGGCAGGGATCATTGCGCCCTACTTTTGGCTCAGCCTTGGCGGGCTGCTTGGGTGCAGACTGGCGGTTGACATTCTGCGCGGCCTGACGCTGTGCCGACTCTCCGGGATATGAATCGCGGGTGGTGGAGTAGTTGGCATACGGATTATAGGAGGGGGCGGGCATGTCGCGGCGTATCTCTCGCGCCTGTGCCTGAGCGGCTTGACGGGCCTCCTCGGCCTCGCGGGCGGCTGCCTCGGCTTTCTTGGCCTCCTCATAGTCGGGCACTGCGAGGTGACCGCGCATCAGTGTGGCCACTGCCTTGGCGTTGAGACCCTCAAGCATGTTTTTCCACAGGTCGTAGGCCTCGAGCTTATAGATCACGAGGGGATCTTTCTGCTCATAGCTGGCATTCTGCACGGAGCGGCGCAGTTCGTCCATCTCGCGGAGCTGCTCCTGCCAGGCCTTGTCGATCGATGAGAGAAGCACTGTCTTCTCCCACGACTTGGAGATCGGACGGCAGTTCTGCTCGTAGGCCTCGGTGATGTCGGCACGCACATTGTACATGCGGCGGCCATCGGTCACGGGCACACCTACGGGACCCTTCGCACCGCGCTCCTCTACAAATTCCTTGATGTAGGGCATGGCGCCTGCCTCCATCTTCTCTTTCGAGCGCTTCAGGTGCTCCATGGCAGCATCGGCGAGATAGTCGGTGAGTTGCTCGCGGCCCATCTTGCCATATTCTGTCTCGTCGAGCGAGAGGTCGATGGCGAATGCGCGGCGCACTTCATCCTTAAATTCCTCGAAGCCACCCTCATAGGTGCCTGCGGCCAGATTGCCGGCCACTTCATATACCATGTTGGCGATGTCGGAACCGATGCGCTCACCCTTCAGGGCGTTCTGGCGCTTGCCGTAGACGCCCTTGCGCTGGGCATTCATCACATCATCATATTCCACAAGGCGCTTACGGATACCGAAGTTGTTCTCCTCCACGCGTTTCTGAGCATTCTCGATCGATTTTGTCACCATCTTCGATTCGATCATATCACCCTCCTGGAATCCGAGGCGGTCGAGAGTCTTGACCACTCGCTCATTGGCGAAGAGTCGCATCACAGTATCCTCAAACGACACGAAGAATACCGACGAACCCGGGTCGCCCTGACGGCCGGCACGGCCGCGCAGCTGGCGGTCCACACGGCGGCTCTCATGGCGCTCGGTGCCGATGATGGCCAGACCGCCGGCCTCCTTCACCTCGGGGGTAAGCTTGATGTCGGTACCACGGCCTGCCATGTTGGTGGCGATGGTCACTGTGCCTTTCTTACCGGCCTGGGCCACGATGTCGGCCTCTTTCTGGTGGAGCTTGGCGTTGAGCACCTGATGCGGAATCTTGCGAAGCTGGAGCATCTTGGAGAGGAGCTCGGAGATCTCGACCGATGTGGTGCCCACGAGCACCGGACGGCCGATCTTCACCATATCCTCCACCTCCTGGATTACGGCAGCGTATTTCTCTTTCTTGGTGCGGTATACGCGGTCGTTCTGGTCGTTGCGGATCACCGGGCGGTTGGTGGGAATCTCCACAACCTCCAGTTTGTAGATATCGTAGAACTCGCCTGCCTCGGTCATAGCCGTACCGGTCATGCCGGCGAGTTTGCGGTACATTCTGAAGTAGTTCTGCAGCGTGATGGTGGCATAGGTCTGGGTGGCGGCCTCGACCTTCACACCCTCCTTGGCCTCGATAGCCTGGTGCAGACCGTCGGAATAGCGGCGACCCTCCATGATACGGCCTGTCTGCTCATCGACGATCTTAATTTTGTTGTCGTCGATCACATATTCCACATCCTTGTCGAAGAGGGTGTAGGCCTTCAGGAGCTGATTGATGGTGTGCACACGCTCCGATTTCACTGCATAGTCGGCAAGGAGGGCATCCTTCTTGGCCTGCTTCTGCTCGGCGGTGAGATCTTCGGTATCCACGGTGGAGAGCTGCCCGGCGATGTCGGGGAGCACGAAGAAGTGCGGATCCTGCGTGGAGTCGGTGAGCACGGCGATACCCTTGTCGGTAAGCTCGATCGAGTGGTTTTTCTCATCAATCACGAAGTAGAGGGGCTCTACGGCCACGGGCATCTCGCGATTGTTGTCCTGCATATATTTCGCCTCGGTCTTGAGGAGAATCTGCTTTATGCCATCCTCGCTGAGATAGCGGATGAGGGGATTGTGCTTAGGCAGTCCCTTATATGCGCGGAAGAGTGAGAGACCTCCCATCTCGAGGAGCTGGTCGGCGGTGAGGGGCTTCTTGGAGGGGTCTTCCTGACGGGCTTTGTCAAATTTGGCAATACGCTCGGCATCGCCGCTCATTGCGGCGGCGATCATATCCTTGGCCTCGAGGAGATACTGCTGGGCCTGACGGCGCTGGGCGGCCACGACCTTCTCCACATTGGGCTTGAATTCATTAAACATCTGGTCGTCGCCCTTAGGCACCGGACCGGAGATGATGAGCGGTGTGCGGGCATCATCGATCAGCACCGAGTCGACCTCATCGACGATTGCGTAGTAATGGTCGTTGCGCTGCACGAGATCGGATTCCTGTGTGGCCATATTGTCGCGCAGGTAGTCGAAACCGAACTCATTGTTGGTGCCGAATGTGATGTCGCAGCGGTAGGCCTTGCGGCGCTCTTCGGAGTTGGGCTCGGTCTTGTCGATACAGTTCACGCTCAGGCCGTGGAACTGATAGAGCGGACCCATCCACTCCGAGTCACGCTTGGCGAGATAGTCGTTGACGGTCACCACATGCACACCCTCGCCGGTGAGGGCGTTGAGGAATACCGGGAGTGTGGCCACGAGGGTCTTACCCTCACCGGTGGCCATCTCGGCGATATTGTTGGTCACCTTGTCGCCGTTGAGGATACCGTGGAGCACCATGCCGCCGATGAGCTGCACATCATAGTGCACCATATCCCACTTCATGAGGTTGCCGCCGGCAATCCATGAGTTCTTATAGAGAGCCTTGTCGCCATCGATGCTCACGAAGTCCTTGCCTGCGGCGGCGAGCTCGCGGTCGGCCTCGGAGGCGGTGACTTCGATCACCTCATTGTTGGCAAATCGGCGGGCAGTCTCCTTTACCACTGCGAATACCTCGGGGAGGGCGGCATCGAGCTTGCGGGCATACATTTTGAAGCAGTCGTCGCGCAGCTCGTCGATTTTCTTCCAGAGGGGTTCGCGCTTGTCATAGTCGAGGGTCTCGATTTCGGCGCGGATGGCCACTATCTGGTCTTTATAGCCGGCGGCCTCGCCGCGGATGTCGTCGCGGATCACGTTGATGCGGTGACGGAGGTCGTCGTTCGACTCGTTGATGAGCTGCTCGGAGATCGGGTTGATCTCATTTTTCAGTCGGTCCCACAGGGGGCGCACTGCGCGCTCGCTCTGATTGCCGAATATTTTTTTGAGGATGTTGTTAAGTCCCATTATTTATATTTGTGCGGGGGAGCCGGCGCGGCCTTCTCCTCCCGAAGATGATTATTCAATGATTATGGCTCTCGGGCCAATCATTCTGCAAAGTTAACTATTCTACTGACAGTAAGCAAAAATCATGCCAAAAAAGTGACTGTCAATAATTATACGGACGGCGGGACGCACCGTTGGGCGACCGTATATGAAGCTGCGAGGTGACTGTGGGGGCTATCAGGGCGGCATCCACGGGGGTGGTGACCACCTCGGCCCGCACATCGGGGCCGAGCATGAAGAAGGGGGTGCTCACCATCCCGGCGCGTATGGGTGTGGTGGTGGATGGATAGCGAGTGTCGTCGACCAGATTCCATCCCGGCAGGATGGTCAGGAAGATGTCGCCTGCGGTCTTGGGGTCGATGCTGCGGCGCTGGCGCAGACTCTCTTCGGAGGGGTCGGAGAGTATCTGGCCGAGGGTGCGGGCATCGGCTATGCCGCTCATGCGCACCAGGAAGTCGCGCGATTCGGTCTGAGCCTGTTCGCGGCTCAGAGAGTGGCTCTCGAGGGCACGCGGATCGAGATATATCTGGGTGCCGCATATGCCGCTCACATAGTCGGCATTGCCATATTTGGCCGAGAGATAGGAGTTGAGGAGCGATTCCACCCGCTTGAGCGACACATCGCCGGTCGGGATCCGATAGCGCGGATCGTCGGGGATGGCATCATCGTAGTATCCGGTCGATGAGAGGAATATCAGTGCATTGTCGAGCCCCACTTTACGGTCGATTGCCTGGAGCAGCCGACCGAGCTGGGCATCGAGGCGGATGTAGGTGTCTTCGAGTTCGAAGCGGCAGTCGCCGTCGGCCACATATTTATATGGGGCTGCGGTGTAGCCCACACTGAGCATGTCGATTCCATCCTCGCGGGTGCCGAGGCGGAGATTATCGATGGCATCGATAGCCACATCGGTGACTTCGGCATTGACCGGAGCCGATGACTTGAAGCGGCGCCACACCTCGCGGTCCGACTGCGGATAGGTGTAGCGGAAGGGGTAATTGCGTTTGGCAGCCGACACTCCGGGATAGCGGTCGGGCTTGAGCATGGGCTGCCATGAGAGGGTGTCGAGGCGCTGTGAGAGCGGCGAGCGCTGGTTGCGCCGGGTCACAAACTGCGGGAAGTCGCGGTAATAGGCCGTCGACGACCATTTGCCATCGGTGTCGTTGATCCAGAGGGCACAGTTGCCGGCGTGGCCGGCCATGATGATGGCCTGCTGCGCATCGGGGGCGATGGCATAGACCGAGGTGAGGCCTGCTCCGTCGATGGCCACCTCGTCGGAGATGGTGGAGAGTCGCAGATTCACCGGTGAGAGGGCTTCGCGGGTGAAATTGCCCATCGAGCCTTTATCTTCGAGCACCGGTGTGAGTCCCGACTCGCCGATCCTGTAGATGCGGGCGGAGGAGACACCGCTGGCCGGCGCGTAATTGCCGGTATAGAGAAGGGCTGTGGCAGCCACCGGATCGGCCATATTGGCCTGGAAGTCGACATGCTGCAGGTAGAGCCCATCCTTCATGAGGCGCTTGAAGCCGCTCTCGCCGAAGAGCTGCCGGAGATATTGCAGATAGTCGGTGCGCAGCTGGTCGACCACGATTCCCACCACCAGTTTAGGGCGCGCCGAGTCGGTGGCGACGGCCACATTGATGGTCATCAGCCCCATGATCAGCGAGCCTAAAAGGCGCGAGGATATTCTTCGGTCAGACATTCTTTTCATAGCGGTATAGCAGGGGGAAGAGGGCGCTCAGCACGGCCGTGGCCCCCCATAGCGGGAATACTGCCGGATTGGTGCATTGCGCCTGAAAAGGCCATACACATGCCAGCACTGTGAGTATAATCAGATTCACCACACACATGGCCATGGCCACCTGGCGGGTGCGGCGCCACCACACGCAGATGCCCACGAGCAATTGCAGCGGATTGAGCCAGAGCGACAGCAGATTGGGCGATGTGGAATCATGGGTGGATATGAATACGAGATACCACACCACGCAGCCCAACAGGCCGAGCACACAGAAATAGAGCGAGGTCCACCATTTCACCACTCTCTTGCGGCGCCAGCCGTAGATGCTCACCCCTATCGATATGAGGAGCAGCGCCACGGCCACTGCCATCGGCGTGAGATACCAAGGGGTGGGGCCGAGAGTGGCGTCGCCACGACCGGGATAGAGGGTGCGGGTGCGGCTCACGAGCGGACCGCCATCGTCGGATAAGCGGGCTTCGCCGGCCAGCTCCATCAGCCGGAGCGGAGCGAAGATCTCATGGCGCGGTGTGAGCGGATGGTCTATGCCGCTGCCGAGCACCAGGTCGATGCCGAACTGATACCAGGGATAGTTGCGGTGATAATGCCGCATCGCATCGCGGAAGGTGGTGAAGGTCACCTCGTCGGGGTAGATGATGCGGCGGGGTGAGACAGCTGAGTCGATCATGGCCGCCACGCGTGTGGAGCAGTTGTCGCGCACGTAGTTGTAGCGGTAGGTGCGATTGGCGGGGAGTGCGTTGGCCTGAAGCCGGCGCAGCAGCCGGAAGGTCTCCTCGGGGGGGAGGTTTAGATCTTGCTCCACCACCTGCGATCCGCGCTCCATGTATTGGGGCATGAACCACTGGAAGGGATAACCCCACACCATGTAATCGGTGTCGCCCTTCACGAATCGCCCCACGAAATTTGGAGCGGCGAAGTCAAACACACCGTAATTCCACACCGAGTCGATAGCCTCGCCATGCTCGTTGATACCATGGATGCGGAGGGCCTCATGCCCTTCGAGTTCGTAGATTTCCGGACCCGGATAGCAGGTGATCAGGCTTGCCTGCAGACGCGGAGCGACGGCCTGCGTCGTGAAGACGCAGGCCATCACAGCGAGTATGGTGAGTATGTATTGACGCAGAGGCATCAATATTCACAGTTTTTCGGATAGCGGGGGAAGGGGATCACATCGCGGATATTCTGCATGCCGGTCACGAAGAGCACCAGGCGCTCGAAGCCCAGACCGAAGCCGGAGTGAGGCACTGAGCCAAAGCGGCGGGTATCGAGATACCAGTCCATACCCTCCAGACCGAGTTCCTCCATGCGGGCGCAGAGCTTGTCGTAGTTCTCCTCGCGCTGCGAACCGCCGATGATCTCGCCAATCTTCGGGAAGAGCACGTCCATGGCGCGCACGGTCTTGCCGTCGTCGTTGAGTTTCATGTAGAATGCCTTGATCTCCTTGGGATAGTCGGTGAGAATCACCGGCTTCTTGAAGTGCTCCTCCACGAGGTAGCGCTCATGCTCCGATGCGAGATCCACACCCCAATATACGGGGAATTCAAACTTCTTGCCGCTCTCCTCGAGGATGCGCACACCCTCGGTGTAGGGGAGGCGCACGAAGTCATTCTCCACCACAAATTTCAGGCGCTCCGGAAGCTCCTTGTCGAAGTGCTCGGCCAGGAATTCGATATCATCCTTGCAGTGCTCCAGGGCGTAGGAGATGCAGTATTTGATAAATTCCTCGGCGAGATCCATATTGTCGGCAATCTCATAGAATGCCATCTCAGGCTCGATCATCCAGAACTCCGAGAGGTGGCGCGGAGTATTGGAGTTCTCGGCGCGGAATGTGGGACCGAAGGTGTAGATGCAGCCCAGTGCCGTGGCACCGAGTTCACCCTCGAGCTGACCCGACACGGTGAGCGAGGCCATCTTGCCGAAGAAATCCTTCGAGTAGTCGATGGCTCCCTCCTTATCCTGGGGGAGCTTGTCGAGCGGGAGTGTGGTCACCTGGAACTGTGCGCCGGCACCCTCGCAGTCGGAGGCTGTGATAAGGGGGGTGTGGAAATAGTAGAATCCCTTGTCGTTGAAGAATTTATGGATAGCATAGGCCAGAGCGTGGCGTATGCGGAGCACACAGGAGAAATAGTTCGTGCGCGGACGCAGATGCGCCTTGTCGCGCAGGAACTCGAGTGAGTGACCCTTCTTCTGGAGGGGATATGTGTCGGGGTCGGCAGTGCCGTATACCTCCAGGCTCTCTGCCTGAACTTCGATGGTCTGCCCTTTACCCTGCGACTCTACAAGCTCTCCCTGCACATGGATGGAAGCGCCTGTGGTGACCTGACGCAGATCCTCTTCCGAGAATTTGTTGAGGTCGAATACGATCTGGAGCGACTTTACAGATGAGCCGTCGTTGAGAGCCACAAACTGCACATATTTGTTGCCACGGCGCGAACGCACCCAGCCCTTCACATCGACGGTTTTGCCGATGTAGCACGCGGGCTCGGCCATGAGTTTGGCGATTAATGAGCGACGTATGTCTTGCATTTCAGTATTTTCAGTATTTATGGAAGTAGCCCCGGCCCCTGTGGCAGGGCCGGGGATTGATATCAATATCAGCGTGTGTCTATGCGTGATGTCGGGTCGGCTACTTACTCAAACGAACCCATGCGCAGGAAGTTGACCTCCTCCTGAGTGAGGTAGCGCCAGCGGCCGCGCGGCAGATTCTTCTTGGTAAGACCGGCAAAGTATACGCGGTCGAGCTTGGTGACACGGTAGCCGAGGTGCTCGAAGATGCGGCGCACGATGCGGTTGCGGCCTGAGTGGATCTCGATACCGGCCTGATTGCGGGCATCGGCCACATAGCTGATTGCGTCGGCATGGATCTCTCCATCCTCAAGCTCGATACCGTCGGCTATGCGCTGCATATCCTCTTCGGCGATCTCCTTGTCGGTCCATACGTGATAGATTTTCTTCTTCACGAATTTGGGGTGGGTAAGCTTCGAGGCGAGGTCGCCGTCGTTGGTGAGCAGGAGCACACCGGTGGTGTTGCGGTCCAGACGGCCCACGGGATAGATGCGCTCACGGCATGCATTCTTCACCAGGTCGAGCACTGTGAGGCGGCCGTTGGGATCGTCGGATGTGGTGACGCAGTCTTTCGGCTTGTTGAGGAGCACGTAGCACTTGCGCTCGGGAGTCACCACCTTGTCGTCGAATTCCACCACATCTTTGGGTGTAATCTTCACGCCAAGCTCGGTCACTACGTTGCCGTTGACCTTCACTTTGCCGTTGGTGATGTGTTCGTCGGCCTCACGACGCGAGCAGATACCGGCGTTGGCCATGTATTTGTTCAGACGAATCTCTGCATTCGGATCGATCTCCTCGATCTGATATTCGATCTGACGCGGACGCGGGGTGAATGTGCGTGAGGGCTGGTTCATGCGGTTCTGGTTGTAACCGCCGCGCTGGTTGGGGCGCTGCTGGCCACGCTGCTGGTAGCCGCCCTGATTCTGGCGGGGCTGATAGCCACCCTGCTGGCGCTGCTGGCCGTAGCCGCCCTGGTTCTGGCGGGGCTGATAGCCACCCTGCTGGCGCTGGCCGTAGCCACCCTGCTGGCGGGGCTGATAGCCACCCTGATTCTGGCGGGGCTGGTAGCCGCCCTGCTGGTTCTGGCCGTAGCCTCCCTGCTGGCGGGGCTGATAGCCTCCCTGCTGGTTCTGACCATAGCCACCCTGCTGGCGGGGCTGATAGCCACCCTGCTGGCGCTGCTGGCCGTAGCCGTTGTTGTGATTGTTCTGACGGTTGTAGTTGCCATACCCCTGATTCTGACGGGGCTGACCATAACCGTTATGGTTCTGACGGGGCTGATAGCCCCCCTGACCCTGCTGGTCGGCGTTCTGACGGTTGTAGCCGTTGTTGCGCGGCTGATAGCCACCTTCGCGGCGCTGGTAGGGCTGATAGCCACCTTCACGACGCTGATAGGGCTGATAGCCCTGCTGGCGAGGCTGATATCCTGAGGCAGAAGAAGCTGCATCTCCCTGGCCTTCGGCGGTAGATGCATGGTCATCGCCCGACATCGGACGATAGCGATTTTCCTGATCGGTGGAATCGATCGATGCGTTCAAGGAACCTATACGCGGTCTTTTAGGTTTTTTCTCTGAATCCATATCTGTGAGTTTTTTTGAGAAGCCTCACGCACGCGGCATCGCTGCCTGGGTCGGAGGCCTTGGTGTTGTTGTCTTGGGGTTTTCTTTCCGTTAAAGATATATGTTTTGAAAATTGCTTTTTCGCTTGCTTGCAAACGGGCCTTTTTTCCAATCATTTCGTAAGAACGCATTGGTCACAGGCCATATATTTCACTGCAAAGATAATAATAAATTGGTAAAAAGCGTAATTTTTAGTAATTTTGTTTGATTTTTTTCTTTCAGCATAAGTATCTGAGGGAAAAATGGCCCTCTCCGAGGTGCTTCCCACTCCTCTGTTGTGACTTCCTTAGAGCGCGTTCCTTAATATCTGAATTTATGGACAAGAATACCTCCGCAATCCACTCTCCTTTTCCGCGTCCCGACGCCTATGGCGCACTGGCCATGCCGGTGTATCACTGTCTGGCCTATGAATTTCCGGATCATCAGGCCATGATCGATTCTTTCACTCAGGTGAGCGATGACCCTGACTATTCACGCGTCACCAATCCCACGGTGATTCATCTGGAGCAGATGGTGCGCCGCCTGACGGGCGCGACCGATGTAGTGGCCTTCACTTCGGGCATGGCAGCTATCTCGGCTGCGGTGATGGCTGTGGCCGGCGCCGGGCGCCGCGTGGTGACTTCGCGTCATCTCTTCGGCAATACATATCTGCTGCTCACCCGCACACTGGCCCGATTCGGGGTGGAGACGGTACTGGCCGACCTGACCGATCCGGAGGAGGTGCGCCGTGTGGTCAATGACCGCACTTGCTGCATCTATCTCGAGACTATCACCAATCCGCAGATGGAGGTGGCCGATATCCGGGCTCTGGCCGATATCGCTCATGCCGCCGGAGCGGCTCTGCTTGCCGACACCACTATGATACCTTTCATCTATACCGATGCCCGCGCATTGGGTGTCGATGTAGAGATTCTCTCGAGCACGAAGTATATCAGCGGCGGAGCCACATCGCTCGGCGGACTGGTGATCGACTACGGCACATGCCCCGACATGGCCCGCAATCTGCGCAAAGATATGCTGATGAATCTGGGAGGCTACATGACTCCGCATGCCGCCTATATGCAGACTCTCGGCATGGAGACCCTCTCCACCCGCTATGAGGCACAGGAGCGCAATGCCATGGCGGTGGCCACGGCGCTGAGCCACCGGCCTGAGGTGAAGGTGTGTTATCCGGGGCTGCCGGATAATCCGTATCATGAGCTGGCAGCCCGACAGTTCGGCGGCCATTTCGGCGCGATGCTGACACTGACTCTCCCGTCGCAGGAGGCCTGCTTCCGCATGATCGATGCGCTGAAGCTCGTGCGCCGCGCCACCAATCTCTTCGACAACCGCTCGCTTGCCATCCATCCGGCCAGCACAATCTTCGGCACTATCGATGCCGACACGCGCCGCGCCATGGATGTGAGCGAACTTCTGATCCGCCTCAGCATCGGTCTGGAGAATCCGGCCGATGTGATCGCCGACCTCAACCAAGCCCTCGACATCGCTCTATCCCGTAATTAATACCCCGGTCATCATGCCCTACGATTTCGACACCATCATACCGCGCCAAGGCACCGGCGCACTGAAATACGACGCCCTCTCCGAGCGCTACGGCCGCCCCGATCTGCTACCGCTCTGGGTGGCGGATATGGATTTCGCCACTCCCCCGTTCATCATGGAGGCCCTGCGTCGCCGCATGGAGCATCCGGTGATGGGCTACACTATCGAACCCTCCGATTATCGCCCGGCCATCATCGATTGGCTGCGGCGGCTGCATGGTGTGGAGGTGCGCCCGGAATGGCTCTCTTTCATACCGGGTATCGTGAAGGGTATCGGTCTGGTGATCGATCGTTTCTCCGAGCCGGGGGATAAGGTGATTGTGATGCCGCCGGTCTACCATCCTTTCCGCATCGTGCCGCAGGGGAATGGGCGCGAGGTGGTGTGGAATCCTCTGCGCGAATTGCCCGATGGTCGCTATGAGATTGATTTCGACCATCTGGAGAGCGTATGCGACGACCGCTGCCGCATCCTCATACTGTCCAACCCCCACAATCCGGCCGGAATCGCCTGGAGCCACGATCAGTTGCAGCGTCTGGCTGAGTTCTGTCATAGTCGTGGCATTCTGGTGATTTCGGATGAAATACATTCGGAGATGTTGCTCCATGACCGACCGCACATACCGTTCTTTAATGTATCGGATGAGGCTCGCCGCTGCTCTATCACTTTCGCCGCCCCCTCGAAGACTTTCAACATCGCCGGTATCGTAAGTTCATATGCCATTGTGCCCGATGATGAGCTGCGTGAGAAATTCTATAGTTTCCTTAACGCCAACGAACTCGACGAACCCACCATCTTCGCCCCGATAGCCACCATCGCGGCCTATCGCGAGGGGGATGAATGGCGCCGGGAGATGCTGAAATATGTGGAGGGAAATATCGACTATGTGCATGATTACTGCGCTGAGAGAATGCCCCTTATCAAGGCGCTCAAGCCGGATGCGAGTTTTCTGGTATGGCTCGATTGCCGCGGATTGGGTATGAGCCATGACCGGCTGTGCGCTTTCTTCCGCGATGACTGCCGTCTGGCACTCAATGATGGTGAGATGTTCGGCCCGGGGGGGAAAGGGTTCATGCGCCTCAATGTGGGGGCGCCGCATGCCATACTGACCGAAGCCCTCGGCCGCATCGAGAGCGCCTACCGGCACCTCTTCAATTCCTGAGCCACACTCTTGCGAAGCGTGTAAGCTCCCTTTTACTCATTATTTATCACTTTTTTTAACACTTAATTCCCATGTCCAAACCACAATTCTCATTCGAGATACTCCCGCCGCTGAAAGGCAACAGCATATTCAAGGTGTATCACATCATCGACCGACTCAAGGAGTTTGATCCCGCCTACATCAACATCACCTCCCACCACAGCGAGTATGTCTACAAGGAACATCCCGACGGCAGTCTGCGCCGTGTGAGTGTGCGCAAGCGTCCGGGCACTGTGGCCATCGCCGCCGCTATCCAGAACAAGTATGGTATCCCGGCCGTGCCCCACATCATCTGCAAGGGCTTCTCCAAGGAGGAGACGGAGTATGCCCTGCTCGACCTCAACTTCCTCGGCATACAGAATCTGCTGTTGCTCCGGGGTGACTGCAAGTCGCTCGAGACGGTGCAGCAGGATCCGGAACTCTACCACGAACATGCCACCGACCTTCAGGCGCAGGTGAATCTCTTCAACCAGGGGTTCTCGCTCGACGGCACCCGCATCCAGGGTATCGATACACCCTTCACCTATGGCATGGCCTGCTATCCCGAAAAACATGAAGAGGCCCCCAATATGGCCTCCGATATCTATTGGGCCAAGAAGAAGGTGGATGCCGGAGCTTCGTATCTGGTGACGCAGATGTTTTTCGACAATCAGAAGTATTTCGATTTCGTGGCCCGATGCCGGCAGGCGGGTATCAATGTGCCGATTATCCCGGGTATCAAACCGATCGTATTCGGCAATCAGCTCAATATATTGCCGCGTGTGTTCCGCACCGACCTCCCGGAGGACCTCGCCGATGCGCTGCTGAAATGCCGCACTGAGGAGGAGGTGCGAGAAGTGGGTGTGGAATGGAGCATCAACCAGTGCCGCGAACTGATCGAGGGTGGCGTCGATGCACTCCATTTCTATACCTTCCTCGCCTCTGATTCCGTGCACCGCATTGCGAAAGCTATCTATTAAGTGTACTCTTCACCCCTCCCTCCCCTTGACTCTACGGGAGGGAGGAGTAAAAAATTGCATAATGGGAATATTTGAAGATGCGCTCAGACACCGGGTGCTGATACTCGATGGTGCCATGGGCACGATGATACAGCGTTACAACCTCTCAGAATCTGATTTCCGGGGCACTATCGCCGTGGCTCGGGAGGTGAAACTGAAGGGCTGCAATGATCTGCTGTCGCTCACTCGCCCGGATGTGGTGCGTGAGATACACCGCGCCTATATTCAGGCGGGTGCCGATATCATAGAGACCAACTCTTTCAATGCCAATGCCATATCTATGGCTGAATATGGTCTGGGACACCTGGTGCCTGAGATCAACCGTGCCGCCGCGGCTTTGGCCCGCATGGAGGCCGATGAGGAGATGCAGCGCTCGGGGCGCCGTGTCTGGGTGGCGGGCAGTGTGGGACCGTCGAATGTGGCCCTGAGCATTGCCGGTGCCGGAGGAGATGTGACTTTCGATATGATGGAGGAGGCAATCCATGATCAATGCGTGGCGCTGATCGAGGGGGGTGTGGATATCATCCTGCTGGAGACCATCTTCGATACTCTCAATGCCAAGGCAGCCATCGCGGCCGCCCGCCGCGCCATCGCCGGATCGGGTCGCGAACTGCCCCTCATGCTATCGGTGACACTTACCCAACAGGGGCGCACCCTCTCGGGGCAGACCATCGGGGCTTTTCTGGCTTCGGTGGCTCATGCCGGGGCCTCAAGCATCGGACTCAACTGCGGATTCGGCGCGGATGGTATGGCTCCGTGGCTTGAACAACTTCAGAATTTCCCGGGCTTCGTGTCGCTCCATCCCAATGCCGGGCTACCCGATGAATTGGGTCGTTACACCGAGTCGCCGGCCACGATGGCGGCCACGATGCGCCGATACCTGGAGCGGGGCCGACTGAATATCGCCGGCGGTTGCTGCGGCACCACCCCCGACCATATTCGCGCCATTGCCGAGGTGGCTCGCGGGGCGGAGCCTCGACGGGTGCCCTGTAAAAGCGACGAGACTCTGTGTCTGTCGGGGCTGGAGGAATGCCGGATATCACCCGACGGCGGTTTTATCAAGGTGGGCGAACGATGCAATGTGGCGGGAAGTCGCAAATTCTTGCGCCTTGTGAATGAGGGGAATCTCCCGGAGGCGCTGGAGGTGGCCGCCGCACAGGTGGGGAAGGGTGCGGCGGTGCTCGATGTGAATATGGATGATGCCATGCTCGATGCTCCGGCCGAGATGGAGAAATTCGTGACTCTGCTCGGTGCCGATTCCACCACCTCTCCCCTGCCGGTGATGATTGATTCTTCGGATATGGAGGTGATCCGCCGCGCGATGCGTCGCATTCAGGGGCGCCCGATTGTGAATTCGATCTCGCTCAAGGGTGGCGAGGAGGCATTTCTCGACCATGCCCGTGAGATACACCGCTATGGCGGCGCCGTGGTGGTGATGGCTTTCGATGAGAAGGGTCAGGCCACCACATTGGAGCGGCGCATAGAGATATGCAGCCGTGCCTACCGTCTGCTCACGGAGCAATGCGGTTATATGGGGCATGATATCGTATTCGATCCCAATGTATTGACCATAGCCACCGGTGTGGCCGAACATGACCGTTATGCCCTCGATTTCCTCGATGCGGTGGAGTGGATCAAGCAGAATCTGCCGGGGGCGAAGGTGAGCGGAGGTGTGAGCAATCTCTCTTTCGCTTTCCGTGGCCACAACCGATTGCGCGAGGCTATGCATGCCGTATTTCTGGAGCATGCCATCGCGCGGGGTATGGATATGGCTATCGTGAATCCCGCCACACCGACCGATGCCTCGCAAATCGCCCCCGACCTGCGGGAGGCTATCGAGGATCTTATATTCTGCCGCCGAGCCGACGCCACCGACCGACTGCTCGATTTCGCCGCGCAGATGAAGGCCGAAGCGGAGCGCCGCAAGGGGGAAGCCGCCGGCCTACCGGCCGCGCCGAAGCAGAGCTCGGCCTCGCGCCCATCTATCGGAAGCCTCGTGGAGAAGGGTATCGACACCGGTCTTATCCCGCTGCTCGATGAGGCTCTCGCCAATGCGGGAAGCGCGATGGAGGTGGTGAAGGGTCCTCTCATGGAGGCTATGCAGAGAGTGGGTGATGAATTCGGCGCGGGGAGGATGTTCCTGCCGCAGGTGGTGCGCTCGGCTTCGGTGATGAAGAGCGCCATTGAATATCTCACTCCACTTATCGAGGCGGAGAATAGCCGCAGTGATAATTCGGAAGCGGGGGGTGAGAAATTCCTGATTGCCACCGTGAAGGGTGATGTGCATGATATCGGCAAGAACATCGTGGGGGTGATATTGCGTTGCAGCGGATTTGAGGTGATCGATCTGGGGGTGATGGTGGAACCTGAAAGGATTATCGAGGAGGTGCGAAACTCGGGTGCTCGGTTTGTGGGTCTGAGCGGACTTATCACGCCGTCGCTCTCGGAGATGTGTGAGGTGGCTTCCGGATTGGAAGCGGAGGGTCTGCATGATGTTAATCTCTTCGTGGGTGGTGCCACAACTTCCGACCTGCACACTGCCGTGAAGATCGCCCCGCTATTTGGCGGACTGACTCTCCACACCCGTGATGCGGCACAGCTTCCGCCGCTGGCGGCCGCACTGGCCGACCCCGCACGTCGCGACGTGGAGGCTACCCGTCTTCAGGAGTCGCAGCAGCGGCTGCGCGATGAATATGCCGCCAAACAGGAGCGTCGCAATTCCACCGCCTGTGCGGCTGAATCGGGCGCCGCCGGCATGGCCTCTCCGCAGAGGGTGATCACACCGATGCCAAGTCCGGCACATCCGGGCACGACCGATCTGCAGATTGCCATCCGGGATATCGAGCCCCTCATCAATTGGCGTGCATTTCTCCACACATGGCGCATCTCCCCCTCTCTGGCTGAGGAGGCGCTCCGGCAGCCGCATCATGCAGGATGTCCATGTGGCTGCGACCATGCCGCGCATAAGAATGGGGAGACCTCGCCTACCCCGGAACTCACCGAGGCACGCCGACTCATAGCCGATGCCCGCGCCATGCTCGCGGAGCTGAATGAGGCCGGTGTCACCATCCCGGCACGTGTGGCCCTGCTCCCGGCCAGGCGCGAGGGGGATGATATAAAAATCACCTCCACCTCCGGGGAGGTGGTCACTATTCCTACTCTGCGCAATGAGGCCGCCCCGCAGATCGCCATGTCGGATTTTCTGGCTCAGGAGAATGATTGGATCGGACTGTTTGTTGTCACTGCCCGACCGGTGGCGGAGGCTATCGAGGCTCCGGAGGGTTCGTATCGGGAGATGCTCCGGCATAGTCTGAGCGACCGATTGGTGGAGGGGGCCACGGAGTGGATGCATACGTATGAGCATGCCACTCTGCATGGTCTCACCTCGCCGCGGGGGATACGTCCGGCAATTGGTTATCCGTCGCTCCCCGACCAGTCGTTGGTTTTCCTCACCGACCGACTGCTGCATTATTCCGATCTCCGTGTTGAACTCACCTCCAACGGAGCCCTCTCCCCTTCGGCCACCACGACCGGCATGATATTCGCCGCTCCGCAGGCCCGCTATTTCGATATCAGCGACCTCAGCGAGGCCGCCGGCGCCGATTATGCACGCCGACGCGGCATCAGCCTGGAGGAGTTGCACCGATTGCTGCCGCGCACTTTCGTAAAGTCCTGACCGTGGCGCTCCCCCCCCCATCTGGGAGGCTCATCCATCCCTCGAGCCTCGCTCCTTACTGCGGTTGGTCGTAGAGGAAGGCGATGGAGGCGGGGATGTCGCCGGTGCGCTGGCGCCATTTGAAACTGCCGTCGGCACCGAAGGCGTAGAGATAACCGGGATTCACATAGTTGCCGGCATCGGTGATGTAGATGTCGCCTCGCGCCGGGTCGACCGCCACACAGTAGGGCACTTTGATTTTGTCAAATTCCGCAGCCCCCTCCCAGCCTGACTGGAGCATGGTGAGTGTGGATGTGTCGATCACGGAGAAGGAGGGCTCGGCACTCATTGTCTCATAGCTGAAGGGGCAGCCCACGATATAAAGCAGGTCGCCGTCCATCCACATTGAGGAGGCATCCGTACTGAAGGTCTTTACCACGGTCGATGTGGCGGGATCGTAGCAGTAGAGCGATGGCTCCACATCGTAGTAATCTCCGCGCGAACTTACCCAGATTTTCCCCTCCGGGTCGGCGGCCACGAGATTGAGATTGACACCCAGCTCCACCTCTTTCTCTACGGTAAATGAGGCGATGTCGATCACGCTCATCATCTTTTCGTAGTTGTTGGGGCGGTAGCCGCCGCTGTTGGCCACATATAGACGGCCGCCACTCACGGCGATACCGTCGGGCTGAAAGCGCACTATGCAGCGTGCCTCCTCCTGAAGGGTGTTGACGTTGATTTTGGCCACATAGCCGAGCTGGTTGTAATTATCGTCGATCAGCACGGGGCCGGCATAGGATGTGACGTAGGCATAGTCGCCGTGGAAGGCCATGTGGCGGCAGTTGGGTATGTCGACCTGCCCCACGCGGCGGCAATCTGACGAACGCATCACCTCCACCTTGTTGGAACAGTTGATGATTGCCCATAGGCGGTCGCCATTGATGGCAATCTGATTACCCACATCGCCGAGTGCCATCACCGCATCGGGGTTGGCCTGAAGGTAGATGTCGCGGGTATATTCTCCGGTGGAGTAGTCGTAGTAGTCGATTGCAGCTTTGTTCATACCCATGTTGCCTTCGTCGAGGAGGTAGAAGCCTATCGGCTCCCCCTGCTCTACTTCATCGGGTTTTGAGCCGGTGGGTTTCTCTCCGGTGGGGTAATCCACCACTACATCGTGGCGGCAACTTTGCCATAGCATCGCGCTGCATGCCATAGCGGCCAGGGCGCATCGGGCGGTGATTTTTCTGATATCGCGTGTCATTTGGATTGCGGTTGTTTTTTTAGGGGATGATTATTGGGGAGGTATATCTATTGTCAGATTTCGAGGGTCACGCCGAGGCGCCAGTTGCGGCCGGGCATGGGGTAGTTGAGTATCACCTCATATTGCTGGTCGAAGATATTGTTGAGTTCGGCCATGAATCGGAGCGAACAGCGGCGCAGCGGGAGAGTGTAGGCCAGTGTCATGTCGTGGGTATACCATGGTTGCTCGTAGTTGGAGGGGATGTTGGAGGAGTTGTGCCAGCGTTCGCCGACATATATGAAGCTGTAGTTGAGTTCCCAGCGGCGCCAGTTGGCAAATGCGGTGAATGCACCGCTGTGCTCGGGGATGTAGGCTATCTGACCTTTGTAGGTGCCGGCGGCATCGAGGCAGTCGGAGGGGTCGCTGTAGTCCATGGCACGCTGATAGGTGTAGGCGAGTTTGCCACCTATCTCGAGTCCGGCCAAAGGTTCGATCATCGCCTCGGCATTGAAGTCAAGCCCCCATATGCGCACTTTGCCTATGTTCATCATCATCCATCGATATTGGGAGTTACCTTTTGGCACTGCTATTATCTTGTCGGTGATGCGGTTGTGGTAGCCGTCGAGGCGCAATTCGAGGTATCGCCATATTGTGGAGGTGAATTCCATGCGCTGTGAGACTCCGAGGTCATATTGCGTGGCATACTCGGGGTCGAGTGTGGCATTGCCCATGTCGGTGTAGTAGAGGTCGTTGAATGTGGGCATCCGGAATGTGCGCTTGCAGAATCCGCGCAGATGCAGCCCGGCATAGTGCGGGAGGGGCTGCCAGTTGAGGAAGAGCCCGGCGGTGAAGGCTGTGCGCTGCCGCTTGTAAAGGGTGCGGGGTGCATCGCCGCGTCGGGGTGACCATGACCGGTCGAATACCGATGTGCTCATCACACTCCCCTGGGCCGAGAGGCCGCCGATGGTGTAGCTGCTGCTCAGGGCGGCCATGAGGGTGTGGCGCGTGGGGTCGGCAAATCCGGCAAGGGTCGAGGAGAGGGTGTTGTATTGATAGTCCACGGCCACATTGGCACGCCAGTCGGGGAGTATCTCCAACATGTTGGCCACCGAGGCGTAGACCTCGGTCTGCCAGAACTCATTGTCGGTATACATCAATGTGGTGTCGGGATTGAGATAGTGGAGATAATCGCGGGCATATTTGAAATTTACCATTATCTCGTCGCGCTCGCCGAGGTTGCGGCGCAGGTTGCCCTGAAGGAAGAGATTGCGGTCCCATTGGCGCTGGGAGTTTTTCCACACATTGTTGACTATGGCGCCGGGTATGCCGCGCTGTGAGTCGTAGAAGTAGCCTTTCACCATGTAGGAACCATCGGTGATACGGCCGAAGAGGGCGGCCTCGAGGCGTAGTGCCTCCACATCGCCGTTCTCGCGGATGGCGGTGGTATCCCAGGCGGTGGAACCATCGGGATATACTCGGCGGTAACGGAAGCGGTAGCGACCGTCGGCATGGGTATATTCGGCACTGAATGTGGCGGCCAGACTCTGGCTGAACTTATATTCAAGACGCAGTGAGGGGTTGAGGAGTCCGAAGCTGCCGCCGCGCATACCCACATGGAGGTTGTAGGGCTTCCCATCATCGAATCTTGGGCGACGGGTACGGATATAAAGGGCTCCGGCCGAGGAGAGATCTTTGGCGGTGGAGAAGAGTTCGGATTTCTGCCCGTTGAAGAGGGATATCTGCTCCACATTGTCGAGCGAGTAGCGGCCGAGGTCGATCTGGCCGTTCTGGGCGTTGCCGAGGGCTATGCCGTCGTAGAATACACCGAGGTGATTCGAACCCATGGAGCGCACATCGACAGTCTTTACGCCACCCACACCGCCATAGTCCTTAATCTGCGCGCCGGAGAAATATCTCACGGCATCGGCCACATTGAGGGCCGAAAGTCGGTCGAGCTCTTTGCCGCTGAGTTCCTGACCGGCGATGGTGCTCTGCTGTGTGGAGCCTGTCACCACAAGGTCGTGAAGTGTGACTCCGGCAGAATCGGTGGCATGAAGATGCAGTGAGTCGGCCGCAGTCTCCCCATCTCCATCAGCCGGGACAGCCGATGCTGCCGGCGATGCTGAAGCTGCCGCTATTGGGGCGATTCCGATGCTACTGCCCCAAATAAGAAGAAAAAAAACGGTTAAAAAGATTGTCACATTCTTTTTTGCATTCATGATGCAAAGTTAGCAATTCTTTGACAATTTATATTCTTAACATCTGTTAAAGCTTTTCACTGCCGTCAAGAGCCTTTCATTTTGCAATTGAAAGCTGAATCGGAAAAGACCTCTCAATATGAAATGAGATATAAAAATCTGTCAAAATATGTTTGCAGATTAAAAAATTTGTACTACAT
This sequence comes from Muribaculaceae bacterium, assembly GCA_029051525.1. Taxonomy (GTDB): domain Bacteria; phylum Bacteroidota; class Bacteroidia; order Bacteroidales; family Muribaculaceae; genus Lepagella. The sequence goes on from JAIDKG010000086.1 coordinate 29,297, forward strand.
TTGCAAGCGAAAGCCGATTACATAACAATTCGTCATAAGGCGGAATGTTTATGGCAATCGTTTACATCGCACATTCACATTTTTATAAGTCATTCGCATTAAGATGGCTGGCTCACTGACTCCGCAGAGTCGGAAGCAATTCCAATACTTTATTGTTATAGTGTTATATTGGATTTTCAGATCTTTTCTCCAGACATCACCGCGAATTCTAAGTCACTTAAACATTCACGCTCCTTTCATCGTCCTGATTGTCTTACTCCCCCTGAGCGGGGAGGAGACAACCGGATGAAACCCCTCCCCCACCCACTCCCGCCCCACCCCGCAGAGTCCGCCCGTCGCGTAGCGACTGCACAGCCCCATACAC
>JAIDKG010000087.1 GCA_029051525.1 Muribaculaceae bacterium
GGGAGGGGAGGGTGAGCATGGCGCAGTTGGAGAATGCATTATCTCCGATACGTGTGATCCCCTCGGGGAGGATGATCTCCTTGAGCGAAGAACCCTCAAATTCATAGTCGCCCACTTCGGTCAGTCCGGTGGTGCCGCTGAGGTCGAGCGTCACGAGTCCCGGCATGTTGCGGGCCACGAGCGCAAGGTCGTTCTGCGTCATCGGACCGAAAACCTTCATTCCTGTCACTACGGCGGGCATAAGGCCCGATGTGGTGCGGATCTCCTCGGTAATGGCGTAATCGCCTGTCATATATACCTCGATTTCGGTCTCGCCGTTCTCAAGGATATTGGGAATCTGTTTCCAGCGGGCGTTGCGCTCATATACGCTCTTGCGCCCGGCATTTACTATCAGCACGAGGTTGTCGTTGATCTCCTGGCTGAAGGTTAGGGCCTCGGAGAGTGTCGGGGGATTGCTGCTCTTTACGCTAAGCACCTTCAGGCGGCAGTAGTCCGGATCGATGGCCTTGGGAGCGATTGATGCGACCGATGCGGGAAGATTGAGCACATTCGGGCGACCGCAGCTACCAGCCGGGAGTTCGCGGATACCGCTGTTGACGGTAAACTCACCGAACACCACACCGTTAAATGCGTTTTCACCGATTGACTCTACTGTAGAGGGGAGTTCGAGCACTCCGATGGAGGATGTCTTTTCGTTCCACCCCCATTTATTTACACTGACACTGAATGCTTCGGCACCGATATTCTTCAGTCCCTCGGAAAGTGTAAGTTCGCGGATCGGGTTCATGCAGAATGCACGGTAAGGTATCTCCTCAAGCGCACCACCTATCGATACGATTGAGATGTTGGAGTTTTCGAACGCCGACTCACCAAGTGATGTCAGCCCCTGCGGGAGATTCACTTTGGTAAGGGCGGTCTCTGCAAATGCACACGAGTCGATAGCGGCTACCGATGCGGGGAGCACTATTTCATCAAGCGCGCGGCAGCGGTTGAAGCATTCGTTGCCGATGGCAGTAGTGCCTGTGGGGAGATATACCTTATAGAGGGCTGTGCAGTCGCGGAATGTTGCGGGCTGCAGTTCGGTGATATCGGCCATCAGCGCGGCTTTCTCAAGGGAGGTCGCACCCTCGAATGCACCCTCGCCGAGATATGTCAGACCTTCGGGGAGGTCGATCTCAGTGATTGATGTGCAGGCACGGTATGCATAGTCGCCGATTGACTGAAGTCCGGCGGGGAATACGGGGTTTTCGAGAAGTTCACAACCGTCGAACGCATGTTCGCCGATCTCCTCAAGAGTTGCGGGGAGTTCCATGGCGAACACCTCCGTCTGATTCCAGAAAGCGTAGGCACCGATTTTGCGGAGCTGATAGGGAAGGATCACCTCATCGCTGAACTTGATGCCGGCCAAAACATAATCCGGAATTTCAGTCAGGTTCTCGTCAAACTCCTGAATATTCACCTCAATCCCTCCGGCATAAGCCACACCGCCGTTGCGGTAAGGATTGGAGTTTATGTTACCTAACTTCACATTGGCCATCCAGTCGGACCAGTCGGCGAAATTGACGCGCGGTATATTCACATGCGCGAACGCATCCTCGTCAACCTCCAGTATACCCTTCGGGATATTAAGCGCGGTAATACCGTTGCACATGGCAAATGCAGGTTTAGCGATACGTGTCACACCCTCCGGGATAGAGAATTCACCCTCAAAGGTAGCCGGCACATAGTAGAGAGTCTTCCCCTCGTCAGCATACCCGATGCCATCAGTATCAAATACGATGGTGACATCGTTTGGATAAGCGAACGGGGCAGCTATATCATTATAATGATCATCCCAGTCATAGGGCTTCCATCCTTCGATATCGTCAAGATATTCCGGATATATGATTTTTGACGGTCTGCGTGAGATAACGCCCCATTCCAATACCTCGATACCGTTACCGAGTGCGACCGATTGAAGTCCGAAATTAAACGCTTCTTGCTTGATTGTCTTTACAGAAGAGGGTATTGCAATCGAACGGATATTCCCGCAATATGCGAATGCGCCGTTACCTATTGTCACCAGCGACTCCGGGAAATAGACTGAACTAAGGTTATCACAGCTGATAAAGGCATCATGTTCAATCTCGGTCACAGTTTCAGGGAGCAGCACGGATGTCAGGGAATCACAGTCTTTAAATGCATTCTCACCGATTACTTTCACATTTTCGGGGAACTCCACAGAAGTGAGCGATGTGCACCCACTGAACATTTCTCTCGGTATTCTCTCCAGATTTACCGGAAGTTTGGCAGATTCCAAACTGGAGCAAGCGCTGAAGGCATAACCGCCAATCTCGGTCACACCTTCCGGTATGGCGATGGAGGTCAGTGAGGTACAGCCGGAGAAGGCAGCACCGCCCATCTCGGTTACACCTTCAGGTATGGCGATGGAGGTCAGTGACGTACAGGCGGAGAAGGCAGAACCGCCAATCTCGGTTACACCTTCCGGTATGGAGATTGATGTCAGTGAGGTACAGCCGGAGAAGGCATAATCACCAATTGCGGTGAGTACATACTCTGTTCCGTCCTCATCGACAGGGTTCTGCGGAAGCACCACATCTCCGCTGATACTCTGCTGCCAGCCGCCTACTGCGCAGGTGCGGTTTTCGTAGTCGGTAATCTCGTAGTTGATTCCCTGATACTCGAAGGCGAGCAGGGACGATGGCCAGGCGGCTGCCGCCAAGGCTATCGGTAAGGTGAGTAGCAATTTTTTCATTTGCTTTTGCGGTTATTGTTGTTATGTTGTAGATTCGTTAGTGTTCATGATTCGTATGCACGCCCGCTTATCGCGACGGGTGTCCGGTGTTGCAAGAGGCCGGTGTTGATGGATTGTTGTGTGTATCACTCCGCCCCGATAAGCGGGGCGCATACCGTAAATATTGAATCATGGTTACAGGTCAGTTAAATTTATGAGTGGACTCTCTCACCCTGCGGAGTGTACATTTAAATAAAAGAAAAGCGTGAGAGCCTTACGTATTGCCCGTTCCGCTTGTTGAGGCCCTGGAATTGCCCATCGTGGTAGAACGGACAACGCAGAAGCCTCACGCAGAATATGTGTACATACATACATACCAACGGCGGACGCTCACGCGCCTGCTGTTGGCGGATTAAACATATCCACAAGGCATCTACCGTTGTCTCATTCTTGACCACGATTGAAGTTTTCCAGGTTTCAACAAGCCAAGAAAGAGCGTCGAGTAAACGCTTTCCAAAATGTAACAGCTTACCCTCCCACATCACCCGCACCGGGCTTCTGCGAAACGGCTTGCGCTGCAAAATTATAATTTTTTTTTCACATCCGCAATATATGCATTGATTTATTTTCCCATTTGCGCCGGTCGACGAGATAGCCCGACGGCGGAACGCTTCCCATTGCGCTCCTCACGGACAAAAATTAAGGGGACCGCAACACGCGTTTGCGGCCCCCTCGTATCAGGAATAAAGAATGTAGGCGGAGTATCAGTTGAGTGCCAGGAAGAATGACTGGCCTACTGAGGTCACGCAGTACTGGTAGATGCAGCTTACCAGACCCATGAACACGATACCCAGCACACAGATGCCGAGCGCCAGACGCTCTGTGCATCCGCTCTTGAAGGGTGCGATTTTCGGTTCGTCGGCCGAAATCCACATTGCCTTGACCACGAGCAGATAGTAATAGAGCGAGATGATGGTGTTGATGAGGGCAATGAGCACCAGCATGTAGAGGGCCATCGAGTTGCTGCCTGTCACCGAGGTGAAGATAAGTATCTTCGAGAAGAAGCCGGCAAACGGGGGAATACCTGCAAGCGAGAACATGGCGAGTGTCATGGCCACTGCCATATAGGGATTGCTCTTGTGCAGACCTTTGTAATCATCCATCGAGATGAGACCGGTGCGGTCTTCAATGCTTGAGATGACTGCGAAGGCTCCGAGGTTGCTCACCACATAGACGAAGATGTAGAACATCATCGAGGCCAGACCGAGCTGGTCGGCAGCCATCACGCCGAGCATGATGTAGCCGGCCTGCGATACGGAGGAGAAGGCCATGAAGCGCTTCATGTTCTTCTGGCGCATCGCAAAAAGGTTGCCGATGGTGATGGTGGCGATAATCACGGCATACATCATCCACTCCCATGCCTGGCTGTAGACCTGGCCGAACACCTGCACGAAGATGATGAAGAATGCAAATGCGGCAGCGCCTTTAGATACTACCGAGAGATAGGCTGTCACCGATGTGGGGGCACCCTGATATACGTCGGCAGTCCAGAGGTGGAAGGGCACGAGCGAGAGCTTGAATCCGATGCCGGCCAGCACAAATGCCAGCGCGCAGAGCAGTAGACCGCTCATCTCGCCGGCCGAAATCTGGGCGGCGATGTCGCTGAAGTAGAGTGAGCCGCCCGAGAAGGCATACACGAAGCTGAGGCCTGTGAGCAGGATGCCGGATGAGAATACGGCTGTGAGGATATATTTCACTGCTGCCTCATGGCTCTCGTATTTATGCTTGTTGAAGGCCACGAGAGCGGCAATCGGAAGCGATGCGGATTCAAGACCGATGATGAAGAGAAGGAAATGACGGGCTGAAATCATCAGGTACATTCCGAAGAGTGTGACCAGAATCAGCTCGAAAAATTCACCCTTGCGGAATGCCATCTCATCTGATTCCACCCACTTGGAGGCCTGGAGCATGCAGATGAACACACCTACATTGAGAATGCTCTTCATGGCCTTGCAGGCGGCATTGTCGACATACATTCCTCCAAACACAGCCTCCCCCGACGAGGGGACGATCCAGATGGCCACGGTGGCAAGCAGGAAGAGCACCGCCGTGAAGGGGGTCAGGAATTTCTTGCTGCTGCCGTCGGGCGTGAAGGTGTCGGCCAGAAACACCAGCAGGAAGATTCCCAGAATTATCAGTTCAGGCAACATTGCCCCAAATTGAGAATAGTCCATGTGTCAATTGATAAGTTTAGATCGAATGTATTGGATTAGATGGCATTCTGGATTGCAGCCACTATCGGCATGAAGCTTGCCTGAATTGTCTCGTTGATCCAGTTGGGGAAGCAGCCGATGCCGGCGATGCAGACAATCAGGGTAACTGTGCTCAGACGCTCAAACCATGTGGCATCGGTGAGCTGACGGTGATGGTCGTCATGCACGGGGCCAAGCAGAAGCTTGCCTACCACACGCAGGATATAGACTGCTGTAATCACAATCGAGCAAGTAGCTGCCACTACAAACGCACGGTGGAAGAAATCAGCATCCTCCCATGCGCCGAAGAAGATTGTCATCTCGGCCACGAAGCCTGACAGACCCGGCAGACCGAGCGATGCGAAACCTGCAATCATGTAGCACACTCCAAGGTAGGGCATAATCTGCATCAAGCCGCCCATCTGGCGAATGTCGCGGGTGTGGGTGCGGCCGTAGATCATACCGATGAGGGCAAAGAAGAGTGCCGTCATCAGACCGTGGGAGAGCATCTGAAGGATGGCACCTGTCATGGCGGTCTGGTTGAGCATCAGGAGCGCGAAGAGCACCATGCCGCAGTGCGACACCGAAGAGTAGGCGTTGATATACTTGAGGTCGGTCTGCACGCAGGCCGAGAAGGCACCATAGACCACGCTGATACCGGTGAGGATGATGAATATCCATGCCAGCTCATTGGCAGCCTGCGGGAGAAGGTAGATTGCAATGCGGAAGCAGCCGTAGCCACCGAGTTTCATAAGCACGCCGGCGTGAAGCATCGACACTGCTGTCGGGGCGCAGGCATGACCGTCGGGGCTCCATGTGTGGAAGGGGAACATGGCGCCAAGCACGCCGAAGCCCACGAAGGTAAACACGAAGAGCATACCCTGCCACGAGGGATCCACGGCGTTGTTGCGGGCAATCTCAAGGATATTCCATGTCAGTTCGCCGCCGGCGGGAGCAGAGTGCCAGTAGATGCCGAGCAGACCGAGCATCAGGAAGGCTGAGCCACCCATCAGCATCAGAGTGAGCTTCATGGCTGAATATTCCTTGCGGCCTGTGCCCCACACGCCGATAAGAAGATACATCGGGATAAGTGCCACCTCATAGAACATGAACATGGTGAACATGTCGATCGAGATGAAGAAGCCAAACACACCGGTGCTCAGAAGTGCAAACCAGAGGAAGAAGTTCTTCGGCAGCGGATTGATTTTCCATGAGGCGAATGTGCCGGCGAATACGATGATTGCCGAGAGCATCAGCATCAGCACCGAAATGCCGTCGACACCCACTGCGAGGTGGATATTGAGCGGTGCATACCACATCCAGCTGCCGGTGTAGAGCATCTCAGCGTCGTTGCCCCCGGCGCGAAGCGCCAGGAAGTCGACACAGAGCCAGATGGCCAGCGCCAAGAGGGCTGTGCTTCCCACCACCATGATGCTGCGGATCGCCTTCATGCTGCTGTTGCGGCAGAGGCCCAACCCGGCCATCATCAGGACAGGAATAATTACAAACCAGATTAATATATTTCCGAACATAATCGTAAGTTGTTACTGCTGTTAGTTTGATGTTGCGGGGTTAGAGAAGACAGATCCATGTGATGGCGGCCAGAGCCACGGCTCCGAAGAAATACCAGAGCACATATGCCTGAACATTGCCGCTCTGAAGGCCGCGGATCGAGTAGCTCACCTTCTGGGTCACCTTGGCAAAGGCATCCATTGTGGCGTCGATCACGTGGCGGTCAAACCATGCGATGGCTGTGCAGATGATGCCGAAGATAATCTTACGGGTGATGAAAAGATATATCTCATCCCAGTAGAAGCGACGGTGGGCAGCCTGCCAGAGGCCGGGCATCGCATTCTTGAATTTTGTGGGGAGCGGATTCTTCTTGCGGTACATCACTGTGGCAAGCGCGATTGCGGCTACGGCCACGATGATTGAAGTGACGGCCACGGGAGTCTCAAGATGGATATGGTAGGGGGCACCGTCCCAGGTGACGAGGGTTCCGAAGGGGATGAAACCTGCCACCACGCTCACTGCCGCGAGGATAAGAAGCGGAAGCGACATCTGCCAGGGGGCATCGTGCGGACGGTGATGCTTGTACTCGGGATTCTCTTCCCACCAGAAGATGAGGTAGTAGAGACGGAACATGTAGAAGGCCGTCAGACCTGCCACCATTGTCATCCATGCGCCCCAGAGCCAGCTGTTGCCGAACATTGCGGCCAGCATCTCGTCTTTGGAGAAGAAGCCTGAGAAGGGGGGTATGCCGGCGATGGCGAGACAGCCGATGAGGAATGTCCAGTGAGTGATGGGCATGTACTTGCGCAGGCCGCCCATCTTGGTGTAGTCGTTGGAATGCACGGCATGAATCAGAGCGCCGGCTCCAAGGAAGAGGAGCGCCTTGAACATGGCGTGGGTGAAGAGGTGGAACATACCGGCCATATAGCCAAGGCCGCTATAATGCACACCTGCCATATGATCGCGTGCCACACCGAGCGACACCATCATGAAGGCAATCTGAGAAATGGTCGAGAAGGCGAGCACTCGCTTTATGTCAACCTGTGTGCAGGCCACTACCGCAGCATAGAAAGCTGTGATGGCGCCCACCACTGTGATGAAGGTCATCGAGGCCTCGACCACACAATACACCGGGAACATACGGGCCACCAGATACACACCGGCCACAACCATTGTGGCAGCATGAATCAGAGCCGACACCGGAGTGGGACCCTCCATAGCGTCGGGAAGCCAGATGTGGAGCGGAAGCATTGCCGACTTACCCATACCGCCGGTGAAGATGAGCACCATAGCCCATGTGAGCACCGACGCGCCGAGGAAGGTGGCGCCGCCGGTCTGGGTGAGCACCTGCATCGGGTTGGAGGTCATGTCGACAAAATTGAATGTATCGGTAAAGTATGAGAGAGTCAGAATACCGAGCAGGAAACCGAGGTCGGCGAAGCGGGTCACGATGAAGGCCTTCTTCGATGCAGCCACCGCAGAGGGGAGGCGATAGAAGAAGCCGATCAGCAGGAATGACGACACGCCCACAAGCTCCCAGAAGATATACATCTGGAAGATGTTGGTGGCCACAACCAGACCGAGCATCGAGAAGCTGAAGAGCGAAAGGAACGCATAATAGCGCTGGAATCCACCCTCATGCTCCATATAGCCCCAGCTATAGAGATGCACCATGAAAGAGATTGTGGTGATAACCACCAGCATCATGGCTGAAATCGGGTCGAGAAGGAAGCCGATGTTCACCACAAGCTTCTCGGTGAATGCGAGCCAGGTCACATCGAATACCTGGAACTGCTGGCGCACACCATCGACGATAAATGCGGCATCGCCGCTGAAGAAATATGTGAAAGCCACAATATAGGCAAGCGTCATGGTGGTGCCCATGCCCAGAATGCCTAACACGCCTGCTACCTTACGGCTCATCTTCACGCCGCCTATGCCCAGCAGCAGGAACATGAACAGGGGCAGAGCCAGAATCAGGATAGGTAATGTAATGCCCATAGTGTCAGTGTTTCATTGAGTTGGTTTCGTTTACCTCTGTGCTTCCGATCGCACGGTAGATATTGATGATGATGGCGATGGCCACAGCAGTCTCGGCCGCTGCAATCGCAATGGCGAAGAGGGTGAATACCATTCCCTCCATCGAACCCGGGAAAAGGAAGCGGTTGAAAATCGCGAAGTTCAGGTCGGCCGAATTGAGTATCAGCTCGAGCGATACCAGAATCGCAATCATATTCTTACGGGTGACAAACCCATACACGCCGCAGCAGAACATAATGACGCTCGGCACAAGATACCAAAGAAGATTCAGATCCATTTTGATGTTTTGCTAAAATATGGGTTTTACAATCAGCGCTTGCGGGCCACTGTCACACCACCGATGATGCAGGCCAGCAGCAGCACGCTCACAGCCTCGAAGGGGAGGAGATACTGATATTTCTCAGTGCCGGTGAAGGCCCGGCCGATCATCTTCATTGTGATGTCGGGGCCGGCGGCCAGGGCATCGCTCAGGGAGCGCACCCCCTCTCCCTCCACCATCGGCATGGTGAAGAGCGACCAGAGAAGCAGCACGGCGCCGGCCACCGAGGCCACCACACCGGCTATACGGCGGTGTGAGCGCAGCGGATTCTCAGGATCGTTGGGACGGTGAGTGAGCAGAATGGCAAATACGAAAAGCACCATAATGCCACCCGCATATACGGCCACCTGCACAGCCCCGAGGAACTGATATCCCAGCTGGAAATAGAAAACGGCGGAACCCAGAAGCACAAACAGAAGATACGTCGCTGCGCGAAGTATCTTCGTAGTCTTCACAGCCATGAATGAGAATATCACCATGACGAGCGCCACCACGAAATAAAGAATTATGTTTCCTACCATGATGTTATAATGTCAGTTTTACTTATTTTCACTGTCGGTGGCCGCTGCAGCGCCTCCTTCGGCGGCTGCCTTGGCGGCTGCCTCGCGCTCGGCTTTGATTTTGGCTGCCTTGGCAAGCGCCTCAGCCTTGATGCGGGCCAGCTGCTCGGGATCCATCGCAGGCTTTGGTGCCGGTGCCGGAGCTTCATCTTTCGGCTCGGGGCGATAGTTGAGCTGCTTCACGAGCTTGGCGCGGGTGAATACCGCCTGCTCGAAATCATTGGTAAACTCGAGTGCGTCCTGCGGACAGGTAGTCACGCAGAGCATGCAGAAGGTGCAGCTCCCAAGGTCGTACATATATTTGTCGAGCTTACGCTTCTTCTTCCCGTCGGGAAGATCCACCATCTTGGTGGTGAGCTGAATGGTGCCGTTGGGGCAGTTCATCTGGCAGATGCCGCAGGCGATACACTTATGGCGACCCTCGGCATCATATTTGAGAGTCAGTTCGGCTCTGAACCTATCGGCAATCTTGAGTGTGTCACGGTTTTCCGGATACTGCTCCGTGACTTTCGGTGTCACAAGTTCCTTGCCTGTCACGGCCATACCCGTCACAAGGCTCTTCAATCCTTTTCCTACACCTGAAAAATATTCCTTAATACTACTCATAAACGTTGTTTTATCTCTCCACCTGGCCTCCGAGTATGTCGAGAAGCTCTGTGGTGATTGACTGCTGACGAAGTTTGTTGAATTCAAGCTGAAGCGATTCCTGCAGCTTGCGGGCATTGTCGTTGGCGCTCTGCATCGCCATCACGCGCGCAGCCTGCTCGGAAGCGCGATTCTCGATGGTGATCTCCTGCATGGTGCTGAGCACAAACATCGGCAATACAGCATTGAAGATTTCGTTGGCATCCGGCTCGAAGATATAGAGCTGGTTTTCATTATCGCCGGCCTTTGCATCCTGGTCCAGAAGCAGATCGGCCTGCACCGGGAAGAGGCGGTCGATAGCCAGGCGCTGCCGACTGATCGACTGAAACTGCATGTATACCACCTCCACCATATCGAGGCGTCCGGCTATGAAATCCTCACGCAGACGATGAGTGAAGGCATCTACTGCCCCACCCTCCATCTTGGAATCCACACCTTCCACCATCACCACATCCATCAGATGCTGTGATGCCATCTTCTCGCAGGCATGAGCGATTTTGCGTCCCACCGGATATACGGTGATACCCACCGCATCGCCATATTTGGCGCGCAGCTCACCCATCTCCACCAGAAGGCGCTTGAAGATATTGAGGTTATAGGCGCCGCAGAGTCCGTCGTCGCTGCCGAACACCACCACACCGATTCGCTTCACATCTCTCTCCACAATAAGCGGGGATGAGAATTCCACTCCGGCCGAAAGGATATGGCCCATAATCTGCCGGATCTGGTTTTTGAACGGTAATAGCTCTCGAAGTGCCCGCTCGTTCTTGTGGACCTTTGCGGATGAGATCATTTTCATGGCGCCGGTGATCTTCTCACTCGAGGCCACGGAGCCGATTCTCGTTTTTAATTCCCTGAGGGTTGCCATTTCGTCAGTTGGTTCTTTTTGTGTATGTGTCGTTGTTGGGGGGGGATGATGCGCCGGCCGGCTCGCGAAGCTCGGTCCGGAGGCCGGCCGGCGTATTTTTGGGCTATTACTTGCCGGCTGTGCGGAAGCGTGCCGAGGTCTCGGCAGCGCATTCGCGAATCTTAGCCTCCACATCGGGAGTGAGCTGTCCGGCCTTGATAGTGTCGAGCACCTCTTTCTGATACTTCGCCTTCACCAGCTGCAGGAACTGCTCCTCGAATTCCTTGACCTTCTCGAGGGGCACATTCTCCAGCAGGCCGTTCACACCGCAATAGATCACCGCTACCTGATTCTCTACAGGCCAAGGTGAATATTGAGGCTGGATAAGCAGCTGCTGGTTCTTGCGGCCTGTGTCGATTACCTTGGCGGTCACCGGGTCGATGTCGCCACCGAATTTGGTGAATGACTCCAGCTCGCGGAACTGTGCCTGGGCAATCTTCAGCGTGCCGGCCACCTTCTTCATAGGCTTGATCTGGGCATTACCACCCACACGCGACACGGAGATACCCACATTGATCGCCGGGCGGATACCCTGGTTGAAGAGCGATGTCTCAAGGAAGATCTGGCCGTCGGTGATTGAAATCACATTGGTCGGGATATAGGCCGATACGTCGCCGGCCTGAGTCTCGATAATCGGGAGCGCTGTCAGTGAGCCTCCACCCTTCACGTAGGGCTTCATCACCTCCGGCAGGTCGTTCATATGAGCTGCAATCTCGGGGTCGCTCACGATGCGGGCGGCACGTTCGAGCAGACGCGAATGCAGATAGAAGATATCACCCGGATAAGCCTCACGTCCCGACGGACGCTTCAGCACGAGCGACACCTCACGATATGCCACCGCCTGCTTCGAGAGATCATCATATACGATCAGGGCATCGCGGCCCGAATCGCGGAAGAACTCACCGATTGCCACACCTGCGAAGGGAGCGAAATAGCGCATCGAGGCTGAGTCGGAAGCCGAAGCGGCCACCACCACGGTGTATTCCATTGCGCCATACTTCTCAAGCGTATGCACCAGCGAGGCGATCGAGCTCGCCTTCTGACCGATGGCCACATAAATGCAATACACCGGCTTGCCGGCGAGGAAGTTCTCGCGCTGGTTGATGATGGTGTCGATTGCGATAGCAGTCTTACCGATCTGGCGGTCGCCGATGATGAGCTCACGCTGGCCGCGGCCGATAGGAATCATCGAGTCGACGGCTTTCAGACCGGTCTGCAGCGGCTGATTCACGGGCTGACGGAAGATCACACCCGGAGCCTTGCGCTCGAGCGGAAGGCGGATGCGCTCCCCCTCGATGGGGCCTTTGCCGTCGATCGGTTCGCCGAGAATGTTGATTACACGGCCCAGCAATCCCTCCCCGACGGGGATAGATGCGATTTCACCCGTGCGGCGTACCGACATATTCTCGGACACGGAATTAACTTTGTCAAGAAGCACCACGCCGACATTGCTCTCTTCAAGGTTGAGAGCCACGCCGGTGGCGCCGTTTTCGAACTCTACAAGCTCATTCGACTTCACATTCTCCAGGCCGTAGACGTGGGCCACACCGTCGCCCACATTGAGCACGGTGCCCACCTCCTCGAACTTCACCTTTGAATTGACGTCGTCGAGTTGCTGTTTCAATATATCAGATATTTCGCTTGGGTTAAGCATCTTCTTATTTCGTTATAAGAGTTAGTCGTAACTGTTCGATCTCGTTGCTGATCGATGCATCCATCCGGGCGTCGTCGACATCTATCACGAAACCACCGATCAGCTCGGGGTCCACACGATAGCTGTATTCGAGCTTTGTGCCCGGGAAGGCTTTCTCCACCATGGCGCGGAGCTTGGCCATCTCGGCCTCGGGGAGCTCGGCTGCAGTGGTGATTCGCACCTGTGATATCTTGTTCTCCTTGCGATAGAGATCCCGGTAGGCGAGCGCGATGAGATGCATATACTCTTCGCGGTGCATTTCGAGAAGCATGCGGATGAAGCCCAGATAGTCGTTTTCCACCTTCTCTCCGGCCGCAGCCTTCAGGAGTGACGCCTTGTCGGCCTCGCTCACGAAAGGATTTGCCAGAGTCTTCTGCAGCCGGGGGCTGCTCTCGAAGGCGCCGATCACCTCCTTCATCTCGTCGTAGACCGCCTGCGTGGAGCCATGCTCAAGGGCAAACTTGTAGAGAGCCTTGGCATATCGGCGGGGTATCAGACCATTGTCCATCTTCGTGTTTTTCTCTGTTAGAGTTTCCGGGGTTACTGTTTAGTTCTTCTCTATTTCATCGAGGAGCTTGTCGACAAGCTTTACCTGCGCAGCATCATCTTTCATCTGCGTGCGCACCATCTTCTCAGCAATCTCAATCGAAAACTTGCTTACTTCGTTTCTGAACTGAAGCTCGGCTTCTTTGCGTGACTGTTCGATCGATACCTTGGCGGCCTCAATCATCTTTGCCGACTCTTCAGAGGCCTGCTTTTTGGCCTCCTCAATCATCTGAGTCCTCATCTTAGCCACGTCACGCAGCATTTCAGCCTGCCGGGCCTGTGCCTCCTCCATGTACTTCCGGGCTTCCTCGCGGGCATTGTCAAGCTGCTGCTTGGCCTGCTGCGCGTATTCCACCCCCTTGTCGATCGTGTCGGCACGCTGGTCCATATTCTTCAGTATCACCGGCCATCCCCACTTGGCGAGCGCCAGGAAGAGCAGGATGAACGCGACGAACATCCAGAACACCAAGCCAAAATCGGGCGTGAATAATTCCATACTCGATTTTTACTGGATGAAGAGTGCAAGTGCTGATACGATCACGGCGAAGAGTGCCACACCCTCGATAAGAGCCGCAATCACGATCATGCTCGAACGGATGTCGCCGGCTGCCTCGGGCTGACGGGCGATGGCCTCCATGGCCGAGCTACCGATTTTACCGATACCGATGCCTGCTGCGATAGCGGCGATACCTGCGCCAAATGCTGCGCCAAATGCTGCGAGTGCCTGTACGGCAACCAAAACCATTGATAACATAATTTTAGACTGGATTTAATGTTATGAGTTATTTAATTGTTTTCTGTCTTGATGGAGCCTCTGCGCTCTTCGCGCCGCCGGCTCCGGGGCGGTTCAGTATGGGAGAGGGCGATTATCAGGCCTCGATAGCCGCCGGCTCATCGTGGCCCTCGCCATCCTTGTGGTGATGGCCGCTCTCCTGCGCTGCCGATATGAAGAGCGCCGAGAGGAGCGTAAACACATATGCCTGGATGAAGCTCACCAGCACATCGAGCAGAAGCATGAAGATCGTGAAGAGCACCGACACCACTACCGAAGCGCCCAGCGCCGCTGCGCCGAAAGCCGCGAAAATGAAAATCAGAAGCGTGAGTGTAATCACGATCATATGGCCGCCCATCATGTTGGCAAAGAGTCGCACACAGAGCGCCGCCGGCTTGGTGAAGATGCCAAACACCTCGATCATCTGCATGATCGGAAGCGGGAACTTCAGGAAGAGGGGCACATCGGGCCAGAAGATTTCCTTCCAGTAATGCTTCGTGCCGAGCACATTGGTGATGATGAATGTGGCCACCGCAAGCACCAGAGTGATGGCGATATTGCCGGTGAGGTTGGCGCCGCCGGGGAAAATCACTATCAGACCCAGGAGGTTCATCGTGAGGATGAAGAAGAAGCAGGTGAGCAGATAGGGGGCGAATTTATTAGCCTTCGCACCCAGCGAGCTCTTGATCACACCGGTATAGATGAAATCTATCAGCATCTCCATGAATCCCATACCCTTGCGCGGGGCCTTGAGCCCCTTGCGCTTGTAATAGCGCACCACGCTCATTACCATCAGAGTGACCAGCACAGCTGCGATAAAGAGAGCCAGCACATTCTTGGTGATTGAGATATCGAAGGGGCGATAGATCTCAAACTCCTTGCCCGCCACCTCGATCTGCGAAGCATCGGCCACCTCGTGGGGATGGCTTCCGGCTATCGTGGCATCGGCATCGGCATCAGCCTGAGCCTCGGGAATGAGCTGCACCACTTTGGTCTTATGCTGTGTGAGATGCGGGATGTAGAAATAATATTTCTTGCCGTCGCGCTCTTCGGTATGAATCACCGGAGTGAGCTCCTCATGCTTCTTGCCTGTGGCCTCATCTTCAGTGACTGTCACCATCGAGAGCTTGCCCGACGAGAAGCAGAACCACTTCCCATCCTCAGCCCGGACTATCACCGGGAGCGGTATGCGATACACATGGCTGAAAGGCACCTCCCAGCCATATCCGTCGCCCAGGTGGTGGAAAATCACCTCCTTCACATCAAGGCTCTCCTCCTTCTCCTCATGCGCGCCGGCCGCATAGGCTGCCGTCGATGAGAAGAGCAGAGCCATCAGAAGGGGTATTATTGTCAATATGCGCTTCATTATAATCTGAGAGTTTTAATATACACACACTGCCACCACATTATTGTCGACATCGACCAGACCTCCCTTGATGGCCACCTTTCGCTCGGCCCCCTCCGGAGTGCGGTATTTCACGTCGCCGGCCTGAAGCACGGAAATGAGCGGCGCATGGTTCTTCAGCACTGTGAAGCTGCCCAGCACGCCGGGAAGAGTCACCGATTCGGCCTCTCCCTTGAAAAGGATATCATGTGATGAGATGAGTTCGAGTGTCATCGTGCGGATTTCTATGATTTATATTTCACTTCCTCTCCCCTGCCCCGGCCCTTTTGCAGTGCCGGGGCAGTGAGAGACGGGAGCGCGTGTTATTTCACTTCTGCGAGCATCTTCTTACCCTTGGCGATGGCCTCGTCGATTGTGCCGACATTGAGGAAGGCCTGCTCCGGATATTCATCCATCTCGCCGCTAAGGATCATCTTGAAGCCACGGATTGTCTCCGCAAGAGGCACCATCACACCCGGCACACCGGTAAACTGCTCAGCCACATGGAAGGGCTGCGACAGATAGCGCTGCGCGCGGCGGGCGCGTGCCACGACGAGCTTGTCGTCGTCCGAAAGCTCGTCGACACCGAGGATGGCGATGATATCCTGAAGGTCCTGATATTTCTGAAGAAGCTGCTTCACCTCCTGAGCCACATTGTAGTGCTCCTCGCCGATGATGTTGGGGTCGAGGATTCGCGATGTGGAGTCGAGCGGATCCACGGCCGGGTAGATACCCAGCTCGGCAATCTTACGGCTCAACACGGTGGTGGCGTCAAGGAAGTTGAAGGTTGTGGCAGGAGCCGGGTCGGTAAGGTCGTCGGCCGGCACATAGATTGCCTGCACCGAAGTGATCGAGCCATTCTTGGTCGATGTGATTCGCTCCTGCAGAGCGCCCATCTCCGATGCCAGTGTGGGCTGATAACCCACTGCCGAAGGCATACGGCCCAGAAGCGCCGACACCTCAGAACCTGCCTGAGTGAAACGGAAGATGTTGTCGATAAAGAGAAGCACGTCTTTACCGCCCGAACCACCGTCGCGGAACTGCTCGGCCACCGTCAGACCCGACAGAGCCACACGCAGACGTGCGCCCGGCGGCTCATTCATCTGGCCAAACACGAGGGTGGACTGCGACTTGGCTACCTCTGCCATATCGACATCCTTGAGGTTCCATTCCCCTTTTTCCATTCCCTCCTCAAACTTCTTACCGTATTTGATTACGCCGCTCTCAATCATCTCGCGCAGCAGGTCATTGCCCTCACGGGTACGCTCTCCCACTCCGGTAAATACCGAGTAGCCGTCGTGACCCTTCGCGATATTATTGATAAGCTCCATGATAAGCACTGTCTTGCCCACACCGGCACCACCGAACAGACCGATCTTACCACCCTTCGAATAGGGCTCCAGAAGGTCGATCACCTTGATGCCTGTGGTCAGCACCTCGGTCGAGAGCGCAAGCTCATCGAATGCCGGGGCCGGCTGGTGGATGGGGCGCAGATTCTCGCGCTCCACGGGTGCCAGCTCATCGATGGCCTCGCCGATCACATTGAGCAGACGCCCCTTGATCTGGTCGCCTGTCGGCACTGCAATGGGGCGGCCGAGGTCGAGTACCTTCACTCCGCGGCGCACACCATCGGTGCTCTCCATAGCCACACAGCGCACGGTGTCCTCACCGATGTGCTGCTCAACTTCGAGAATCAGCTCCTCGCCATCCTCGCGCTCCACCTTGAGAGCGGTATAGATGGGGGGAATGTTCTCCTTTCCTCCTTCAAACGACACGTCGATCACCGGGCCGATGACTTGAGTCACTTTACCATAATTGGCGCTCATAATACTTGTAGTCTGTATCTAAGTTTTTGTTTTTCTTGGTTGATTTTTAGAAGTGCCAGCCCAGTGCCACAAACACTGCCATCAGCACCAGATTGGCCAGCGCAAGCGGCATCAGATACTTCCACTCGAAAGCGAGAAGCTGGTCGATACGCACACGCGGGAATGTCCATTTGAACCAGATGATGATAAATGAGATGAAGAATGACTTACCCAGGAACCATACGACCGAGGGTATATAGTCCATCACATTATTGAATGCCTCCCAGCCCGCGACGTGGAAGGGCATCCAGCCACCAAGGAACATCAGAGAAGCAACACCCGACACGATGAAGAGGTTCAGATACTCGGCCAGGTAGTAGAAGCCGAAGGTGATACCTGAATACTCTGTGTGATATCCGGCCACGAGCTCATGCTCGGCCTCAGGAAGGTCGAAGGGACCACGGTTGGTCTCGGCCGTAGCTGCCACAATATAAATCAGGAAGGCGATGATGGCAGGAATATGACCACGGAAGAGGAACCATGCCGACTCCTGCTCCCACACCAGCTCATTGATATTCATTGTGCCCGAGAAGACCACAATCGTAAGGATAGCCAGTCCGAGTGAAATCTCGTAGCTCACCATCTGAGCGCCGCTTCGCATGGCACCGATGAGGGTATACTTATTGTTGGAGGCCCAGCCTGCAAGCAGGATACCGAGCACACCCACCGACGATACCGCCAGAATAAAGAATATACCGATATTGAAATTGATGATCTGCAGACCATTGCCCCAGGGCAGACAGGCCAGCATAGTCACCGAGGAGGTAATCACGATATAGGGGGCCAGACGGAAGAGGAACTTATCGGTCCCCTTGATGCTGATAATCTCCTTGATAAGGATCTTGAACATATCGGCAAATACCTGCAGCAGACCCCACTTACCCACACGCATCGGGCCGAGGCGGCACTGAAACCAGGCGCAGAGCTTACGCTCATAGAGGATGTAGAAAAGTGCCAGCACTGTATAGGCTCCCAGCACTGCCACGGCTATCAGCACACACTCGATGAGCAGCGCTGCCCACTCCGGCATGCAGCCGAGCAGGAAGTCATTGAAGGCCGTGGTCCATTTTCCAAAATCAAACATGGGAATGATATAGTATTTCTTGGGTTGATGTTACGGTTATTTCGCTTATCGGTCGATGTCGGGAATCACGAAGTCGAGCGCGGCACCGATAGTGATAAGGTCGGCGATCATATGCCCGGTGCAGCAGAGATCCATCACTCCGATCAGGTTGAAGCAGGGGCTCTGGAAGTGCACTCGGTAAGGATTCTTCTGGCCATCGCTCTCGATGTATACGCCGAATGTGCCGCGCGATGCCTCCACCTGGTGATACCAGCGGCCGGCAGGGAGCTTGATGATCTTCGGCACATTCAGTGCGCGCACCGGTCCGTCGGGGATATTGTCTACAAGCTGTGCCAGAATCTGGCAGCTTGTCTCGATCTCGCGCATACGCACCATATAGCGGGCGTAGGAATCGCAGCCTGACTCGAGCACCTCATCGAATTTCAGCTCCGAGTATACTGCATAGGGGTGCACCTTGCGGCAGTCGCAGCTCCAGTTGGAGCCTCGGCCGCTGGGGCCTGTGATGGCATAATTGATGGCATCCTCCTTCGAGAGGTGTCCCACACCCTTCAGACGGTTGATGGCGATGATATTGCCGGTGAAGAGTTTGTGATATTCCTTCAGGCGGTCGGGCATGATGCGCAGCAGCTCCTTCACATCCTTCACAAAGTCGGGGTGAAGGTCGGCGATCACGCCACCTATCACGTTATAGTTCATCGACATGCGGGCGCCACAAGTCTTCTCGAAGATATCGAGCACCTGCTCGCGCTCGCGGAAGCCGTAGAAGAATGCTGTCGTACCGCCCAGGTCCATGGCTGTACAGCCGAATGCCAGCAGATGCGATGAGATACGCATCAGCTCATCCATCATCACGCGGATCACCTGCGCGCGGCGGGGCACCTCAAGGCCGAGAGCCTTCTCGATGCATCCGCACAGACAGTGGCGGTTCTGATGTGCCGACATGTAGTCCATGCGGTCGGTGAAATGGAGAATCTGAGGGTAAGTCAGTCCCTCGCAGAGCTTCTCGATGCCACGGTGGATATAGCCCGACATCATATCGACCTTGGTGATTGTCTCACCATCGACGCTGGCGCGCATACGCATCACACCGTGAGTGGAGGGGTGCTGCGGACCGAAGTTCACCACATAATCATCCTCCTTGAATACCTTGCCGGGCACCTTCTTGATCTTACCCTTTTCATCCTCCACATAGGAGCAGGTGTTGTCCTCATTCTTCTCGTCATCGAGGCGGATGGGGTTGAGTGCCGGGTCGGCGTTATAATCTTTACGCAGGGGATGGCCCACCCAGTCGTTGCGCAGGAACATGCGGCGCATGTCGGGATGGCCGATAAAGCGGATGCCGAAGAAATCGTAGGCTTCGCGCTCCTGGAAATTGGCCACATGCCAGATGTCGGCCACAGAATGGATATAGGGGTCCTTGCGGTCGGCTGCCTCTACCTTCACGGCCAGCATGTCCCAGCCGCGGCGGGTGCTGGTCAGATAGTAGATCACACCCACAGTCTCCTTCCAGTCCATACCCACCACTGCGGTGAGCAGGTCGAAACCGAGGCGCGCATCATCGTGAAGCTTCCGGGCGAAGTCGTGCCACTGCTTTTCAGGCACATTCACCTGCATGCAGTCGCCACCCTCCTCGAAGGTGACTTCAGGGCAGATACCGCTGAGTATTTCCTTTATATCGCTCATATTGATATGTCAGTATGTGTCAGTATTAGTTTGAGTTAGTATGTATATGCATCAGCTCAGCTGGCCGCGCTGCTCGGGATGGGCGGCAAAGAACTCCTCGCGCTTCTCCTTGCGATTCACGCCGCCGAAGAATTTCTGCACCTTGATCTTGCGCTGCAGCTGCATCAGGCCATAGAAAAATGCCTCCGGACGCGGCGGGCAACCGGGGATATACACATCGACCGGAAGGATCTGATCCACTCCCGGCACTACACAATAACTGTTCTTGAACGGGCCGCCCGACACTGCGCAACCTCCGCAGGCAATTACATATTTCGGCTCGGCCAGCTGCTCGTAGAGGCGGCGCATGGCCGGAGCCATGCGGTGCACGATGGTGCCCTGCACCATGATATAGTCGGCCTGACGAGGTGAGTTACGGGCCACCTCAAAACCGAAGCGGGCCATGTCGTAGCGCGCAGCGCCGAGACTCATGAACTCAATCGCGCAGCAGCTCGTGCCGAAGCAGAGGGGCCACAGTGAGTTGGAAATACCCCAGTTGATCAGCTTGTCGAGGTTGCCCACCACGACATTAGCCCCGGAGGCATTCAGCTCCTCTACAAGCTTATCAATATATTCATTGTCTTTGAAGTCTTCATGCTTCATCGACTTGATCTTTACTGCCATTTCAACGCTCCTTTCTTCCAGGCGTATGCCAGACCTAAAACAAGTATTACCATAAAGATTCCGATGCAGAGCAGCGAGGTGGTGCCGAGTGATTTCGCCACTACTGCCCAGGGATAGAGGAACACCGTCTCCACGTCGAAAATCAGGAACAGAATCGCAAAGATATAGTAGCCTGACTTGAACTGGATCATCGACTGTCCACGGGTAGGAATACCGCACTCAAACGTCTCTGCCTTCTTCACCGTGTAAGACTTCGGTGAAATCAATTTCGCTATCACTGTGGCTGCCACCACAAGAAGGATACCGGTCAGGACGGCGGTAATCGCAAGCGCACCGTTGCCTATCTCCAATAATAAACTCATATAATCAATTAATTATTAATTAGTTATCTTACTGTTAAATAGCCCGACACACAAATATGCCCAAACTATTGCGCAAAGATATTAAAATTCCTTAAAACGGCCAAATGAAAATCTTAAGTCTTAACCCCCTGATTCATATGCCCTACAACACAAATCGGGGTATTAGCGCACTTTATTAATTCAGTTTAAGTACGCACAATCATTACCGGCGCGCACTCTCTCGGAGCGCGCGCTCATGGCAATCTGAGAGCCTCAGAGGGGCTTGAGTTCAAGGAAATCGGCGCTTTTGCCGCTGAAGTCGGCGCGGAAATGCATCGTGTGCCCTGCGATTGTGGCATCCACCTCGTAGTGGCAATCCACCTCGGTGCAATACTCACCCTTGGTGCTGAGTGTGAATGTGCTGAAGGGGAAGTTGGGGTAAGGTGTCGAGGTAGCTCCCTCGCGCACATCGGGGATGAAGCCGCCGCCACCGCTGATGGTGTAGCCGTTGCGATCCAATGTCACATCAAGGTCTTTTAGTATCACAGCCTCGAGCGCACTCGGCATGTTGGGGGCGAATTTGATGTTGTAGATGGTCACCGTGGCCTTCTTCATATCTTCTGAGAATTCCACTCCGTAGGAGGCATCCTCGGTTGTGGCAGTCTGATCGCCGGCCGGCGTGGGGAAATAAGTAGTGGTGGTGCCGAAGTAGCGGGGCTCGGTGTTGATGGTCTTCACTGTGGCATCGTCTACCTTGTAGCTCATCACCAGCGAACTTACGAGCATCGACGAGTTCCAGGGAGCACGATAGTTGAAGAGATACCCTTTGAGGTCGGTCACGGGATGCGAAGAGCCCAACATGCCTGTGGTGACTGTGGGGAAATAGAACGCTTCGCTACCTACGCCGCCTCCCACGAGGAATGTCACCGGCTCGGTGCGGAAATCGCCCGTGATGCCACCCACCTTGATTCCGCTGCCGGAGATGGTCATCTTATTGGTCATGAAATCCATGCGAAGGCTATAGGTGCATTTTGTCTCGAATGTCACCTCTTTTGTGGCATCGTCGGGAATCACGAGTTGGGTTACGCCGACTGTACGTGTCTGTGTATTCTCACCCTCTTCCACTCCTTTACATGATGTGGCCAGAATGCCCGACATCGGAAGAAGGGCAGCCATGATGGCATATTTGCAAATCTTCATTTCTCTTTCTCTGGTTATGAATTATGAGGTCTTAGATGCTTCCGAGGTGCTTCACAGCAATCTTTTCACCACCGATGTGATGGTGCAGGCTCGGAGTATGCATCGGTTTCCGACCCCAAAATTACTACACTACGGCCACATTTCCAAATTATTCCGGGATTATTATTTATTTTAACCTTTCATCTTGTCAGCCTCACAGCACTGTTATGACACAATAAAGGAGCGACTGCTTGACACATGTCAAACAGTCGCTTACATTCTGATGATATTGATGTATCTTAGACCCCGTTCCTTAAAATTTCGGGCCGTAGGCGCTCTTACTCTATCAGAAATGAGCCCGGATAGTCAAACCATAGTCCATGCCATGGCCGCGCTGGCGGAATTCGTTGCCGATCGACATGAAATAGAACGTGTAATACTTCGTGCCAGTGAGATTCTTACCCCACACCTCCAGGCTCCAGCGCGGTGTGTGATAGCCGATGCTCCCGCCGAGCAGACCATAGAAGTTCTGCCGCAGTGTGTTGGCCTCATTCCAGTATATATCGCCTGTGCCCGAGAAGTTGAGATGCACTGAGAAATAATGCTCTTTGAATCGCTTCGATACATTAAACATATACGACCCCTCCACAAAGAGTGTATTGGACGGTGCATATGGCAACCTCTTACCTTTGTAATTCTGCTTCCCGTCAAAGAAGTCTACAAATCGCGCATCGGTAAATCCATAGGTGGCCATCACCGAGAGTTCGGGCAGGATGGTATAGAAGGTGCTCACTTCGCCACCCACACTGCGGGTCTTGCCGGCATTGGTCATCATGCGGCCGGTGGTCTGCCCGTCGGGGAACACGGTCATCTGCTGGTCGCGGCAATCTATATAGAATAACGAAGCATCCACACTCAGCGCCGCATCAAGTAAATTCAGGTGCGCCCCGACCTCATAGTTCCAACTCTTCTCGGGGCGGTAGCTGATGATATCCTTCACATCATACTGCGCTCCAAGCCCCATGAATCGCATCAGCTTCTGCTGGAGCACATCGGAGAACATCTGCGTGTTATAACCACCCGCCTTATACCCCTTACCCACCGTGAAGTAGAAATTGCTCGCCGGGAGAAGATCCATATTCCACATCACACTCACCTTGGGAAGCACCATGAAGAAATCGGAACTCAGACTCCCCCTCTCCTCAAGATCTACCGGAGCCTGACGATACACCTTGGTATCGGCCGGGAAGGGGAGCTGCCCCGTGGGATTGTCGTAGATGGTATAGGATGTATTGCACCAGCTGTTGTAGTCGATACCCACATGCTCATAGTCGAATCTCAATCCGGCCGAGAATTTCCATGCGCCGAGCTCATACTGCGATTCATGGTAAATGGCCGCTCCGGCCGAGGGGATTGTAAACACTGAGTTGAGCGGAAATTCACGATCGTTCCAACGTATCGGAAAGTAGGGATTCACGTTATTGCGATTGCGCTCTATGAGTTGGATGATACCATAATCCTTAAAGGTGACCGGTGCCTGCATGTCGAGATGGCGATAGAAACCGTAAGCACCTATGAGCCAGCCGTAGCGCGAATCGAGGGCAGTGCCTCGCAACATGATATCCTCCGTGACTGCCAGCTCCTGTTTCTTCTGAGTCAGGGTGAAATATGACTGTGGGAGGAAGTCCTGATCAAGACACATATGGTCGTCGAGATACTGCAACGTGCTTACCGACACCAATTTCATATTGCCCGGATGGGCCGTAAGCGTGAGGGCATCAGAGAGGAAGTAGCGCTTATAGAAGCAGGTGTCATTGTAGTTGATTTCGCCGGTGGCCACATTCTCGTATGGATAGCCTCCCTGGCGCAGGATGCTCTGTGAGAGGGTATTGGTGATGTGCAGTCGGTCGGTGGGATACCACACCTGTTTGAGTCGCAGACTGCCGCTTATCTCCTTATCTACGGTGCGCCCGTCGTGGGCATTGCGAAATTCGCCATCGCGGCGATAGAAACTCCCGGCCACCGAGAATCCGAAATTATTCCTCACCTTGTGATAATATCCCAAATTAAACTTGAAGAGCTGCCTCGGACCGATCTCAGTCAGACCTCGCCATCCCTCATATTCCATCGGCGAGAGGGTGCGGATGTTGATTAGTCCGGTCATAGTATTGCGTCCGAACAGGGCACTCTGCGGGCCACGCAGCATCTCCATGTAGGATATGTCGGAGATATCGAAATCGTAGGCATCTTTGTTGAGCACCCCCACATTATCGATGGTGAGCCCTACGGCCGGCTGATCCATACGCGCTCCTATGCCGCGCACATAGATGGTCGATGTCATGCGCGAGCCATAATCGGGTATGTGAAAGTTGGGCACAACCGACGACAACCCCTTTACATCCGCGATTCCAAGCCGGTCGGCATCCTGACGCCCCACCATAGTGCCCGACACAGGTAGCTGCCGGAAGGCCGCTCCATGCTTCATGGCCACCACATCAAGCTCATCAAGCAGATAATATAGCGAATCGGGCACCTCGGCACTACTGTCGGCATTTCCAGCCGATTCACCCCCGACCGCAGCACAACGCAGCGCTGCGACAAGGGATAGAAGAAGCACCGACCCCCTTCTAAATATGCGAAAAGAATTAAATCGCCACATGAGAATGTCACAAAAATAAAAATAATCTGCAAAGTAAGTGATTTTCATTGGCATCTACAATCAAAACGTTTAAGTTCCACCCTTGCCTCACCCCTTTACACCCCACCCTATGTTAACATAAATAATGTAAAAACACCCTTTACATTCCATTGGTGAGCATCAACTTTTTCCACAAAATCGCCCCTATATCAATAAGATTTACTATATTTGTAAGATTAATCTGTTCAGGACATGAAATCTATACGTGAAATATACCGAATCGGCACCGGACCATCCTCATCCCACACCATGGGACCTCGCCGGGCAGCCGAAATATTCCTCGGCAGCCATCACAACGCCGCCGGCTATGAGGTGGTGCTCTATGGCTCTCTGGCCGCCACCGGCAAGGGACATATGACCGATGCTGCAATCATCGATGTGCTCTCCAAGTCGGAAATGCCTGTCAATATTGTATGGAAGCCGGATGTATTCCTCCCCTATCATCCGAATGCGATGACTTTCCGTTCGCTCGATGCGGCCGGATTCCCCACCGATGAGATGACTTTCTATAGTGTGGGTGGAGGAGCCATCGAGGAGTAGGGGACACCGCTGGCCGGCTCGCCCGAAATCTACACCCTCGATTCGCTCACTGAAATCATGGAATACTGCGAGCGCACCGGCCACTCCTATTGGGAATATGTGGAGCAATGCGAAGGTCCCGGCATCTGGGACTACCTCCGAGAGGTGTGGCATGCCATGAAGGAGGCCGTGGAGCGCGGTCTGCGTCAGGAGGGGCGCCTGCCGGGTCCGCTCAATCTGCAGCGCAAAGCCAATTCCTATTATGTCAAGGCAGGAGGCTACCGCGATAATCTGAAGTCGCGCGGCCGAGTATTCGCCTATGCACTCGCCGTGAGCGAGGAGAATGCTTCGGGAGGCACTATCGTCACAGCCCCCACCTGCGGCAGCTGCGGTGTGGTGCCGGGAGTGCTCTACCACCTCTGGAAGAGTCGCGAATTTCCCGAGATTCAGATTCTCCATGCTCTGGCCACAGCCGGTCTCTTCGGCAATATCGTGAAGCAGAACGCTTCCATTTCGGGTGCCGATGTGGGTTGTCAGGGTGAAGTAGGTGTGGCATGCGCCATGGCGGCCGCAGCTGCCAGCCAGCTCTTCGGCGGCTCACCGGCCCAAATTGAATATGCCGCCGAGATGGGGCTGGAGCATCACCTCGGCATGACCTGCGACCCGGTGTGCGGTCTGGTGCAGATACCCTGCATCGAGCGCAATGCCTACGCTGCGGCCCGCGCTCTGGATGCCAACATATATGCCAGCTTTACGGATGGCAATCACCGGGTGTCGTTCGATAAGCTCGTAAAGGTGATGAAGGAGACCGGCCACGACCTCCCCTCTCTCTATAAGGAAACCTCGGCCGGAGGTCTGGCCAAGGACTACAAACAGATGTAAGAGCGCGTTCCTTAGAGCACTCTAAGCGCGTTCTCCCGACAGTCTAAACAACATTATGGCAGATTTCACCATCCATACACTCGGGTGCGGCTCAGCGCGCCCTACTCCGAAGCACGACCCCTCGTCGACAGTCGTAGAATTTCGCAACAACCTCTTTATGGTCGACTGCGGCGAGGGGGCTCAGAAAGCCTTTCTGCGTCAGCGACTCCGGATCAGCCGACTCGGCCATATATTCCTCACCCATATGCACGGCGACCATGTGCTCGGATTGCCGGGGCTGATCAGCACCCTCGGTCTGCAGGACACGGGTGGCGAACTGACCATCCATACCTTTGCCGATGGCGCCGCGATACTCAAGGAGATCTTCGCCTACTTCGGCCGGAATCTCCCCTACGACATCCGCTTCAACATCCTCGACCCCACTCGCGAGGAGGTGGCTTTTGAGAATAAGGCGCTCCGTGTGCGCACCATTCCGCTGCGCCACCGTGTGCCGGCTGTGGGCTATGTATTCGAGGAGAAGGAGAAGCCGCGCCACCTCGACCGAGCCATGTGCGACTTCCACGGTGTGCCAATGAGCCAATTCAATAATATCAAGGCCGGCCTGGACTTCACGCGTCCCGATGGCACAGTCGTACCCAATGAGCGCCTCACCTCCGACCCAACACCATCGCTCAAGTATGCCCATATCTCCGACACACTCTTCGTGCCGGAACTGGCCGAAAAAATCGGTCCGGTCGACCTCCTCTTCCATGAGACCACCTATCTTGATTCCGAAGCCGACATGGCTGTGCGCAATTACCACACCACAGCCCGCCAGGCCGGAGAGATGGCCCGCCTCTGCGGAGCCCGCTGGCTCCTGACGGGCCATTACTCATCGCGCTATTCCGATGAAGAGGAATTCCGCCGTCAGGCCATGACCAACTTTCGCAACGTAATCCTCAACCGCGAAGGACTCCGCACCGACATCACCCGCCTCACCTAAGAGCGCCTACATATTACTTCCCTATCTCACTATTTTTTAGTAATTTTGCAATCGTTAAAATTCACAGGAGCATGTTACTGACTTCATTCAAATACCGTTCCCAAAATTGGATTCTCGATGGTCTTACTTTCGGAGAGTCCAATCTTATCGTGGGGAAGAACTCATCAGGCAAGAGCAAGGCATTGGAGGCTCTGAGTTCGGTCATTTCGATAATCTCACAACGATCGCAAATCGATGCCCAGAGCAATCTTGAGACCGAAATTTCACTAATGGATTCTAATGATAATCAGATTATCTACTCATTCGGATTATGCGATAAGGAAGTATCCTCGGAAAAATTGCTATTCAACGGTCAGATTATCATCAACAGGTCTGACTCCGAAGCAGTGATGGACGGCGAGAGAGTCTATCCGCCTCGTGACATGCTCCTAATTCATGTGCGTCGCGATTTGCAGAAATACCCCATAATCGAAGAGTTGATTAATTGGTCGGAAGAGGCTGTGATACGAAGCTTTATCCATAACGAGAATCCAAACCATGATGAACTTTACGAAATCATTGCGCGTTTCACGCCTGAGATGAAAAATCATCTGGTCAAAATGGCTAATCAAGTCGGTTTCCCGATATCACAAATCGACACGCTCGACAATCTTGCCAACCGAATTATCGATATAACTCTTCCCTATACTACTGAATTAAAACTTGTGCTGATCCGGGAGGAAGGAGTGGAAAGCATGCTCTTCCTTAGAGATCTCTCATCGGGCATGTACCGCACAATACTACTTCTTATTCTGATTGAACAGTTGATTAATCTCGACCACCCGGCTCTAATAGCGATTGATGATCTCGGGGAGGGTCTTGATTATTCAAGGGCCACTCAAGTCGGGAGACTTCTTTTCGATATCTGTCGCGAAAAAAAGATACAGATTGTGGCCACCAGCAATGAGGAATTCATGATGAATATCGTAGACATCAGCAACTGGAACATTCTCGTCCGCAAGGGCGACCACGTAAAGTCAATCACGTCAAACCTATGTCCCGAATACTTCGAGGAATTCAAATTTTCCGGCCTCGATAATTTCGATTTCTTCACCTCCGATTTCCTTAGTAGAATCTCATCCAATTTATTAGGCAATCACGAATGAAAGTAGCAGTATACGTAGAAGGGCAGACAGAATTGATTTTCGTTCGGGAATTCCTGCTGAAATGGTTCATATATGATTCTTCTGAAATAGGGTTTGAATGCTATGAGTTAAGGGATGCCAATCCAAACGAGACGGAATATAGGTTTGGCAGTCGAGAATCCCAAAGATTCTATACAATAGTGAATGTAGGTTGCGATGCAAGAGCTCTTTCCAAAGCACTTGCCACAGCCCCGCGTCACATTAATCAAGGCTACGATAAGGTGATTGTATTAAGGGATATGTACTCTGATCAGTACAAAAGCGTCAATCCTGACCGCACAGTCAGTCAGCGACTGAACACAATGTTTATTGAAGGAGCACAAAAATCAATCAATTCAAAAACACTTCAAGGCTATGTATACTGCCAGTTCGCTATCATGGAAATAGAGGCATGGTTACTCGGAATGGGATGGTACCTTACAAAGACAGACAGTCGTCTCACGCAAAACTATCTTAAAGATAATTTGAAATTCAATATGGACACCGACCCGGAAACGACCATTTATCATCCAGCACAGCGGCTGAAAGAAATCTATAGGTCAGTCCATATGGATTATGACAAACATTCTCAGGAAGTAAACTCGATAATGTCACACCTCGACAAGCAAGATTTCGAATTACTTTTGGAACTTGACCGATGTGCGTCTTTCAATAGTTTTGTCAATCAACTTATCGGATAGCCATTCAGTGCTTCAAATCGGCTTTAAGAGCGCGCTCTAATATTTTATATAGAGATTTACCATGTTGGAAGTGATTTTAAATCCACTTTGCAATATAGGCATCATTTTGCGATAATTGCAAATTATTCAACATTTTAACTCTATTAAAAATTTCCCATTGTACCATTTGTACCGATTTCATTGTGCCATTTGTACCGATTTCATTGTGCCATTTGTACCGATTCCATTGTGGTAAACGTCCCATAAAGCGCATAACTCTCTTAAGTGCCCGAAGTTTCGGGCACTTTAATATTTCGTATCATAAAA
>JAIDKG010000088.1 GCA_029051525.1 Muribaculaceae bacterium
AGCCAGGTGCGGAGCTTATGGCGGGCTTTGGCGGTGTGGCACATGGAGAGCATCGCCGGGGTGGGGCAGGTGTTATGGATCGAGATGATTCTTACCTGATCGCCCGACTGGAGCTGATGGTCGGGATTTACCATCCGGCGGTTGATCTGCGCCGCCACGCAGTGCAGGCCGAGCTGGGTGTGGATGGCGAAAGCCATATCGAGCACCGTCGAACCTGAGGGGAGTGCTATCAGATCGCCTGTAGGGGTGAATACATAGATCTCTTTCGAGTAGAGGGAGAGTTTGATGGTCTCGAGGAAATCCACGGCGTTCGGGCCGGGATTGGCCAGGATGTCCTTGATGGTATTCATCCAGGAGTCGAGTTCGGCTTCGGTGCTCTCCTCGCCGGTCTTGTATTTCCAGTGGGCTGCATAGCCGAGTTCGGCGATATCATCCATTTTTCGCGAGCGGATCTGCACTTCGATCCATTTCCCATGGTTGCCCATGGCGGTGAGATGCAGGGCGCGGTAGCCGTTGGCCTTTGGGGTTGAGGTCCAGTCGCGCAGTCGGGCCGGATGCACCTGATAGTAGTCGGTGAAGAAGGTGTAGATCTGCCAGCAACGCAATTTCTCGAGCGAGTCGTCATCGTTGTCGAATATCACGCGCACGGCATAAATATCGTAGACCTCCTCAAATGGGACCCCCTTCTTCTGCATCTTGTTATAGATCGAAAAGGTGCTCTTCACGCGGGCCTTGATCTCATACTTGAATCCGGCCTCATCGAGGCGGCGGCGCACAGGCTCCACAAATTCCCTTACGATTTCCTGACGCTCCGCCTCACTCTCCACGACTTTCGACCGGATTTCGGCATATATCTCCGGTTCCTTGTAACGCAGAGCGAGGTCTTCGAGTTCATATTTCATCTTGCTCAGTCCGAGGCGGTGGGCAAGAGGGGCATAGACGTAGAGAGTCTCATCGGCCACACGTTGCTGCTTGATGGCCGGGATGGCATCGAGGGTGCGCATATTGTGGAGTCGGTCGGCCATCTTCACGAGCACCACCCTCACATCGGTCGACATACTGAGGAGGAGCTTCCGGAACTTCTCCGCCTGCACCTGCGCGTTATGGCCGAGGATCCCTCCCGAAATTCTGTCGATACCCTCCACGATAGAGGCGATTTTCGGACCGAAAGCCTCATGGATATCATCGTGGGTATAGTCGGAATTGGCCACCACATCATGGAGCAGTGCTGCGCAAATGGATGTAGAGCCGAGTCCCATCTCCTCCACGGCGATACGCGCCACGGCGATGGGATGCAGCACATAGGGGTCGCCATTGCGCCGGCGCATGTGTCGATGAGCTGTAAAGGCGAAGCGGAAAGCTTTTTCGATAATTTCCACTCTGCGCCGGTGATTACTCCGCATATAAGCCTCGCGCATATGGCGGTAGGCTTCGAAGATGCGGAGATCATCGGTTGTCATCGGTTGGATTGGAGAGTTGTTGCTGCTCTGAGTCATGAGGGTAATGAGGAGTAGGGGTGTTACTTAGGAGGTCTTAAACGACTTCTGTTACAAAGTTAATAAAAAATTCTGATTGAGAAAGGGGTAAGGGTTGTATAGTTGGGTCTGAAAGCCGCACGGTCCGGGCGTCATCGCGACGTCCGGACCGGGGCACATGGGGCGCTCGTAGCGCGTCGGAGGCTGCCGGGCTCCCATGCAAGATAGAAATTACTAATGTATATAACCCAAAATTTAGACAATTCATGTTTTCAATTCCGGGAGAGGCGGGATGCCTCACGGCCGCCGGCCCCGCCGGGGTCATTTGATTAAGGCAACCGAATAGAAAACGCCCCGGAGGGGTGCATATTGGTTGATTAAAGTTAAAAGAGGAGGGGTAAATACTTAAAAACCATCAAAAAGAGAGACAGGCGCCCTCCGTCATGGAGCGCGCCTGTCTCGGCATATAATGATGATGGTAATTTACTTCACAGCCACCTTGGCGGTCTCGCTGCCCGAGCGCACCAGATAGATGCCGGCGGGGAGCTCGACGTTGGCGGTGCTGCTCTCAGTGGCGAAGCGGCGCATACCGGCCAGGTCGTAGACCTCGATTCCGGCCGGAGCCGAAGTCACCACCAGAGAGCCCTTGTCGCCATGGGCGCAGAGCACCTGCTCGGGAGCCACTGTGAGAGTCTCAACCTCGCTGAGGTCGGAAGTAGCCACGACCACAAAGGAGTTGGCCGGAACTGTGATAGTACCCTCGGTAGCGGAGAAATCGCCCCAGATGCCGTAGCTTTGGGCGGCGATCACATAGCGCAACGGCTCAAACGAGAAGGGGGTGGAGATTGTGATCTCCTTGTCGATGTTGGGGTTGATGGCGCAGATCAGCTCCTTATCGGCTGTGTTGGCGCGGATCAGTCGGCCGTTGCCCCAGTTGGAGGGGCCGCAGGTCATGGAGAATGAGGCGCCGGCCTCCACGTCGAAGAGGTCGGGGTTGAGGGTGCGCAGACCGATGAGCTTGCTGTAGTTCTCCATCAGACCGCGGTTGTCGGGGTCGTCGAGGAGATTCCAGTTCACGATCTTCGGATCGACATTGTTGCCACCGTCGGCATTCTTGGTGTTCTGGGCGTTGCCCATTTCAGAGAACATCCAGATCATATGAGCGCCCGGCACGAGAATCATCTGGGCGGCAGCCGAGCCGAGTCGGCGGCAGGCGATGGTGTGGTTGTTCTTCACCTGAGTGTTGCCGTATTTGAGCTGCTTGTAGGCCAGACGCTGCTCATCATGCGACTCAAGATAGGCCACGGTCGAATTGATGGTGCGGCTGTCATTCTTGGCATACATGCGGTTGAGGTTGGAGTTGGAGCTGAAGCCCATTGCATACTGGCAACCTGCATCATTGACATTGGCCCAGTTGAGCATTCCGGTTTCGGCCATCTCATTCTCCTCCTTGGCACCGGCCAGGTTTTCGTTGATGAAATAAGCGTCGGGGTTTACTTCATTCATGGCCTCCTGAATGGCACGCATGTTGGCCACGCGGGTGGCATTATAGGCATTAGTGGCGGCATCGCCGTTGTTGGCATAAGAATCATTGTCGCCCAGACCCTTCACGAGGTCGAAGCGATAGCCGTCGATGTGGTATTCCTCCATCCAGTATTTCACCACATCCTTCCACTGGCGGCGCACGAGGGGATGACCCTGGTTCCAGTCGTTGAGCACGCTGTAGGCGTGGGGAGCATCGGCATTGTACATCGGGTTCTGGCCCGCGGGATACATTACATACCAGGGGTGCTGCCAGTCGGTCTGGTTGAACACCATGTCGAGGATCACGGCGATGCCGTTCTCATGGCAGGTGTTGATAAACTCCTTGTAGTCGTCGGGTGTGCCGTAGGCCTTATCCGGAGCGAAATAGAAGTTGGGGTTATAGCCCCAGGAGATATTGCCGTTGAATTCATTGATGGGCAGCAGCTCCACAGCGTTGATGCCCAGCTCTTTGAGGTATGGGATTTTCTTGATGGCCTCGCGCACGGTGCCATCGCCCTTGGCTTTACCCTCGGTGCCGGTGAAATCGCGGAAGAGGAGCTCATAGATCACGAGGTCCTTCTTGGCCACAGGCTTGAAGTTGTCGTCGGTCCAGGTGTAGTCGTTGAGATTCTCCTGATATACGGCGAGCGATACATTGCCGATCTGAGTGGGGAACTCCGGGAGATCGGGATATACTTCGGCCGGGATATATTTGTCGTTGCTCGGGTCGAGCACGAGGCGTGCGTAGGGGTCGCCTACCTTGTAGTTGTTGTCTACGAGGAAGTAGTACATGTAGGGTTTGTCGGCGTCGAGGCCCTCCACGGTGGTCCAGAAATAGCGCTGGCCGTCGTAGTCGTGGAGATACATGGGGATAGCCTTCTCGGCATCGTAGTCAAACCAGGAGCCGATAAGCTCCACCGACTCCTTGAGGGGAGCGGCCAGACAGAAAGTCACGCTGCCGTCGGCATTGCGCACGGTGCCCATCTTGGGCACACCGCCGGGATACTCCTTCTTCTCGGCAGCATCCACATATGTGAGCATATAGGAGCGCGAGATGGTGCGGCCATCCTTCTCCACGTTGCCATAGATGTTGTAGCGTCCCTTCTTGTCGCACTGGAGCGTATATTCGAGGCGGTCGGTGTCATTGGCTTCGGCCATAGTCTCAAGGTTGACGGTGATCCACATTCTGTCCACCGGCTGATTGGCCGAGAGCACGAGTTTCACCTGCGGGTCGGCGCTGGTCACGGTGAGACCCTCCACGCTCTTGGTGAAATCGATCTGCAGAGCGGTGGAGATCACATCAAGCGTGATGTCGGCGCCACCTTTCCCTTTACCCTCCTTTGTGCCGGCGGCATTGCGGAATACGAATACGAGTTTCTTGATCACCTCATTGGTATTGGTGATGCCATAGAATTCGCGTATGTCGCCAATCTTGAGCGAGTAGAGGTTGGGCGCCACGTAGGTCATCAGATACTTTTCGGAATTATCACCCCATTTCGGAGCGTATTTCCAGTCGGTGTCATTCTTTGACTGGTCGGTAATCACACCGGTGTGAGCGTAGATGGCGGTTGTCTCCGGCTGGTTGGCCAGCCCCTTGTCGCCTTCATCGGCATGGAAAAAGATCACGACATCCTTGCTGTTGTCGTAGAGCGGTGAGGGCTCGGAGGTCACGGGGTCGGCCTTGAGCATCGGCACCACTAACGCCAGCATGGCTAATAGTGAGGTAAGTTTGAGCTTTAACATGATGTTGAATTTATTGTAATTATGTTTCTTTTTCGGATAGGCAGATCTGTCAGGAAGTACGGTCGCGGCGCTGAGCCGCTGTTTCAAGGCAGGTGGAGTGC
>JAIDKG010000089.1 GCA_029051525.1 Muribaculaceae bacterium
CCCCAAGCCCCAAAATCCCAAAAATCCCAAAAATGCGATTAGCCATCTGCCCCTACATGCTAAAGTTCCGCTCCCCGGCCAAAACCTCGCGCGAAACAATGACCCAAAAACCCACCTACCTCCTAAAAATCTGGGACGAACGCCACCCCGAAGTCTTCGGCATAGGTGAAGCAGCCGTATTCCCGGGCCTCTCCCCGGAAGCCGACCACCGCTACGAATACAAACTAATCGAACTTCTGGCCAACATCGCCATCGGTCGCCCCACCGACCTGTCGCGCCATTCCTCAATCCAGTTCGGTCTGGAACAGGCGCTACGAGATTTCTCTTCGCGTGGACATCGCCGCTATTTCGAATCCGATTTCACCTCCGGCCAAAGCTCAATCGAAATCAACGGCCTCGTATGGATGGGAAACCATGAGGAGATGCACCGCCGCATGGAGGAGAAAATCAACGCGGGCTTCAAGTGCATAAAACTGAAGATCGGCGCCCTCGCATGGGAGGAGGAGGTGAGCCTTATCCGGGAGATCCGCAACCGTTATACCCCCGACCAACTCACCATACGCGTAGATGCCAACGGCGCCTTCAATATGGATAATGTATTCCCGGTGCTGAAGCAACTCGCCGACCTCGGAGTGCATTCAATCGAACAACCCATCCCGGCCGGCAACGCCGAACTGATGCGCTTCATCTGCCAGGTATCACCGGTGCCGGTGGCTCTCGATGAGGAACTTATCGGCATTCCCTCGGCCGAAGAACGCCGACAGCTGATCGATTACATCCGCCCGGCTTTCCTCGTACTGAAACCGGCCCTCTGCGGCGGTTTCTCGGGTGCATCCGACTGGATTGCAGCCGCCTCCGATCTGGGTATAGACTGGTGGATCACATCGGCTCTGGAATCAAATGTAGGTCTCAATGCGATTGCTCAGTTTGCCGCCACTTTCTCCAATCCACTACCGCAGGGACTTGGCACCGGAGCTCTTTTCACCAATAATTTTGAGCTTCCCATCACCCTGCAAGGCGACCGGATGCATTTCCTCCCCGATGCCCCGCTGGATGACAATCAGTTTATCAACCTCGACTGGAAAGCATGACCTATCCGGAGTTTATCGCTCTATGGCGCGATGAGTCGCCCCTCTGCCCGGTACATACCTCGGGCTCTACCGGTAGCCCGAAGCAGATTATGCTCCCGAAGAGTATGATGAGGCTTAGCGCTCTGCGCACCGTGGCATTCTTCGGTCTCTCGGAGGCCGACCGACTCCATTCCTGCATATCCCCCGATTTCATCGGGGGAAAGATGATGGCAGTCAGGAGCGAAGTGTGCGGGCTGCGGCTCACGTGGGAGACACCCTCCAATCATCCCGAGATACCCTGCGCAAATCCTGACGATGCACCGGCTTTAGTGGCCGTGGTACCCTCACAGATGCTTCACGTGCTTGAGCGCCCCGACCTTCTTCTCATGGACTCTACAATATGGCTGATAGGTGGCGCTCCGATCGATGCGGATCTGCGCCGGCGCATTGCCACCTCTCCGCTAAAGGCCTGGGAATCATATGGCATGACCGAGACTGCCTCCCACATCGCCTTGCGCCGTGTGGCCTACCCTCCTCAACCCTTCCATCCACTCCCCGGAATTGAGGTGGCCACCGATGAGCGTGGATGCCTCACCATCACCCAACCATTGGGCGCCACACTCCCCGACGGGAGCCAAGCCACCGAGCAGATTGTGACCAATGATATCGTCGACCTGCATCCCGACGGCAGTTTCACACTCCGCGGACGGGCCGACAATGTGATCATAACCGGTGGTCGCAAAGTGCACCCCGAAGAGTTAGAGAGCCGGCTCCAACCCCTCCTTGCGCCATTAGGAATTACAGCTGTGATGATATCATCGATTCCCGATCCGAAATGGGGGGCCGCAGTGCTCCTCATCATCGAATGGCCCGATTGCGCCGGCCACCCTCCGATGGAGAGAGTACAGGAGATATGCCGCACTGCGCTCCAGCCGCACGAAGTGCCCAAATCCTACCGCCCCATCCCGGAGCCTGTCTATTATACCCATCTCCGAGCCCACGAG
>JAIDKG010000009.1 GCA_029051525.1 Muribaculaceae bacterium
TAATCCATGTTTTTGATTACTCCGCAAAATTAACACCGCCCTACCTGTCAGGCAAGGCGGTTTATGGGACGTTTACTATACATTGACCCAACTCATCATTCTTAACTTATCGCGATATACTCCGACACAATACTATAAGGAGCCGCACCGGGCAGATATTTCCCGGTGCGGCTCAGTGGTTATGAAATTTTCAATTAAGGTTTCTATGAGGCCCTATCGAGTTACTTCAGGCGGAAACGCTGCGACTGCACTCGCTCGCTGTCGGGACCTACCATCACCTCGAATTCTCCCGGCTCGGCCACAAACTCAAGATCGAAATTATAGAATTTCAGCATTTCGGGAGTTATCTCGAAATCTATTCTGCGGCTCTCGCCGGCCTTCAGGTTCACGCGGCTGAATCCTTTCAGCTCTTTTACGGGGCGCGCCGAGCTACCTACAAGGTCGCGGATATAAAGCTGCACCACCTCGTCGGCATCGCGCGAGCCGGTATTGGTCACGGTGACACTTGCTTTGAGCCTCTCCCCGGCTCCGATCTCGTCGGCGGAAAGAGTCAACGCGCCGTAGCTGAAATCTGTGTAGCTGAGGCCGTAACCGAAGGGATAAACCGGTGAGTTTGGAGAGTCGATATATCCGGAGCGGAATTTCTCAAACTTGGTGTCGTCGGATTTCGGACGCCCTGTATTGAAGTGATTGTAATATATCGGCAACTGACCTACGTTGCGTGGCATCGACATGGTGAGTTTTCCGGAAGGCGCTACTTCACCAAACACTACATCAGCTATGGCATCGGCCGCTTCCGAACCTCCGAACCACACATTGAGTATGGCATCCACATGTTCGCTTTCCCAGCTCAGCACGGTGGGACGCCCTGCGAAGTTGAGCATCACCACAGGTTTGCCGGTGGCCAGAAGTGCCTCAAGCAGACGGCGCTGGGTGTCGGGAAGTGTGATGTCGGTGCGGCTTGATGACTCTCCGCTGAACTCCGACGACTCTCCGAGAGCGGCTATAATCACATCCGCTCCGGCTGCCACTTCAAGAGCCTCGGCCAGAAGTTCCTCTTCACTGCGGGCATCGCGCATCTCGCGACCGAACAGTGTGGCGTTAGCCTCAAGCTCGGGATCGGCCGTGAGGTTGGACCCTTTGGCATATACCACCTCTCCTTTGTCGCCTACGGCATCACGGATACCCTCATAAAGACTCTTGTAGCGGTCGAATGCAGCGGCCACACTCCATGTGCCGGGCATGTTGGCACGTGTGTCGCCGAGCGGACCTATCACGGCTATCCGTCCCTCTTTGCGCAGAGGGAGAAGATTCCCCTCGTTGCGGAGCAACACGAATGTCTCGGCGGCTATGCGGCGCGCCTCTTTGCGATGGGCATCGGTATATACATCCCGTTTCTCTCGCTCCTCATCTATATATTTATAGGGGTCGCTGAAGAGTCCGAGACGATATTTCGCCTCAAGCACACGGCGCACAGCCGCGTCGATCTCACCCATATCCACGAGTCCCTCACGAAGGCTCGCCGCCAGAGTGCCGTTAAACCCGTCGGCCACCATATCCATGTCGGTTCCGGCCTTGAGCGCACGAGCCGACACCTGCTGAAGGTCGCCCAGTCCATGGTCGATCATCTCTAAAATGGCAGTATAGTCGGTCACTATGAATCCATCCCAACCCCATTGGTCGCGAAGCACATCGGTCAGCAGCCAGCGGTTGGCTGTGGCCGGCACACCATCCACCGTATTGAAGGAGGTCATGAACGACCCGGCTCCGGCATCGGCTCCGGCCTTGTAGGGGGGGAAGTATTCGTTATACATCCGCTGCCTACTCATATCCACCGTATTGTAGTCGCGACCACCCTCGGGGGCACCATATAGAGCGAAGTGCTTCACGCAGGCCATTATCTCGTCGTTGCGGCTCATCGACTCACCCTGATAGCCGCGCACCATCGCACGCGCTATCGCCGAGCCAAGCCACGGGTCCTCGCCCGAACCCTCCGAGGCACGTCCCCAGCGGGCGTCGCGACATATATCCACCATCGGGCTGAACGTCCAGCATATACCGCTTGCCGAAGCCTCGATAGCCGCTATACGCGCCGAGCGCTCGATAGCCACCGTGTCCCATGAGCAGGAGAGTGCCAAGGGGATGGGGAACACCGTCTCATAGCCATGAATCACATCCATGCCGAACAGCAACGGTATCCCGAGCCGGCTCTCCTCTACCGCCACTCGCTGCAGGTCGCGGATCTTTGCGACTCCCTTGATATTGAACACTCCCCCCACCTTTCCGGCAGCCACCATCGCGCCGATGTTGCTGCTCTTGGCCTGACCGGTTACTATGTCGTCGCTGGCAGGGAGGTTGAGCTGTCCGAGTTTCTCCTCAAGGGTCATGCGCCCCATCAGATTCTCTATATATGTGTGCATCGCATCGCCGTCGGTGGCGGCTGATGCGGCGAATGTCCCCGCCGCACCTGCCATCACCATCGATGCCAAAATCATTTTTCCTGATTTCATAGTCATTTCATTTATTTTGAGCCTGTCAGTGCACCTGTCGATTCTCCGGTAGTCGAAAATCCCAATGCCTCAAGCCCGGCGCGCACCTCCGGCGCATTCATAAACAGATTCCATATCAGTCCGCTGCGGTAATTCTCGATCATCGGGGCAATCGTGAGCTGGTCGATGGCCAGATAGCGCGGTGTGTACCAATTGCGCTCCTCACTGAAGGCATCGTAGAAACCATACTTCCCTCGCAGCCGCTCCCCTTTGGAATAGAAATAGCGTGCCGCTTGCATCGACTCTTCTGGAGTATAGGGAAACGATGATAGTGCCGCCGTGGGGGTTATCACCCCGAGGTCATTGCCCGGATAATGAGCCGAATATCCATCGGGGGAATAGGAGGCCGTCAGTCCCCAGCAATCCTCTCCATATCCGGCATAGCCTTTCGGATTGGCCACACAGTAGCGATAGTCTGAAAGGGCATGATTGCGTGTCAGTTCGCCATAATCGGCATAACGGTCTTTCAGATGTGTGGGATCAAGACCTATGAAGGAGTAATGGCTCCAGAAGAGCGGTCCGCCGGTCTGTTCTGCCCCATTATAGCTCAACAGGAGCGGGAGCCCCATAAACTGCGCATCGCTCACGATGCCACCGCCGCGGGCCCATCCGTTGTGATAGGCTGATGCCGGCACCGCATGAGTGGGCGATGAAGCCGCCAGGATATATGCTATGAGACACTCGTTGTAACCCTCCAGCGGGAAATTCATCTCCCAGCCATAGTCGGGCGACCAATGCCAGTATAGCACATCCTCGCCACCTTTCGTATACCAGTCGAACTCCATCTCGCGCCAGAGCCGGTCGATATCGGCGGCCACCTGACGCTCCTTCTCATTACCATCTTTCAGGTATTCACGCGCAGCGAGAAGCCCTGTCATCAGGAATGAACTCTCCACGAGGTCGCCGCCGTTGTCTTTCTGTCCGAACGGTTTTGTGCTACCCGTAGGGCCGTCAAGCCAGTGCGGCCACACACCGTGGAATCGGTCGGCGCGACCGAGATAATCCACTATCCGGGCCAGTCGCTCCACCCCCTCTCCGCGGCTTATAAAGCCTCTATC
Organism: Muribaculaceae bacterium; assembly: GCA_029051525.1. Lineage (GTDB taxonomy): Bacteria > Bacteroidota > Bacteroidia > Bacteroidales > Muribaculaceae > Lepagella. Next base: position 3,608 of record JAIDKG010000009.1, read on the forward strand.
GATGGCCACGATGAGTCCGGCGATACCGAATCCGGAGCCTCCGGTAGTGATTACATCCCGGTCATTCTCGGGATATACACCATCCATATGGATGCGTTCCGGCGCAAGTCCCGACACAGGCTCCGCCCCATCCCACATATAGTTGAAGTGCTCCCGCTGCAGCCAGTCGAGCATCTCCTCATCGGTCATCTCCTTGGAGGGGGGCGAGCTCGATGGCTTATTCTCCCCGGCCGGGGCATCGGTGTGGGCGCAGCATACATTCAGCAGCGCCCCGCCACCGATGGCCATGAGGAGCAACATTGATTTTACATTTATCATCGCTCAAGTGATGTATAAGGAGGATTCATCAGCTCGGGAGCAAGGTCAAGCTGCTCCGAGGGTATCGGGAAGTAAGTCTTGTCGGGCGACCATCCTTTCTGACCGAGCACCTGCGCCGCCTTTCCGGTGCGCACCAGGTCGGCATAACGCTCACCCCATTCGCAACATAGCTCCATGCGGCGCTCGTCAAGAATCATATCCACATCCACATTTCTCAGCTCCGGCATAGCCGCACGTCGGCGCACGGCATTGAACGGCTCATCGCCATTGCGCCCGAGCCGCACCTTAGCCTCGGCATTCATCAGCAGCACATCGGCATAGCGGAGTATACGCACATTATTGTTGCATCCATATTCTGTGCGGCCGGGTGTGATCTGCTCTAAGGGGAGATACCATTTGCCGTTCCAGATATTGGTGTTGTTGGCATTGCCGGCAGGTGCCACATAGTCGCCCGAGGGGGTCTCGGTGCCACCCACGAGGAATGTGGTGGTGGCGCGCACTGTCTCGCCACGGTCGATCGCCCAGTCGTAGAATGAATCGAAGTAGCCCACGAAGTTCCAGCCGCCGGTGCTCTGCAGTGTGGTGTTGGGATTGGAGATGGTCGGTCCGGCGCAGTTGAAGAACTGGTCTACACCGATATAATCGCCCGACCCCATACCGAAATCTGTCACCTGACATTCGGCCAGCGACTCGTCGCAGAGTCGTCCGGGTATCTTCCAGAGCTGATAGTAGTCGTTATAGAGGGTGAAAAGGCCACTGGAAATCATGCCGTCGGTGAGTTCCTCCACCTTCTCGTAATTCCCCATCTGGAGATATACCTTGGCTGCAAGTGCCTGTGCGGTATATCCCGAGAAGGCGCCTACATGCTCCATCTGGTTGGGACGCACCTTCGGAGTGTAGGTCATGGCATAGTCGAGGTCGCGGAGCAGATACTCATAGACCACATTCCGCTCCGAGGGGGTGTAATCGGTCTGATAATTATCGGCAAGGATAGGCACATTGCCGAAGAATTGCGCCAGACGGTAATATGCGAGCGAACGGATTATCTTCACCTCGCCGCGATAGCTGCGGCAACGCTTCATGTCATCCTCCGAGGTGATATGTGTCTCATACTCATCGAGACTCAACAGGGCGGAATTGCAGATGCGGATTATCTGATAATAGTTGCGCCATGTCTCATTGATGCCCCACCATGCGCTGTTGTAGATGTAGCTGTTGCCCATAGTCACCAGGTCGCCCTGGTCGTCGGTGCGGCCCGACCACACATCGCCGTCGCGAATCACGGTGAGCAGATTCAGTATCCAGTGCATGTTGTAGGTGCGCACGGCTGCATAGCAGCCGCTCACTGCCTCATACATCTCCTCGGTGCGGGTATAGTCCACACTCTCGCCGGGGAGGGTCTTTTCAGGTTCGATGTCGAGATAGTCGCACGACTGCAGTCCGGCCATCGAGACGCCGGCCAGAAGGATGGCCGATATTTTTGTTGCGATTGTTTTCATCTGAGTTTTCATTTCGATTGGTTGTGAAGAGAGTTTAGAAATCCACCTCGATGCCGAATGTATAGGTCGAGCTCAGAGGATATACCTGGGTATCCCATCCCTCGGCACCCTCGCTGCCGCTGAGTTCGGGCGAGAAGGCATTGGCGCTGAAGAAGGAGAAGGGGCGGTCGGCGGCCAGACTCAGGCGTATGGCCGGCATAGTGTAGGCACCCATGCGGATATTGCGGAAGGTATAGCCCACGCTGATATTCTGGATGCGGAAGAAGTCGGCCGATTCCACGAAGTAGCTGTTGGTCGATGTGGCCGAGGAGCTTACATTCCAGCTCTTGGTCAGCGCCTTGGCCGAGGGATACTCGTTGGTGGTGCCGGCACCTGTCCAGCGGTTCTCATACTGATTGTGGTCGAAGTTGTAGTTGCTCTGCGAGAAGCGGAGCTGACGCTTGCGGTTGAACATCTTCGCTCCGGCCTGGCCATATGTGCTCAGACCGAAATCAAGGTTGCGCCATGAGAAATTGAAGTTCAGACCGTAGCTGACGGTGGGGATGTAGGAGCCGAGGGTCACACGGTCGTCGCCGTCGATCACTCCGTCGCCGTTGACATCGCGATAGCGGAAATCGCCCGGCTCAAGGCCATTGGCCACTGCCACGGGATCGGCGTCGATTTCGGCCTGGGTCTGGTAGATGCCGGCCACTTCGTAGCCATAGAAGGAATTCATCTTCTCACCCACCATGTTGATGGTGCGGCCGCCGATGATGCTCTGCAATCCGCCGCGCAGCGACTTCACCTCGTTGTGGAGTGTCGATACATTGGCCGAGATTGAATAGCGGAAGTCGCCCACGGCATCCTTCCAGCCCACCGAAATATCGAAACCGGTGTTGAGAATCTTGCCCCAGTTGCCTGCTAATGCAGTGCCGAAGATCGGGGTCTGCGGTGAGATTACTGCATCGGTGGTGAGACGGTAGAACCAGTCGATATCGGCTGTCAGTCGGCTGCCGAGAGTGGCATAGCTCACACCCACATTGGTCTCATTGACCTTCTCCCAGCGGAGCCAGCTGAAGAAGGAGTTGTCGTAATATCCGGGCACCGGCACACCGGCTGTGCCGGCCAGCGAACCGAAGATGCCCGACGCTCCGTTGCCTGTCGTGATTGATGCGAATCCGTCGGATGCGGCCACCTTGTCATTTCCGAGCATACCCCATGAGGCACGCAGTTTCAGATAGTCGGCCCATGTCTGTCCGATCATGAAATCCTCGTTGGTGATATTCCATGCCGCTCCCACTGAGGGGAAGTAGCCCCAGCGCTCCTGATACTTCGATGAGCCGTCGGCGCGGAATGTTACCATGAGCAGATAGCGGTCGGCGTAATCATAGTTCACACGGGCAAAGTAGCTCTGGCTGCGGAAGAGTGTGCCGTTGTCTTCGGCTCGGGTGGTGTCGCCGTTGCCATTGCTGAGATACCACCATTTCTCATTCTCCCAGGGCACATTCTGAGCCACACCCTTCAGGAACTGATAACCCTCCTGGCGCATCGAGTAACCCACCATCGCACCAAATCCATGCACACCGAAATGATCCTTATATGTGAGCACATTGTCCCATGCCCATTTCTGCCACTGGCTGTCTTCGCGTGTGAGCTGCGACTCCTCACGGTGCTGCACATTGCTCACATAATAGGGTATCTCCATGATGCGGGCCTGCGTAGAGGCATAGTCGAAGCCATAGCTTGTGCGGAAGTCAAGGCGACTCGGCAGGATGGTGAAGTCGGCAAAGAAGTTGGTCATGGCCTGATAGTTGCGGTTGCGCGCCTTGTTGTAGTAGGCCGAGGCCACGGGATTGTAGAAGTTGTTGGTAAATCCTACCGACTCGGGCGATGCGAACTTCTCGGGATAAGTTGCCTCTGATGTGCTGTCATAGACCGGGATTATCGAAGGCATGTTGAATGCCTGCTGCCATGCCGAGGCATTGGCATTGTTCTGTGTGCTTGAGGAGAATACGCCGTTGAATCCCACCTTAAGCCAATCGGTGGCCTCATAGTCCACCTGAGCGCGGAAGTTGAGGCGGGAGTAGTCGTTGTCGGCTTTCATGATACCGTTCTGGTAAAGATAGCTCATGCCGACCGAATATGTGGCACGGTCAGAACCGCCGCTCACATTCAGGTTATGATTCGTCATCACGGCCGGACGAAGAAGCTCGGCATACCAATCGGTGTCGGCACCGAACGTCAGCGATGCCATATCACCGCCATATCGAGCCACCGATGCCTCCAGAAAACTTGAATAGGCCTCAGGGTTGGCCTCCATCAACATTTGTGCATATTCATGCGAATTACACATCTGAAGCAGCTTCGTGGCCTTCTGCACACCCACATAGGCATTATATGTCACCTTGGCAGCCTGATGGCGGGTGCCCTTCTTGGTGGTCACCAGCACCACACCGTTGGCAGCCTTCACACCATAGATGGCAGCAGCCGACGCATCTTTAAGAATCGAAAGGTCTTCGATGTCGTCATTGTTGAGCCAGTTGATGTCGTCATAGAACATTCCATCCACCACATAGAGCGGTGCAGCGGCCGAGAAAGAACCGATGCCGCGTATCTGGACCGTAGGACCCGCACCCGGAGCACCGGAATTAATCACATTCACACCCGGCACCTTTCCGGCCAAAGCTCCCATAGGCGACGACGACGGAATGCCGGAAATCTCATCACCGCTCACCGTCACAATCGGCGAGGTCAGATCCTTTGCCTTGGCCGAACCATAGCCAATCACCACAAGTTCATCGAGATGAAGGCTATCCTCTTTCATGCGGATATCGATCACATTGCGGTCATCTATCATAACCGACTGAGGCGACATACCCACATACGAAAAACTGAGAGTCGCCGAGGCCGGCACATCCTCAAGAGTATAGCGACCATCGATATCGGTCACAGTCCCGGTGTGGGTTCCGGCCACACTCACGCTCACCCCTATCAGAGGTTCGCCGGTCTCATCTACCACTGTGCCTTTCACCGTGTGCTGCGCCATTGCGGTCGCTCCGCCACACCCCAAGGCCAAAAGCAGGGTCAGGAATGGTTTGTTCATTACTGTTGGTTTGTGTTAGGTTTGATTAATTTGATTCTTTCGCTCTGCGGCTTCGACCCCGCCCGTTCCATCTCTCTTTCGCAGGCGCCGAGGTCTTCATGGCAGAATCCACGGTAAGATATCCGCATCATGCAGCGCGGCTCCCCACCGGGATTCGCCTGCAAAATTAGAATCGCCTCGCAAACCCGCAAAAAAATCCACTACTTCAAAGCCACGCCCACACTCCAAGCCACTACGTCTTTACTACGTCAAGCATTATAACTTATTATATAAAAGTGCTTTATATCACCCAAAAAATTTGCACCATCCACATCTTTTTTGTAACTTCGCACCATCAAAACCTCCCTCCATTCCCCCGCCCCGGAGTCGGACCAGGCGGCCCCGGCCGCCCACTCAGACCACAAACACCCCGCACCCCCGGCCGCCCCGGGGCCCCGCCCCCCCCCCCGCCCCCAAAAAACCC
>JAIDKG010000090.1 GCA_029051525.1 Muribaculaceae bacterium
TGACAGGGGAGTTGGTGGCGGGGTCGTAGTGGTAGCCGGCGGCGGCGAGGGTGCGGGTTAGCTCGGCGGGGTCGATGTCGAGTGAGGCGCAGAGGTCGTTGAGGTCGGTGTATTGGTCGCGGAGTTTCATGTTGATGATGCTGTATAGCATCGCGGGGTCTTTGGGTAGTGTCATGGTTTATTTGGATTTTTAGGGATTTGTGAGTAATTTTGTGGTCACTCTGTCTGTGTCGGGGTCTGTGGCGGATGTTAGTGCCGCCTGCGGGCGCAGGACACATTCTACATAACGTGGACGGGGTTTTATTTGTTTTAACTTGCTATTATGATTTCTTTTTTCTGTGGTCGCCGGTTGCTTGCTTTGGGTGTGGCGGTGGTGATGTGTGCGGCGGGGCTTGAGGCCGATGCCTGTACGAGCGCAATCGTTTCTGCGGATGCTTCGGCTTCTGGGCGTCCGTTGCTTTGGAAGCATCGTGACACGTCGACAATCGACAATAAGGTGGAGTATGTGGCCGGCACTGACGGGGGCTATTCTTATGTGGCGCTCTTCAATGCGGCCGACAGGGAGCTTCGCGAGGCGTGGACCGGTATGAATGAGGTGGGTTTTGCGGTTATGAATACTGCCTCTTATAATATTAAGAATGACCGTGTGCCGGAGCGTCAGATGGATCGTGAGGGATATGTGATGACTATCGCCCTGCGCACGTGTCGGAGTGTGGATGATTTTGAGGAGTTGTTGCGTCAGTTGCCGCGTCCGATGGGGGTGGAGGCGAATTTCGGTGTGATTGACGCTGCGGGCAATGGTGCATTTTTCGAGACCAATAATGATTCATATGTGAAGTATGATCTTGCTGATGCTCCGGATGGGGTGTTGATACGCACTAATTACAGTCATTCTGGCCGTGAGGGTGAGGGCTATGGATATGTGCGTGAGGCGAATGCGGAGCATATGATCTGTCCGGTGCTGAAGAGTGAGGGTAAGATTTCGGCCGAGTATCTGACGGAGGATGTGTCGAGGAGTTTCTATCATGATGTGCGCCGGGAGGATGCTCTGGCCGGTAGTGAGCGTTGGGTGGTGGATGAGGATTTCATTCCCCGCTATAAGTCGACGGCTACGGTAGTGATAGAGGGTGTGGCGCCTGTGGCGGATATTGATTCGGTGAGGGCTGCCGATATAGTGCCTCAGTATGTGATGTGGACCGGATTGGGCTATCCTCCATGTGCGGAGATTGTGCCGGTGTGGTGTCATCCTGCGGGTGTGCGTGAGGATTTGCGCGGCATCGGACCGGATGGGACTTCTCCGATGGGGAATCTGGTGAAGGCTCGTCGTGGCGAGGTGTTTCCGCCGCGTCGTGGCGGAAATACGAAATATATTGACCTGCGGGTGTTGAGCAACGCGGAGGGTACGGGGTATCTGCAGACACTCGTGCCGCGTAACCGTGAGACCTATCGTGTCATATCCTCGCGCCGTGATGCAGGCGAGATTAAATTCTGAGTATTGTGGCGGTTACAGTGGATAGCGGGCGGTTTGCAGTAGGTCAGGGGGTGGTGCTGAGGCATCTGTTCATGCTTCATGGCAGATGGTGGGCTATAGGTCTGCTGACGGTGGTGGTGGCCGGAGTGGCTGCTGCGTTTGCGGTCGATGATGTGCGGTGGTTTATCTGCGGCCTGATGGTGCTTCTGATTGTGGCTCCGATGGTTATGGCTCTGCTCTATGTGAATTATGCTCTTGATGGGGATTGCGCTTTCAATGTGTTGCCTCATACACTTTCGCTTCATTCCGAAGGGGTGCTGATACGTATCTGGACCCGCGCCGCCGCCGATGGCGGTGATGGTGACTGCAAGGAAGCGGCCGGGGATGAGGATGATGATTGGGGGAGTGAGAAGAGGAGGAAACGTAAACGAAAGAGAAAAAAGAGTCTTTGGGATGATATGGATGAGTGGCCGGACGACTCTAAACCGGCTGCGGCTGAAGAGGAGAGGCGTGATGCGGATTGTGAGGAGCGCATTGTGGAGAGGATTGTGCCATATGCGGCTCTTCATCCTGTACGGCTCGGGATGGGTGCGGTGGTGGTGCTATGGCGCGATAACCGCAGGGGTATAATGCTGGTGCCTCCCGGGGCTTTCTCGGACAAAGCGGGTTTTGAGGGGTTTGTGAGTGAACTTTCGGCTCATATCAGAGGGTCTGTCGGGTCGAGAGGGGAGGCGGATGAATCCTTATAATTAATGAATCCTTATAATTAATGATTATAGATGAAAACGAAGGAGTATTGCTATCGGATGGCTATGGAGGTGCGGGATTATGAGCTCGACACCGAAGCTATTGTGAATAATGCTAATTATCTGCATTATATGGAGCATACGCGTCATCAGTTCTGTGCGTCATGCGGAGTGTCGTTTATCGATCTGCAGAAGCAGGGGATTATGGCGGTGGTGAGAAAAATCGATATTGAGTATATCGAGTCGCTGCGTAGCGGCGATACGTTTGTGAGTGCACTGTGGCTTGAGCGTAAGGGACCTCGCTTTATTTTCCATCAGGATATTCTGAAACTTGATGGTAGTCTGGTGACGCGCGCCTGTGTGACCTGCGTGATGATTATCGATGGCAAATTGAGCCGAGGTGATGAGGTGGCCAAGCTTTTTGCGGCCTATCTTTGATAGATTTGGCTGCAGCGCTCTCTATTCGACTTGCAAAATCCATTCAAAAATCGCCGCCCCTACGACCCCGAAATTTTAAGGAACGTGCTCTAACTTCAGGTGGCCACGGAGAGTCGGTTGCCGGGGTGGCGTATGAGCACTCCGTCGAATTCCAGATCGGAGATCAGGGCCATGAGTCGGCTCATGGGTATGGAGGTGTGGTGATGTATGAGGTCGATGGCTCGCGGCTCGGGTTCGAGTCGCAGGTAGTCGTAGATGAGTCGGGCGTCGCCGTCGAGCTCGGGGAAGAGTGAGCGGTGGCGTGCTTCAACTTTTATGCCGAGTGGTTGCCAGCCGGTGACCTCGATGAGGTCGGCGGCGGTGGTGATTAGGTGGGCGCGCTGAGTGCGGATGAGATGGTTGCAGCCTGTGGATTTGGAATCGGAGGCGCGTCCCGGGAGGGCGAATACGTCGCGGTTGGCTTCGAAAGCATGTCGGGCCGTGGACATGGCTCCCCCTTTTAGTTCGCTTTCCATCACGATGGTGGCATCGGAGATTCCTGCCACTATGCGGTTGCGCTCCAGGAAGTTTGATCGGAAGGGGCGGGTGCCGGAGGGGTATTGCGACAGTATTGCGCCTCCGGCGCCGATGATGCGCCGGGCCAGATCGCGGTGCTGGGCCGGATAGATGGTGTCGAGCCCGTGGGCCACGACGGCCAATGTGGTTACTTTCGTCTCGAGGGCGGTGGTATGTGCTATGCAGTCTACGCCATAGGCAAGTCCGCTCACCACGCATAGGTCGGGGAAGTACTCGGCGAGTTCGCGGGTGATGCGACGTGTGGAGTCGGCTCCATATGGTGATACCATGCGGGTGCCCACCACGCTTACGGGGTGAGGCTGGTTGAGGGTGGTTTTGCCCAACATATAGAGCACCGGTGGTGGCGACTGAATCTGTGCCAGGCGAATCGGATAATCCTGCTCATCGGCAAATAGCACGCGGATATGATGCCGCTCTACAAATCGCATTTCCTTTTCGGCCAATACCATGGCCTGGCTTCGGTGATAGGGGTCGAATGGCTCCGGCAGCGAGCGGTCGAGTATGGCGCAGATGGTGGATTCCGGAAGTTCGAAGAGATCCGGGAGTGTGATGCCTCGATCCATAATCTGATGCAGCGCATCGAGTGTGGCCCCCTTCAGGAATGAGAGGGCCACCTTATATATATCGGGGCAGTATCTGCCCGGTGATGCGGCTGATGTGAGGTTCATGCTGGATTATGGATGGGTGGGGGTGTCAGAAGCGGTCGAGTACAGTCTCGATGAGTCGGCGCACCGAGGGCTTATAGTCGGTATTGGCCTTGGTGAGGCGACGCTCGGCGATTATGCAGCACACTGTCATGGCCTTGTGGCCAAGGAGCCGGGCCAGACCCTGGAGGCAAGCCGATTCCATCTCGAAATTGGTGATGGGGCGTCCCTGATATCGGAATGATTCGATCTTCTCATTGAGGTCGGGGTCGGCCAGAGGGAGGCGCACCATGCGCCCTTGCGGGGCGTAGAAGCCTACGGCGGCGATGGTGAATCCATGGATCATATCATCGCGGCCAATGCGGCTGAGGAGTTCGGCATCGGCATCTACGGTGTAGGGAGCGGCCCATGTGGGCCTCCATCCGGTGTGGGCCATGAATTGGCGCTCGAATTCCAGATCGCACACTGAGTCGCGTCCGGCATAGAAATTGAGAATGCCGTCGAATCCTGTGCCCTTCGATGCCATCACGAAGTCGCCGATGTGGATATCCTCCTGCAGCGAACCGCTTGTGCCTACGCGCACCATGCTGAGGGTGCGATGTTGAGGGCGCACCTTGCGGGTGGCGAAATCCACATTGGCCAGGGCGTCGAGTTCTGTGACCACGATTTCGATATTGTCGGGGCCGATGCCGTGGGAGATGCAGAGCAGCTCCTTCCCTTTATAGCGGCCTGCAATTGCGTGAAACTCACGGGAGGAGACATCATAGTCGATTTCATCGAAATAGGATGCCACCATATCTACGCGGCCCGGGTCGCCTACGAGAATGATGTTGTCGCGCAGCTGGTCGGGGCGGAGGTGGATGTGAAACGCGCTGCCATCCTCATTGATGATAAGCTCTGAGGGGGGGATGATTCTGTTCTGATCCATGGTAATAGATTTTAGATTATTTTTTTTTGGAGAGAGAGAGGGGGAGGAGGGAAATTTGAATTTTCGGGAAGCGGGCCTTTTTTTGGGGGGAGGCTCCGGGTGCTGGCTTGGGTAGCGGGCTCCCGTTCGCTTGCGCTCCGGCGCAGGACCAGGCTGGTCGGGGAGAGGCTGGGGAGGATG
>JAIDKG010000091.1 GCA_029051525.1 Muribaculaceae bacterium
GGTGGAAGTGCCCGCATTCAAGGGGGTATCGCTCGAATCGCGCAACTATCTCCCCGACTCGGCGCGCCGCGCCATCGGTCTGGAACGCCAGCGCCGTCACCGCGCCAAAAAAAATGACGCGGAAATAACAGATGGTGGCCGATGCCGCCAAGCGCCCGGCATAGCGGCCACCATCCACTCTCAGAGAGACTCCAGCACACGATTGAGCGCCTCGGCCATAGAGATGCCATGCGCCGCCGCATAGGCTCGCAACCGCTCTTTAGCCAGCAGTGTGACCTTGCTGGCTATCATGCACACACGGTCGGGTTTCGACGGCCTACCGGCTCCGGCACGGGCACCGCCGCGCCGCTCGATGCGCTCCTCTCTCTCCTCTCTCTCCGCGCCGGAATCACCGGCCAACTTAATTTCCTCTTGCATAATTCAAAATTAATCGTTAACTTTGCATCATAACCCGAAAAGAGGGGAAGGCGCCCCGCTGCTGCAACAGCGGGGACTTAAGAACCCTTCCTTGATTTTGAAGAGGTGAATTTCGATTCGTATCACCTTCTTATTCCAAATCTTGATTGTAATCGCAAATTGTATCATCGCTTTACAAGATTTTCGGGTTATTCCCTCCTATTTCATTGGGCGAGGGGCAATCTCACCGCAATCTCTCTTGATTGCATTACAAAGTTAGTGATTATTTTTGAATTATCCAAGGATATTTCAAAAATAATCACTTATTTTTTATAATTTCTCTCCTATTATGAATAAGCCGGAATTTATTCTGATTCACTGCGCGGCCACGAAGGAGGGCGCCGATTTCTCGGCGGCCGATATCGACCGATGGCACCGCGACTGTGGGTTCCGCTGTATCGGCTACCACTATGTGGTGCGCCTCGATGGCTCGTATCAACGAGGTCGCCAGGATCTCGATGAGGGGGCACACTGTCCCCAGGAGTCGATGAACCGCCGCTCGGTGGCCATCTGCTACGTCGGCAGACTCGATGCCAAGGGGAATCCGAAGGATACCCGCACCGAGGCGCAGAAGCGCACCATCATCACGCTGATACGCACCCTCCGGGGGCGATATGGTAATCTCCCGGTGATGGGGCACCGTGATGTGAAGGGGGTGGCCAAGGCGTGCCCCTGTTTCGATGCCGTGAAGGAACACGCTCTTAATCCCACGCACACACACAGCCTATCTTCCATCAGAGCCGGAAGATAGGCTGTGTGATTCTTGGGATGCCACTCAGGGTTGGCTTCGTCAAATCTGGTTGAGGATAAAGGGATCCTTTATCTTCGTGTCGGCGGCAAAGAGAAGTATCTTGGATATTATCTCCGCTGTCTTGGGGTCTTCGTCGAGGAATGGCATGAAGATGCGCCCTCTCGATTGCGAATGCACTGGGAGCACGGCTATGTGCGCTCCCCCTTCTTTATGTATCACACCGCTGCCGAGATGGATATTGTAGCAGGCGTGGTGACCTCGGATCTTGGCGAAGTTGCCTGTCAGTTCCACATTCTTTATGTCGAACATCGGCAAAGTGTGTGCCACGATTGCCCGGCGCATCTCGATGGTGGAATGGCTTGTCTCGGGGTCTACCCCTCCGGCATGAGCCACACTGACGGCAAGGTCTACATCTCGCATTATCTCGGAGAACGCCTTGGGTTCTATCTCTCCGATATTTTTATTTTCGAAGGTCCGGCGGTCGTAAAACGCTACATATTCAAGTGTCGGCGGCTCTATGTCGGATGGAGAAAACCAGTCGGCCATGGCATACATCACCGCTGTGACATTGCCGCTGAAGCATACTTTCTGCAGACCGTTCTCGTAATCCACCGTCCACTGTCGCTTTTTGAGCACTCCGACTGTGCGCGCAGGCAGTATCTGATTGCCTGCATATCGCAATGATTTCGACTGAGCTTTCTCCTCTTCGACGGGTAGATAGAGTTCGCGGAACACCTGTTTGAAGGGCTGGCGCATCTGTCGGTCGAAAAGGGCTGTCTGGTAACTGCTCCATACGCCGGCCTTCATAAGGTCGTAGGGATGCGCGATGGTGAGGATGTCGCTACCGCCAATCGGTAGAATCTCGCCGTCGGCCGATATGAGCGATTCGCCGTCATCACCCGGGAAACCGAATCCGTTGGCGTTCTTGAGCACAAGGCGCGACAGGAGGCTCCATATCACCGGATTCTCACGCAACTGTCTGATTTCCTCGGCCGTAAACTCGGCTCCCTCGGTCATTGCCGATTCCAGAAGTGCGCGGCCTCGTGTGTGCTGGTCTTTGAGTTGCTTGTAGACTTCGCGCATTTTCTCCACATATTTCTCTTTCTTGAGGCGCGTGGGAATGCTCTGCAGGCGTTTCCCCTTGCTCTCGACCACGAGTTCAGGCACACCTGTTTCCAGTTCTATCCATAATCTCACACCGTCGATTTCAGCAGGAGCAAGGAATTCAGCCACCTCTTTTACCAGATCGGCTTCCATGCACCATGTCAGTCGCACGGAGTCGCCGAATCCGGCGGTACGCGCCAGATTGTCGAGCGCGAGTTTCACGGCTCGCCCCTCGCTTGCCTGACGCTGGGCGCCGAACTGCTTGCTCTCTTTCGCAAACTTCGAGAGCAGAGCATATCGCTGACGCAGATCCTTGAGTCGGTTGCGTGAGAGTGGTATCAGTCCGTATGCCACCACAAGGTCTTTGTTGCGTTTTTCTGCAATTTCCTTCTGCACATCCTTCGCCTTGAGGATACCTAAAGCCGCATCCGACAGTTTGCGGGCGCGAGTATGCCGGTTGCCTTCGGCGATATATCTTGCAGCATTATAGACCACCTCGAAACGCTTCTTGCCCAGTGCCTTGTAGACCTCGCGAAACCACACCGGATCAAACGCGCCGTCGGCAAAGTCGTCGGGCGATACACCGGTATATCGTGATATATGCGATTTTGCCGACTCGTCGAGACTCTCGCCCGTATGAGCCATAAAATAGTATACTGCACTTGTAAGCCCTTTCCATCCGATTGCTTCCTCTACCATTTCGAGCCATCGGCGAGAATACATGGCTGCCACTACAAGCTGCTCATCGCTGATACCGGCCTTGGCGGCAGCCTGACGCAGACGCTTGGCATTATCCTCTTCGCCGGGTATGCTGACTCCGAGCAAGCGGCTGAACATGGTGCGTTTGCCATTGCCGGCATTATACCCGATCACCACCGGTTTTTCCTTGCCGAGGCCTGCGAGTATTCGCATAAGATAATCCACGCCGCGAATGCAGCGGATATTCTCGGCGATTTCCGACACCTGCGTCGGTGTGTCGCCGCGCTGCAGCTCAATGTCGAGCACCGTATCAATGGCCGGGGTTATCAGCTGCACCTCGTCGGGAGTCAGTTCGGTATGTTCATCCTTGTTTTTCCAACGCCACGCCGCACCCAATTTCGCTCCCGGAATCATCTCGGAGAGAATCTCCATAAGGTCGGCCGAGGCCTTTCCCCGAGCCAAAAGTTCGCGGCGCACATCGCTATCGGATATCATGCCGAGATGCCAGGCCCTGAGATATTCGGCAGCCCTGACGGGGATAGTGGTATCATGTGCATATCCGGCTTTCTTCCATAAGGTATACCGCACGGCGAAAGATAACCGGAAGAGATCGTCGGACATATTGTCGCTGTTACGGAGCCGATTCACTATCGCTGCCAGAGGATTGACGGAATATACGGGGATGTTCTCTTCATCGCCCCAACGGTAGCGCTTATATTTCTTCACTACATCCTTGGGGTCGAGAGTGGCTGCGATGTGGGCGACTATGGCAATCAGGTGGCGCAGGTTTCTCTCGTCATCCATGCCGTATTCTTCGTAAAGCGTGTCGATAGAGCGAACCGCCGAATTATACATCGGATCGTCACTGTTATTGACATTAAGCAGATCCTCGGTGATATCATCGCCGAAATACTTGCTGAGCAGCGGTATGTGCGCTATGTGTTTGGGATCAGTAATGTTGCGCGCCATTTTCAGCCGGAGCATGTCGGTCGCATCGGCTATCTCGCGATGGTAAAGCTCTTTCCATTTCTCCGGGAATGCGAGAGCTTCGATACCTGTCAGGTTATAGTTGGAGATGTAAACCCTGTTGCCGAACCGATGAGTCTCCCCATACTCGTTCTCGAATTCAAGGTCAGCATTCTGCCTGATCATCTCCATGATTTTCCCCAACACCTCGCCATATCTCTTTTTATCGGCAAACCGGAGGATACTTCTGATATCGGGGTCGGTATCCATTGCCGCGATGTCGAAACTGATCTCGCCATCGGGTTCATAAAGCCCGTAGCCATTGGCCGCGCTGTGGCCCGACTCCAATTCATCTCCGGCCTTGCAGATGGCATCAATAAGCACTTTCTCCTTTGAAGTGGGGCGTGCTATACCCTTCACATCGGGCAGGAGCGACTCAGCCAAGGCCGCGCGCTCCCCCTTGTCCTGCCAGATACGTATCATGTCGAGAGCGGCAAGGCGGCGGTCGGCCGACTTGTCGTTGAGTAGCAGGCGTGCGTTATGTTCGGCATCTTTGTCAGGCAGAGCGGCGAGTATGCTGATAGTGGCTATTCGCATACCGGCGGCCTTGAGACGCAGATTATCGCGCATTGTCGCGTAGTCCTCCTCGGTGAGGAGCCCCTTGCGATTGATTTTTTTGACAATTGCAATCGCTACGTCGCGCACCGCCTCGGAACGGTCGCTCATCGAATCAACAAGAAACTTCACCTGCTTGCGTGTAGTGGGTTTCATCATCAGACCGTTGAGATAAGCCGAACGATTTGAGGGATCCATCGCATCCATGAAGTCAATGGCCCGGTCGGTCAGTTCCGGAGTGCCGATCAGCATCGCCAGTCTGCATATTCGCGTGGCTATGGCATCTCGTGTCAGAGTGAACATAATCCACGGGAACACGTAGGGGTCGAACACCTCCTTAGCTTGCATGTCGTTGAAAATACCGGCCATAAGCTCGAAATCAGCATCTGCCTCCTCCTTGCTTTTGAAATAGTCGGAGAGCGGCGGCACTTTGATTTCCTCGGCCGTGCGCATGTTCCACACGTGCATGAATCCCGGTTGATTGTAGGATTCTTCGGGAAGATAGTATAGAATCGCTGCGGCCAGAACGGCATGGTCGGCAGGACGCGAGTGGATGGCGAGCCATGCCAGTGGGCTATTGATCGAGCGGAGTTGAGTACACTCCAGATAGAGCATCGCCGCCTCTACTTTATAGGCCGGAGCCTCGGCTATGAGTTTTTCTATGAGCGGCACTGTATCCTGAACTTCGAAGAATCCTCTTGCCCATAGCCCGAGATACACTTCCATCGCGCTGTCGCTTTCGATGGCCTTTACGGCTTCGTGGGGCGACGTGAGGTAGCGATGTATCAGATTTATAAATTTGTCGGTGATACGTTCCGGGGCATCCGGTTCGCCCAATCCTGTTGTTACGGCCACAGCACGCTTCACCGATGCGAACCGCTGCAGGTTATTGTCGCGAATCACATTGAAGATGTGCATGAAACTCTCCGGCAGGCCACAGTCCATCGTCTCCACGATAGCCTGACGCAGACCCTCCTGGAGCCGCGCGGCCATGAGCAGTTTGCCCTCAAGTTCCAGAAGCGCGGGATTCCCGCTCCTGGCAATGGCGCGGAAATGCTCATAGTTCATCTTCTTGAAATTGGTCTCTGAGGTCATGGCCTCGGATAGCCAGTCGATGCATTCCCGATGGCCCGACATAATCATAGCGGCAAGCCACAGGTCCTGGTAATAGAATGTGGCATCTTCAAAATCCTTAACCTCTTCGGGGGTGCGTCCGCCATTCAATATGTCGGTCGGCGAGCGTTTTGAGGCATGGTGAATGAACGTAATGGAGAGAAGTTGATAGAGGCTGGAAATGTGCGGTTTCAACATCCGTGTGCGCTGCGACCGTCTACCCCACCCTTCGGTATAGGACTGACGCGGCATAAGCCGGATATAGTGTTTTACCATATCTCCGGCCTCCTCTCCGAGCAGGAAGTCGATCATCCCACCTAATTCACCATCGGCCATTGAGTCGATATTACTGATGTCGTGGCTTTCGGCATACTTTTCCAACTCCCGTATGAAGTCATCACTCGAAGTGTTGATATCTATGCTTGCCACAAACTTGCGTGCCAGTTCTCTTATCTCGTCAGGCAGTGATGTATCCGTTTCGCATCTTTCGGATATTTCACTGATATATGGCGAGCAGATTTCGTTGAATCTTTTACTACGGGATACTTTCATTTTGTTTTGAGTATTATAAAATTCACCACATTCTTCCTGACAGCATCGTGAGTCTCACTACTGTCACAAGATCCGATTCATTGAGCCGCACCGGATTGGCAGCCTCGCCGGCGTCGATGCCGTTGATGAAGATACGAAACAGACCATCGTCATAACTCAGCAGAGCGTTGGCCACAGCCTTTTCGGGGTCCTCTTCGCGCTCGTTGTAGACAATGCCGAAAGCCACGCGTCCGGTTTCGGCGAGATTGGATATTTCCTCATCCCACAGTCGCGTGGCTGTATCATTGTCAGCGTCGATATCAGCAGTGGCCTTCGCGGCCCGACAGTTGAATGCCGACACAAGACTTCGCACCGTCGAGGCTATCAGCTCTCCGACCGTTGTGGGACAGCTGTCGAGTTCAATAGCTATCGGCTTGATGCCTGCCGACTTTCTGCCGGGTTTCTTCTGTTCAAACAGTATCTTCATGGTTGTAATAAGTAGCTACGAAAAATTATTCCAATCGCAAAGATAATAAAATTCCGGCAAAAAGGGCATATGCTCTTAGAGTCGGCTGTAGGCTATCGAGAAGGTGTCGCCGTCGGCGGGGTCGCCACTTTGCAGACCTTTGGTGAGCCAGCGGACGCGCCATTCGGAGCGACCGTGGTTGAAGGATTCCGGCATTTCATAGCCGTAGGCTTTCTTCTGCAGATAATCATCGCCTATCTTGGAGGCGGCGTTGACAGCCTCTTCGATGTCGCCCTCTTCGATTGAACCAAACATATCATTGTCGGTGTGACCCCACACGCCGGCATAGAAGTCGGCCTGCAGTTCGAGGCGCACACTTATCTGATTGGCCTCCTGTTCGGAGACACTGTTCATCTTGCGATGGGCGGCATCGAGGGTGCCGAGCAGATTCTGCACATGATGACCTACTTCATGCGCTATCACATAGGCATAACAGAAATCGCCCGACGCACCGATCTGCTGCTGCATAGTCTTAAAGAAATCAAGGTCGAGATATACCGTCCGGTCGGCCGAACAGTAGAATGGTCCCACCTGCGATGTTCCCTGCCCGCAGCCGGTCTGTATCTGTCCGCTGTATATCACCATCTTCGGAGCGGTATATTCACCCCACCCCTCCTGCTCGAAAATGCGCGTCCACACATCTTCAGTTCCGGCAAGCACTTTTGAACTCAATTCATAAAGCTGCTGCTCCTCGGCATCGGGCGCGGAAGTAGCCGCACGCCTCTCCACACCTTCCCCACCTCCGAGTGCCTGCATGGCGTTGCCGGCCACCTGACTCAGGTCGCCTCCGGAAAGCAACGTAATGACAGCCACCACGATGGCCCCCAATATACCGCCACCGATTCCGATGGCCTTACCGCTCGAAGAGCGACGGTCTACAATATTGTCGCTTCGGCGACGGTTATCAAGTCTCATAGCATGTATAGTTTATAATTTGAGTAATCCCGCCTGCATCCGAATCAGCATCCGGAGGAACGCCCTCACAAATATAACAATAATTTTCCAATTTCTGCAATCGGAAGCCCCCTCCCAAGCCCTTCAAGCCCCCAAAGCTCACCCAAAGCCC
>JAIDKG010000092.1 GCA_029051525.1 Muribaculaceae bacterium
AGAGTGGTCGATTGCGGCGGTCTTGAAAACCGTTGAGGGTAACACCTCCGGGGGTTCGAATCCCTCTCTCTCCGCAAGAAAGCCTGATTATCAGGCTTTTGTTGTATATACACCCAATTTTGTACCCAAAACGGTCAAAATTGGGTGTTTTTATATAATCTTCATTACTTCCAAATCCTTCTCCGATTATAGGGGTTACAGTCGTTTTGGGTAGGATATTATATGGCTGCAAAAAGAATAAGAAACCGGCTTAAGAGGAGAAGGAGATGACCGAGAAAATTTTGAGGAACGCGCTCTTAAATAAAATGACTTTGTAAATCTTTGATTATTAGTGATAATAAAAATACCACCCAATTTTTTTGAGTGGTATCAGTGGTTGTCAGGTAATATCCCGACTACTATTCAAGATATTACTTGAAATTTTCTTAATCTTGTCTTTACGACTCCAGATAAGTTATAAGTTCGTCAGCTGTCATTATCTCCATTTTGGAGAACGCTGTCAGCTTTTTGCCTAAGTCCTTGAACGAGGCTCCGACATGATAGACTGTATCATCTATGATAAGGAAACGGTCGTGCGCCCTGCGGAAAGTCTTTACTTCAATCGGAGGATATTGAGCATTATGACGCTCAAGATCCTGACGCAGTGCCCTGCTTAAGGAAGGAGTAAAGATTGTGGCTGACACTCCTATGGCTCGCTTATCAAGCAGACGAAATACTGAATCATCGATATAATTATCCACAATGATGATACGGTTCTTGGCACTGCGTATGAGATCGCACATAAGGGTATAAGCATCGAATATCTGGCCGTCGAAGACGATTGCTTCTCTTGGAGGCAATGACGTGTTAAGAATAAAATCTATCTTTTCCTCTGTTTTTGCCATCCGATATTCCAATCGTTCAAAGCGTTGGGAAACGGCATAGCCTTTCATTAGATAATTCTTGATCACTTTATTTGCCCATTGGCGGAATTGCGTACCTCTCAGGGATTTTACTCTATATCCAACGGATATTATAACATCAAGATTATAATATTTAGTCTTATATTTCTTGCCATCAGAAGCAGTTGTCAAGGATTCCTTGACAACTGAATTGCTATCGAGTTCTCCTTCTTTGAAGATATTGTTGACATGAAGGCTAATGTTCTGTTTAGAAGTCTGGAACAATTCTGTCATCTGCTGTTGTGTCAGCCACACAGTCTCATTCTCCAGACGGACTTCAAGCTTAACAGTTGAATCCGGTTGGTAAAGTATTATTTCATTGTCTTGCGATGATGGCGCCAGTGGTATAGGAGTATTCTCGTTCATATTGCAAAATTAACAAAAAATTCTCATAATATGGCTATAACATTCAGGAAATCAGTCAAAACGGCTCATTGCATTAACTTTGATACTATCGGCAATGTCGATATAAGGTTTCATTGCCTTATAATCACTATGTCCCGTCCATTTCATTACTACGTTTGGCGGTATTCCCAATGAAAGAGCCTTACATATAAAGGTTTTTCGTCCTGTATGGGTGCAAAGAAGTTCATACTTGGGATTTAAGTACATGATTATCTATGATTATATAGGTTATATTCCCTCCTTCTCCGCAAGAAAACCTGATTATCAGGCTTTTGTTGTATATACACCCAATTTTGTACCCGAAATGGTCAAAATTGGGTGTTTTTATATAATCTTCATTACTTCCAAATCCTTCTCCGATTATAGGGGTTACAGTCGTTTTGGGTAGGATATTATATGGCTGCAAAAAGAATAAGAAACCGGCTTAAGAGGAGAAGGAGATGACCGAGAAAATTTTGAGGAACGCGCTCTTAAATAAAATGACTTTGTAAATCTTTGATTATTAGTGATAATAAAAATACCACCCAATTTTTTTGAGTGGTATCAGTGGTTGTCAGGTAATATCCCGACTACTATTCAAGATATTACTTGAAATTTTCTTAATCTTGTCTTTACGACTCCAGATAAGTTATAAGTTCGTCAGCTGTCATTATCTCCATTTTGGAGAACGCTGTCAGCTTTTTGCCTAAGTCCTTGAACGAGGCTCCGACATGATAGACTGTATCATCTATGATAAGGAAACGGTCGTGCGCCCTGCGGAAAGTCTTTACTTCAATCGGAGGATATTGAGCATTATGACGCTCAAGATCCTGACGCAGTGCCCTGCTTAAGGAAGGAGTAAAGATAGTGGCTGACACTCCTGTGGCTCGCTTATCAAGCTGACGAAATACTGAATCATCGATATAGTTATCCACAATGACGATACGGTTCCTGGCACTGCGTATTAGGTCGCACATAAGTGTATAAGCATCGAATATCTGCCCGTCATAGATGATTCCTTCTTTAGGGGGCAGCGATGTCCGAACAAAGAAATCCATTCGATTGCTCAGCTCTTTTATCTGAATATCATGTTCAGAAAGCCTGTGATCAATCCGATTTTCCATATGCATCAATCGCTGATTGATACTGTAACCTCTCAGTAGATATTCCTTCAACACCTTGTTAGCCCACTGACGGAATAAGGTTGCGTTTCTGCTGTTTACCCTATATCCTACCGATAATATGGCATCAAGGTTATAATACTTTGTGGCATAGCGTTGAGTGCCATCGTTACCCATATGTTCCAAAATGGAACATGTGCTATTCTCCTCCAATTCACCGGATTTATAGATATTGGCAAGATGCTTTGTTATGGCCGGACGTTTAGTACCGAACAAATCTGCTATCTGCTGTTGTGTCAGCCACACAGTCTCATTTTCCAAACGGACTTCAAGCTTAACAGTTGAATCCGGTTGGTAAAGTATTATTTCATTGTCTTGCGATGATGGCGCCAGTGGTGCAGGGGTATTCTCGTTCATATTGCAAAATTAACAAAAAATTCTCATAATATGGCTATAACATTCAGGTAATCAGTCAAAACGGCTCATTGCATTTGAGCGCGTTGTGCAAATGTGGGAAGGGGGCTAATCCCCCTCGTGATTAGGATCTGATTCGCGGGAGGAGGTGCCTTTTGCTATATTTTCTTGAGCCATATGCTGAAACTCGGATGGAGTCAGACCGGTCATGCGCTTGAAAGTCTTTGAGAATGTGCTTCTTGATTTGAATCCCAGACCTGTCACGATGGCCTCAATCGTGAGATGACCATACTGCTCAAAGTCAAGCAGACGTCGCCGGGCAACATTGATCCGGCGCTCGTTGAGCAACTGTGTGAACGTCTTGCCGTAGTCCTCATTAAGTACCTGCGACACATATTTCTGATTTGAACCGCATATTTCAGTCAATTCACGCATCGAGAATCCCTCCATACAGAATACCGACTCATCAGTCATGGCCTTACGGATGCACTCCGAGATATGACTGCGGATGTCGCCACTTGGACCCGATGTTGCCGATGGCTTCTCCGGCTGTGACACCTCTATTGTATCAGAGGTCATAATTTCCAGATTGCGGTCGAACAGTGACTTGTTTTTGAGTCTCAGCTTACGGTTCTGTACAAATAGTATTGTGGTCATAATGGCGAGAAGCAACAGTGCACAAGCAATGACCATAATAACTCGCGACCGCATTTTTTCTTCAATCTGTATGCGTTTTATACGTTGCTCGAACTTTGTTGTTTCATCAAACAGCTCCAGATCATGGATGTTGCCGTATTCACGGGCGCTGAACACCGAGTCATGCAGCTCAAGATGCTTAAAACGGTATTTCGCGGCCAAGTCATTCTGTCCGGTAGACTGATAAAGTCTACTCAAATCGGAGTATACGCTGATTAGAAGTTCGGGATAGGCATTTTCTTTGGCAATACTCTCAGCTTTGCGGAGGAAAAACTCAGCCGAGTCGGGATTCCCCACATCGCGGTATTTATTGCCCAGAGCTATATATGATGCGAAATATTCCCGCTGTGGCATAAGAAGTCGCTGCGCGGAATCAAGGCTGGCACGAAGCATCGTGATGGCCTTCTCATGCTCTTTGTCAAGACTGAAGAGTTTCGCCTCTGAATAGCAATGAGCCAGCGGCCATGCTTTGTCGCCGGGCGAACGTGGCACATTCTTCTTATAGTCTGATATGATGCTGCGTATGGTGTCGGGCGGCATTATGGTTGAATCGAAATCAGATGTCAGTAAATTGATGAGGGCTGCCGAAGCCATATATCCATTGCCCGAACGGATACTGGCATCAAATACACGTCGCAGACAGCGGTAAGCCTTCGGACGGTCGCCATAATACAGGAAGATCGCTGCAAGATTAAGATTGCCCGGTGAGTCATATCTCCCTTCAAGCCGAGAGGCGGCCAGAAAATTTGAATAGGCTGATGCGTAATTGGCCTGAAGGAAATTCAATACTCCAAGGCTAAGGCGCGCTTCTACGGCATATTTTCTATCATCGTCGCTGACAGAGCTGCCATCACAGCGGTTGGCCAGAATTGTGAAAATAGCCATCGCGCTGTCGGTATGCTGACGCTCAATACAACGACCGCCCAACTCCGAAAGTGACCTGCTGTCGTAATTACGGAATTCATGGTACATTCGGTCGAATTCATCCCCCCTCGGAGCTCCGACCGATACCAAAGTAATGGCAGCCGCCAATATTGTGATTATTAGTCTAAGCATAACATAAATAATAGCATCAGCACGTAAATGCATGAAATACCCCCATATTACGGGTGTCAATTCGCGAATAGACACTCAGATACCACAATGAGGGTGATGCATTTTTAGTGATATGAATTAAATTTGTGCAAATTTACTAAAAAAAATCACACAATAACACTTTATTCCATGACGAAATCGAACAAGATTCTTGCTATTGCAGCATTGGCATTGCCAGTCATCGGACTGACCGCCGCGACAGTCGGCGCAGTCAGCGACTCGCCGGCCACATTGCTTCAGGCAACGGCAGCTCCGACTAAGTCACATCTGCCTAAGAAAGTGGTTAAAATCGACGGCTTTCTCTATGAGGATTTTGAAAGCGTCCTCGACGGTGAGGACGGACTCCCCGATGGCTGGGTAGCAACAGCCACACCGGGGATGGAGGATGACACTTGGCACGCCGGGACACTCGGGCGTGACGGCACTCCGCTCAACGGTGTGTCAGGCTACAAGTATGCCTATATTTTAGGCAACCGCAACGGCAGTGCCCATGACTCATGGCTCTTCTCTCCCGGCCTTGAGATGAAAGCAGGCACCAAATATGTAGTGGAATTCTTCGCCTTGATGCCCCCGGTAACCGGAGATGAAATCCTGGAAAAACTACAAGTATATGTCTGTTCAGGCAACAGTGCGGCCGATGTAGTGACAGAACTTGATGTCATTGAGAATGACAACGACTACTGGCGTTACTATGGATATGAATTCACTCCCGAGACCGATGGCACCTACAATATTGGATTCCACAGCATTTCGCCCGCCAATAGCAATTCGACAGTAATCGATGACCTGAAAATCTCGTCAGGCCCGCTGCCGCTATTCAATGGCGATGATGAAATCGATTTGGGCACCACCGATACTCGACTCAAGCTCCTCAACGGCACATACCGCATCTCTAATAGAGGTATGGCACCGTTAGAGGTATCTCTGCTCTCCGCCTCGGAAGGTGTCGAAGTGGAAGGGCTTCCTCTCACAATCGCCGCTGATGACTACGAGAATATAAAAATAAAGGCCGTCACCGTCGAGGCAAGCGACTATGAGGGTTCTGTAACCCTGAAGACCAACGACCCGACCCGGCCTACCATGACCATCAAGCTCACCGGTACCGTAAAGCAGGCCCGCCTCACCGGATATAACTATGAGGACTTCGAGGCCGGTGGTCCCGAAGGATGGGATCTCAGCTTCGGATCCGGCAATGTCGCTTTATATGGCGGACATAATTCATCTCGTGCGTTTTATACGACTACCGTATATTACGATGATCCCCGCAATGAGGAGCTCAACGGTGTGGGATTCACTACCCACTATGTAGATATGGGCGACAATCCGGAGGTAAGCTTCTGGTATCAGATGGCAAAGGTAGATTTCTCCGGCAATGTCACTGGTCCGGCCGAGACAGGCGATGTGTCGGTAAAGGTGCTCATGACTGCCGACGATGGCAAGACCTACGACACTATCTATTCCATCGAGCCTGACGGAGAGCACTCGCATCAGCCGACTCTCGATTGGACCCGCGTCTTTATCCGCGTGCCTCAGTATGCCGGGAAGATATGCCGCTTAAGAGTAGTATTCAATCAGCCCAGCGGCGCTTCCTTCTTCAATCAAGTAAGATGCATGGCCGATGATGTGGAAATCGGAACCATCGTGGCCAACGACCTCCGTGCCACAGCCCTCACAGGACCGGCATTGCTCAATACAGGCAAAGAATATGAATTTGAGGCATATGTCGAAAATCTCGGCAGCGAGTTAATGTCAAATTACAAAGTCCAGCTCCTTGATGCCGACGGCAATATCCTCGACACAGCCGATGGGGTAGAAATAGAGCCCTCCGGCAAGAGTAGTGTGAAACTCCACTGGACCCCCACTCAATCAGGCAAAATCTGCCTCAATGCCTTAATCGTATCAGACTCCGATCCTATCCAGGAGAACAACCAATCCTACGCCCACTACGTTCAGGTGCTCCCCGAGGGCAACTCAGCCGTACGCATCGAGCATGGCGACGCACTTGCCGCAATGGCAATGCCCATCAACTTCTATGCGGTGGAATCAGCCACCCAGAGCATATATCTTGCCAACGAAATCGGAACAACAGCCGGTGAAATCAACTCGCTTGTGTATACATCATATCTTGATGCCGACTTCTATGGAGAGCCATTCCAGGTATATGTGGCCGAAACTGACCTCTCTGAATTCTCTACTCCGGATTTCATTGACCCTGCATCATTCACCAAAGTATTCGATGGTTCGCTCTACATGAAGTCAGGAACCCGCGATGTAGTGATACCTTTTGATGCTCCCTTTGAATATAAGGGAGGCAACATCGTAGTTATGTGCCAGAAGCTGGGCAAGGAATTTGTGATGGGCAAATACTTCATAATCCACAAATGCCCGGACTCTCCCCGCACTATCCAGTCTTCATCCTATAAGGCAGGCACAATCGTTGCCGATGGATATGCCGATGCAATCACATCCGATGTGTATCCGCGCATCCGCTTCAACATGGTGAAGCCCGATGCGGGCATCATCTCAGGTAATGTCACAGGCCCCAATGGAGCCATAGAGGGTGCAATCGTAAAAATAAAGGGCACTCAGCGCTTTGAGATTACAGATGACGAGGGCTATTTCTACTTCGATGAAGTGGCTGTAGGGCAGTGTGCTCTCGAAGTTTCATGTCACGGCTACTACACCCTCACCGATACCGAATTCTCACTCGAAAAAGACCAGGAGAAGCATCTCGATCTCTCACTCACAAGTCTGCCGCGCTACTCACTCCAAGGCACCGTAACATCGGCCGAATCCGGCAAACCTATCAAGAATGTGCAGATCTCACTCTCCGGCTACGACGACTTCACCACATTCACCGATAGCAACGGACACTATACCATCAGCGATATCGCAGGCGACACCGGCCTTGAATATAACATCATAGCGGCCAACGGATTCTTTATGGAATCTCGAACCGATATCGATGTCGACAATGACAAGACTCTGGATTTCACTCTTGAAGAAAAGAGACTCCGCGCCCACAACGCAAAGGCCACTCCCACTGACCAGGGCACAATTCTGGCATGGGAACAGCCAATGCCTGAATTCCGCCATGACAGCGGCATCCCTGTGGATTATATGGGATGGACACACGGCAACAACGAGTGCATCATCGGAACAGCATTCCATAAGAAAGCTGAAATCAAGGAAATATCCTGGTATGTCACCGATAAATTCGGTGCACACAGCAACTTCAACGTATTCATCTTCGGTCTCGATGAGGAGGGGAAACCCAATCCCAAAGACATCCTGTATGTGGCTCGAAATGTGGAATACAAAGATAATGCCTGGAGCACTCACATCATCAGCAATCCCGTAAAAGCCGACGGATTTATGATTGCCGTGAGCTGCGATGGATTCATAGGAATGGGATTCTGCGAGCCCACCGATGAATATCCCTTCGCTAAAGGACAGAATTACTATGCGGGCGACTCATACAATATGACTATCAGCGACATGTCGACTTATCTGAACGTCAACCCCATGATTCGCGCTTACGGTGAAGACCTCGACTACACCAAAGCCGACTCCGACCTTCAGGAATCGACCGGCGATGAAGCCTCCGACCGTCCGGAGCATGAATACAAAGTGTTCCGTGGCAATGATGGTGCCGCACAGTCTGAATGGGTTCTGCTCGGAACTACACAAAGCCTCAGCTTTATCGATAAGTATTCAGACTCTAAGCCCTACTTCTATGCCATCGTCACATCCTATGCATCAGGCGAGTCAGATGCTGTAATCTCCAACAGCATCTCATCCCTCTCCGTAGGCTCAATCAATGACCTTGGCGTAAATATATGCACCGGTCCGATTGGTGACTCACTGACAATCAATGGCTGCGAAAAAATAGCTTCTCTGATTCTGGTGGGCGCTGATGGTAAGATTCTGGCAAATATCGAGCATCCCGACTCGAATATCGATGTGTCGCACATCGCCCCGGGCGTCATCTTCGCAATCATTACCCTTGATGATGGCAGCGTATATAAAGTACAGTTGCTCAAAAAATAAAATCAAAAGCTACTTCGAGCCTTTCTAATAAGATGTAAGTAGCTACGAAGTATGCCCCTTAACGAAATCCGGCATCTCCTTAAAAGGTGATGCCGGATTTTATATTATCGTCGGTCATGCATATTGCAAAACCATCGTAAGCGAGTGGCCGGTATGGTAAGAGCGGGCAAGTCGGGGCTGACCCTGTGGACTCCTACGACAGCCTGAAAAACCACATCAGGCAGTCGATTTATCGGACCTAAACTATCGTTGTGCCCCATCACAATCTCTTATCAAGAGATTGTGATGGGGCACAACGCTCAGATATTGAACAAAGTACAAGATTGTCGGACGGGGTTTTGCTAAACATCGGTTGTCATTTGCCCGTCAGTAATGCACCGACCCACCATTCGACCGCATTGCCGGCGGCCAGATGACATGATTAGTTTTCAGTTTTTTCTAAGCAAAAAAATAATGATTTCAGTAGTTGTATTTTCAAGTATTTTTACTAAATTTGCCGCAAATAAGTATCTCTTGATAAGAGATACTTCCCAATAATGCACAATTAAGAAATCACGGGCTATCATGAATTTTGCGTTGATCGGGGCAGCCGGCTATATTGCGCCACGTCATATAAAGGCGATTGCCGAGACGTCCAATTCTCTTATAGTGGCACACGACATATCTGACAGCGTGGGGCGCCTTGATAATTATTTCCCTGATGCGGAATTCTTTACCGACCGCAGGGATTTCTTTGCGTTTTACAGAGACTGCCGCTCATCGGGCCATAGGCTTGACTTTACATCCATATGCACACCTAATCATACACATGCTTCATTATCGAAGGAATCATTGCGGCTCGGCACTGATGTGATATGTGAAAAGCCGCTCGCTCTGAGTGTGGCGGAGTTGGAGAGCCTTATGAAAGTAGAGAATGAGACGGGACACAAGGTTTATAATATACTTCAGTTGCGTCTGCATGACTCGATAGCGGCTTTACGCCGGAGAATAGGCCGGGAGAGCGCGGATAGAGTGCATGATGTTGACCTGACCTATATCACATCGCGCGGGAAGTGGTATCATGCCAGTTGGAAAGGGGATATTGAGAAAAGCGGCGGTATAGCCACCAATATAGGTGTGCATTTCTACGACATGCTGCAGTGGGTGTTCGGCAGTGTGCGCCGCAGTGTGGTACATGTGATGACTCCCGACACTGTGGCCGGCTATCTTGAACTCGACAAGGCAAGGGTAAGGTATTTTCTGAGCATCAATGCCTCGACGCTTCCGGCAGCCGTAAGAGAGGAGGGGAAGCGCACATGGCGCACTCTCAGCATCGACGGTGAGGAATTTGAATTCAGTGATGGATTCACCGATCTGCACACAGAGAGCTATCGGCGCATTCTGGCCGGTGAGGGTTTCCGGATCGGGGAAGCCATAGGCTGCATCGATACGGTGGAGGGGATACGGAGCGCGAAGGCCGTAGGTCTGGTGGGCGACTGGCACCCTCTGGCCTCGCAATTGTCCGAGGCTCACTTGGCCCATGGGGTGAGCATGATATGAAAATTTATCTCATACATTCATATAGCACTGCTGCATGGATATAAAAATGGTAGATCTTCATGCTATGCACATGGAGATAGAGGATGAAATAAGGAGCGGTTTTGAGGATGTCATGGCCCGGAGCGCGTATATCGGCGGCGAGGAGGTTGCAAGGTTCGAGCAGTCGCTGTCGGACTATACGGGGGTTCCGCATGTAGTGACGTGCGGCAGCGGCACTGCGGCGCTGTATATAGCGCTGAAGGCTCTGGAGCCAACGGCTCTTGCGCCCGGCGATGAGGTGATTGTCCCGGCATTCGCCTATGCGGCATGTGCGGAGGCTGTGCTGGCGGCGGGTATGATTCCGGTGATGGCCGATGTAGATCCGGCCACATTCAATCTGACCTCCTCCGGCATAGAGGCGGCCGTGTCGCCCCGCACCCGTGGGGTGATACCGGTGCATCTTTTCGGACAGCCATGCGATATGGCCTCCATCATGCCCACGGCGCAGCGCCACCGGCTTGTCGTGATTGAGGATAATGCGCAGTCGCTCGGCGCCGCATGCCGCATGGCCAACGGCGAATGGCGCCTTGCCGGAAGCATAGGCACTGTGGGCTGCACCTCGTTTTTCCCCACCAAGCCGCTCGGCGCCTATGGCGATGGTGGGGCGATGATGACTGCCGACTCCGCTTTAGGCCGTCGGCTGCGCATGATAGCCAATCATGGGCAGAGCGAGAAATACCGCCATTCGCTTGTGGGCTGCAACTCTCGTCTCGACACGCTTCAGGCGGTGGTGCTGAGTGCCAAGCTCCCCCATATAGCAAAGTGGAATGCGGCCCGGCGTGAAGTGGCCCGGTATTATACGGATGCGCTGGCGGAAGTGGATGGTATCAGAGTGCCTGTGGAGGCCTCCGGGGTGGAACATGTATATCATCAGTACACGATTCAGGTGGCCGACGGTCGTCGCGATTCACTCCGCGAGCGGCTGGCCTCGGCGGGAGTCGCGACGATGGTGTATTATCCGATGCCTCTGCACCGCCAGGAGGCATATCGCCACCGTTGCCGGGTGGCGGGAGATCCGGAGGTGGCCGACAGGCTGTCGCGTAGCGTGCTGTCGCTCCCTCTCCACACTGCGCTGACCCCCGCCAGTCAGGATTATGTGATAGATGTTATCAAGAAATTTTTCAACAGCTAAGACTCTCTTGGAAAATCAGACTATGTCAGGATATCAGGCTCATCCTACGGCCACTGTCGACGACGGGGCTGTAATTGGCCACGGGGTAAGAATCTGGCATTACAGCCATGTGATGTCAGGAGCCGTGATAGGTGCCGGATGCAATATCGGCCAGAATGTGATGATTGCCTCGGGCGCCGTGCTCGGCAGGAATGTGAAGGTGCAGAATAATGTGTCGGTCTATGCCGGCGTGGAATGTGGCGATGATGTGTTTCTCGGCCCCTCCTGTGTGTTTACGAATGTCAGGAATCCCCGCAGTGCCGTAGACCGCAAGTCGGAGTTCCGCCCCACGGTCCTTGGGCGGGGAGCTACGATAGGAGCCAACGCCACGGTGATATGCGGCCATACCATCGGAGCCTATGCCTTTGTGGCGGCCGGCGCGGTGGTCAACGGCGATGTGGCGCCATATGCCTATGTGGCCGGGAGTCCGGCCGAGTGGAAGGGATGGGTGAGCGAATATGGCCATAGGCTTCTCTTTGATGCCTCCGGCAGAGGGGTGTGTCCCGAATCGGGGCAGGAATACAGATTATCCGGAAATAAAGTGGAGAGAATAAGCTGATGGAGGATATATATGAAAGAATAATAGCGAAGAGGGGGCGCATTGCCGTGGTGGGCCTGGGCTATGTGGGGCTGCCATTGGCGGTGGAACTGGCCCGGAGGGTGAGCGTGACAGGCCACGACATCAACCCCGGCCGAGTGGAGATGATGCGCCGTGGCATAGATCCGTCGCGCGAGCTGAGTGCGGCCGATTTCGAGGGGATCGACATGGAGTTTACATCGGATGAAGAGCGTCTTGACAACGCCTGCTTCTATATTGTGGCCGTCCCGACTCCGGTGGATGCCTGCAACCGCCCCGACCTCTGCCATCTTCTGGAGGCAGCACGGATGGTGGGGAGGCATATGAAGAGGGGTGATTATGTGGTGTTTGAATCCACGGTATGGCCCGGATGCGTGGAGGAGGAGTGTGTGCCTATACTTGAGAAGGAGTCGGGTCTGACCTGTGTGGATGATTTCAAAGTGGGGTATTCGCCGGAGCGTATCAATCCCGGCGACAGAGAACACACCGTGGCTCATACTGTCAAGATTGTGAGCGGATGCGACCGGGAGTCGCTTGAGGCTATTGCGGCGGTCTATGGGATAGCCGTCAGAGCCGGAGTGCATATGGCTCCCTCGATACGGGTGGCTGAGGCTGCCAAGATTATCGAGAATACGCAGCGGGATGTCAACATAGCCCTTATGAATGAGCTTTCGATGCTTTTCTCTCGGATGGGGATAAACACATATGATGTCATTGAGGCCGCCTCGACAAAATGGAATTTCCTGAGCTTTGTGCCCGGGCTTGTGGGTGGACATTGCATCGGTGTGGATCCATATTATCTGGAGCATAAGGGGAGGTTGATGGGGTATGACTGTCAGGTGATTTCGGCGGCCCGCAGCATCAATGATTCGATGGGAAGATATGTGGGCCGGAGCATTATGGATGAACTTGTGTCGCTCCGTGGAGGTGTGGCCGGGGCCAAAGTGCTGGTGATGGGATTCACATTCAAGGAGAATGTGGCCGACATACGCAACTCCCGTGTGGCCGACATAGTGGGTGAATTGAGTCTCGGGGGAGCGGAGGTGGATGTGACCGACCCTTATGCCGATGGCCAAGGTGTGGAGCAGATGTATGGAATCACTCTTTCGGAATCTCCGAAGCAGAGGCATTACGATGTGGTGGTGGTGGCTGTGGCCCATGATTGCTACCGCCGGCTTGATGAGGAATATTTCACCCGGATAATGGAACCCGACGGCCTGCTTGTGGATCTGAAAGGAATCTACCGCAATCGAATAGAGCGGCTGAGATACAGGAGCCTTTGACCCGGAGATAGCGGCTGCTGAAGGATGCTCATTTTTTGTAGGAAGGGGGCTTACATGCTTAAACATAATGTGATGGTCAATAATCAGAGTCGCACCGCACAGGCTTTCTGGCTTGGGCTGGGGAGTGTGGTGTCGTTCATATTCGGTCTTGTCAGCACGGCTGTGCTGAGTCGCATCCTTCCGGTAAGTGAATACGGCACATACCGACAGGTGCTCTATGTCTATGCCACATTGCAGATAGTCTTCTCACTCGGACTGCCACGTGCCTATTCATTCTTTCTGCCTCGACTGCCGATTGAGGAGGGACGCCGCTCGGTCGATAAGATAAATCTGATATTCATAGGAGCCGGACTGCTCTTCGGCGTAATCCTCTACATATTTTCGGGCATGATAGCCGGATTGCTCAATAATGAGGCATTGGGACCCTGTCTGCGCCGCTTCTCGCCTACACCGGTGTTTCTCCTGCCTGTGCTCGGACTTGAGAGTGTGATGGCCACATATCGGCGCACATATTTCACGGTGATCTACGTAATTATCAGCCGGGTGTTGAATCTGGTCTGTGTGCTGAGTCCGGTGATTATGTGGCATTGCGGTGCGCAGGGGGCTGTGACGGGTCTTACGGTGTCGGCCGCGATATGCTGTTGTGTGGGTCTGTGGCTGGAGCGGCTCCCCTTCAGGGGGGTACAGTCGCGGAGCACATCGCTGACGGCCGGAGGGATAATGCGCTATTCGCTGCCGCTGATGTGGGCCGGCATATGGGGGATAGTCATCAAGTCGGCGCCCCAGTTTTTCATAAGCCGGAGGTTTGGCACCGAGGCTTTCGCCGGTTTTGCCAACGGTTTCATAGAACTGCCGTTCGCCTCGATGCTGATCGGAGCTGTGGCGGGTGTGCTGCTCCCCGAAATATCGCGGTTGGCCCGCGACGAGGCGAATATGGGGAGGGTTCTGGAGCTTTGGCGCACAGCCTTTGAGAAATCGGCTGCGGTGATATATCCACTTGCCGTATTCGCATCGGTATTTGCCGAAGATGTGATACTCCTGCTCTATGGCGATAAATATGTTGGAGCGGCTGTATATTTCCGCATGATAGTGGTGGTCAATCTGGTGCGGGTGGTGCCCTACGCTCCGGTCATGCTCGGGCTTGGACTCGGGAAGAAATATGCCTTGGCGAGCCTGGTGCCGGCAGCGGTGGCAGTGGCCGGGGAATGGGCTGCGACCTGGATTGCCGACAGTCCGGTGTGGATAGCCGGCATACAGTGCGGCGCGCTGATGCTGCATGTAGGGATGATGTTTTATTACATCGGGCGGCGCACGGGTGTGGGTGTGGCGCGGCTCTTGCCGTGGCGCAGGTGCGGGGTGCTGCTGGGGCTGTCGGCCGGTGCGGTGATGGCCACATATACAGCTCTGAGTATGTGTGGATTGTCGGCCGGATTCATGCGATTGGCAGCCGGATTCGTTTTGGCCGGCTCTCTGTATCTGTGTGTCAGCCGGATGTGCGGCATATCATATACATCGCTCTTGCGTCCGCTTCTCAAGCGCCGGAATGCCGACTGATGGGTCAGCTCGCCACACCCCTTCTTTGACTTGCAAAATCCACTCAAAAATCGCTGCCTCTACGACCCCGAAATTTTTACACAGCGTCGATCTATTATTTTCGGGGGGATGGTCTATATCAGTTGAAAGAGTCGATTATGACAAAATGTAATCGCAGCCATCGAAACATTCAATTGCCACAGGAGGATAAAAAGGGTTTATCTTTGTTACTTTGCAGCGAATTTAAATAGTGTTATTATGGATACTGCATTGTGCATTTGGCTTGTCGTGGCAATCGTATGCGTCGTGGCCTTCGTCTTAAAAGTAATGGAATCCTGCGGCCATCGCCGGGTGAAAATCCGCTTCCACCGTATCGTTGAGATAGGCAGGGAATCGGAAGAAATTTTTGTGCCGGGCGACCGCGTTGTAAATAGCGATTGCGATGAAGACGACAGCTACGACGACTGAACCCCGGAGCCGACTGTCGGCCAAGGAGGCATCCCTTTTTCTCGCCACATATGCCGACCGGCTTTTCAGCAGCGGCTCCACAGTGATACGCCTTGAAAAAAATGTGAAGAGAATCGCCGCCTCTCTCGGAATGGAGGCTGACATCTCAATTCTGCCGCATTATATTTACCTGACTGTCAGGGATGAGGGCAACCGCTATTCGCATACCACGGCAATCTCTATCAGAGGAGGTGGAATAAGCTTTAATATCAACACAGCCCTGAGCCGACTGAGTTGGGATATGGCCGACCATAAGCTTGATTTCGAGCAGGCCCGGATTGCATTGACCCACATCGCGACACATTCCGGCGCATTAAACAGCTGGCTTTTGGCAGTGCTTGTGGGATTGGCCAATGCCGCTTTCTGCCGTCTGTTCGGAGGCGATTTCGTGGCGATGGGAATTATTTTCGTCAGCACATTCGCCGGTTATCTGATAAAACAGCTTCTGATGGAGCGAAAAGTGGATTATCGTCTTGTGGTGATGCTTTGTTCGTTTGTATCGTCTG
The DNA here is from genome assembly GCA_029051525.1 of Muribaculaceae bacterium. Taxonomy (GTDB): domain Bacteria; phylum Bacteroidota; class Bacteroidia; order Bacteroidales; family Muribaculaceae; genus Lepagella. The sequence goes on from JAIDKG010000092.1 coordinate 15,857, forward strand.
TGCTCTCTTCGGCCGACGGACTGTTTCATTTAGGCACCACGCCGGGGCAGACAATTGCCACAAGTGTGCTTTATCTTGTGCCGGGGATACCCTTCATCAACTCATTCTGTGATATGATCGACCGACATTATATCTGTGCCTTCAGCCGCCTGACGGATGCCATTGTCATCACATGCTGCATGTCGGCAGGTTTGCTCGGCGGGATGCTGCTGATGCATGAAGGGATGTTTTGATGCTGAAGTGTTTCGGCATCAGAACTTTATTTAAACTTATTATCAGGTTCCTTATTGTTGAGTTGCTTATGATTCTGGAGTTTCTACAGGATGCTTTGTTTGCCGCTGTGGCGGCAATCGGTTTTGCAGCAATAAGCTGTCCGCCTAAACAGGCATATCCCTATTGTGCCCTTATAGCGGCCATCAGTCATTCGTTCAGGTTTCTGCTTATGCAGAATGATTATTTTCAGCTGCATATAGTTGTGGCCACTACTTTTGCATCGTTGCTGACGGGGGTGCTGGCCGTAATACTGTCATCGAGGCCAAGAGTGCCGGCCGAGACATTTCTTTATCCGTCGCTTCTGCCGATGATTCCGGGAATATATGCGTATAAGACATTCGGCGCACTGGTCATGTGCCTCTATCACGGCACTGAGAATGCTTTCGGTCACTATTTCTACCTCTTCACGAGCAATGGCATGACCTGTTTCTTCATTCTGACCGGTATGGCGATAGGGGCTACAGTGCCGATATTTCTTATGAAGCGCATTTCATTCCAGGCTACAAGAGGTTAGAATAACAAGATACTAATTGACGTTCTGAATATAGATGGAACTACGACAGCTCAGATATTTTACGAAAGTGGCCGAACTTCTGAATTTCTCGGAGGCGGCAAAGATCCTATGTGTCACGCAAAGCACACTTTCACAGCAGATAAAGCAACTTGAACAGGAATTCGACACCCAGCTTCTGATACGCACAAGTCATAGTGTGAAGCTCACCGAAGCGGGAACCGAACTCCTCCCCTACGCGCTGGCCACCTTAAGGGAGTCGGAGCTCTGCATGACGAGGATAAGTGAATTGAAGGCCATGCTGTGCGGGTCGCTGAATATCGGGGTGACTTATTCTTTCAGTCCGATTCTTACGGAGACACTCGTATCGTTTATGAAGATGTATCCCGGCGTGAAGCTGAACATCTTCTATCGCCCGATGGCTGAACTTATGACGATGTTGCGCAACCGTGAGGTGGATTTCGCACTTGCCTTCAGACCATCGGCAGTCATGCCGGATGTGGAGTCGCACGTGCTTTTCCAGAGTTATCTGGCGGCTATAGCCGGTGATTTCCACAGTATAGCCTCGATGGACAAAATAAGTCTTCAGGAATTGTCGAGATTCGACCTCGCGTTGCCGGCCAAAGGATTGCAGGCCCGAAATGCCTTCGACAATGTAATCGACCGATACGGTGTGGAATTTCGGGTGAGAGCCGAACTCAACGAGGTAAATATTCTTCTGAAACTGATTCGTCAGAATAATTTAGTGGCGGTGCTTTCAGAGGCCACCATTCATAATGAGACGGGGGTGAAGGCAATACGTCTTGATATCCCCGGCAATGAAATGGCAGGATGTGTCCACACATTGAAGGGAAGTTATCACAAGCGGTCGATGCAGGAGTTTATCCGCATACTGAGCGATTCGGTGGCTATCCGGGAGCGACTCAATGCGTGGCTGTGAGAGGAATCTGAAAGAAATATCGGGGGAAAATGGAGCCGAAGATTTTCACAGCCGTCTGCAACAGCAGGAACGCGCTCTTTCGACTACAAATTATAGTGAAAATGACTTAAAAACTTGCGGCATTCCCGACAAATCACTAACTTTGCAGTTGCCAAAAGCGCGTACCTCCGGCTACGCACGACATCACCACCAAAAGTGATGACCTCCTTATCTCACCTTGCCTCAGCAGGCTCAGACCATACCCCTCTCCGACCGACACCGGCCGAGGAGGGGACAAAGTGCATATGCATAGAGGATGCCAAGGTTAAACTTTCCCCCGACAGTCATGCCGCTGTAAATCAATGCAATGATACTGTGCCGGGATCAGTATCATTTGAATCGGCACCCGACTGCGCGACCATACTTCCCATGCTTGAAGAGGCACTCGGCGCGGTAGGCGATGCGGCAGCCGACGCATATGCCAAGGCACTCGCCTCGCTACGTGGATTTGTCGAGAAATGGCTGCTTCTCTATTCCCCCCTCTCCACCACTCTGATAGCCGACTGGCTCATTACCATCCGCCTCGATGGCATATCCCTCTCCACAATCCGCCTTTATCTCAACTCGATAAGCAGCCTTCACCGCAAGCTGCAGCAAGACGGGCCTCTCCCCGACTATTCTTCCCTGCGCTCCATACTCCACGAAATCATCAAATCCGATGCCGCTCAGTCCTCTCCTACTCGCACCATCGGATCGGCCGGAATCGTTTCGGCGGATGCCGAGATACCTCTCCCCCTGCTGCGCCATCTGCGGCAGGCTGCCATAATAGCCGGAGGCATATCGCTCGAAAGTGCCGCACGTCTGCGACACACCGACCTTGCAGACTATCCCCCTCAGCTTGCCGAAATAGCCGCCGAATATATCGACCCGCGCCGCCGCTACATATTTCCGCTCAATCAGAGCGCATACACTCCCCGTCAGCTCGCTCGCCGCATAGCCGACGCCATGAGCCGCAGCACCGACCCGCAACTGCGCACCGCCGAATCCCCGGCCATGCAATGGTTGCGCACCGCCATGCGTTGCGGCGCGACCCCGTCGGAAGCCATACTGACATTGGGACGCGATCCGCTCGCCACACATCCCGACGGTGCCATCTCGCGTCTGCTCGCGGCAGCCCCCATACCGGAGGCTCCCGATCCGGAGGCACCTTTCAGGCTGCGCCGACTCGTGGCCGAAGCCATCGCCGACAATCCTCTGCAATGGTATGCCCTGCATCTTCGGCAAGGCTCCGACATGGCCTCACTGCTCGGTCGCCTCGGCAATATGCCGTCGGCCATACCCTCCTCCAACCTCTTTTACCCCATGCGACCCATAGCGCACCGCACTCCCCATGGCATCCGCCACGGTGAGGAGCCGGTGCTTCCCGGCATACTCTTCATCCGGCTGCACCGCAACCGACTGCAGTCGATACTCTCCGGCATAGCCGACCTCGCATGGTGCTACCGCGACGCCGTCGGCGAAGGCTACGCCCGCATCCCCGATGTGGAGATACAGGCTTTCCAACTGGCCATCGGCATCTTCACACCCGAGACCGACATCTATCCGCTCGGCACCCTCACTCCGCAGCCCGACCAGCAGGTAGTCGTGCTCGGAGGACCGTTTGCCGGCCGCACCGGCCGCTACCGCGCCACCGTCAACCCCGACACCCCCACCGGCCAACCCATCCTCTACCGCCTCATCCTCCCGGCCGACAACGGCATCGAATGGGAGGCCGACCTCGACCCGCGACTTGTCGGGACGGCAGCTATCTGATCCCTCCCCCCCCCTCCCCTCTATCCTCCCGATTCGCCATCATTGCCTCCATATGGCAGACTCATTAAAAAGTAAAACTGTCAAAGGAACTCTTTGGAGCAGTATCGAACGTTTTTCGGTACAAGGAATCCAATTTATTGTCATGATTATCATGGCGCGTATTCTGACCCCGTCAGATTACGGTCTGGTTGGCATGATAGCCATATTCATTGCTGTTTCTCAATCACTGATCGATAGCGGATTCTCACAAGCACTGATAAGGAAGCGAGATAGAAGTGAAATTGACAATTCCACCGTATTTTATTTCAATATCGCAGTCGGGATTACCCTCTATCTTGTTCTGTTTTTATCAGCTCCGGCGATTGCCCGGTTTTACAACGAACCTCTGCTGACATCCATCACACGAGTCATCGGATTAGGTCTGCTGTTCAATTCTTTAGGAGTAGTGCAACGAGCAATATTCACAACTACACTGAATTTCAAGACACAGGCCAAGGCCACCCTCATAGGAGCCGTCATATCCGGAATCGTAGGAATTTCGATGGCTTACAGCGGTTATGGAGTGTGGGCTATTGTTGCGCAACAGATGGCCAACATTGTGTTGGTCAACATCTTTCTGTGGGTATTTTCAAAATGGCGACCAATCCTTAAATTCTCAAAAGACTCATTTACATCGCTATTCAGCTTTGGCTCGAAACTGATGATTTCGGGACTTATCGATACTCTTTACAAAAATATGTACCTGATTGTAATCGGAAAATTCTTCAGGGCACAAGACTTAGGGTATTATACAAGGGCACATCAGTTCAGCGATTTCGCATCATCCAACTTCACCGGAATATTCCAGCGCGTCTCATATCCCGTATTGTGTACGATACAGGACAACGACCGTCGGCTGGCTGATGTGTATCGACGTCTGCTGAAAGTATCTTCATTCATCATCTTCCCACTTATGGCCGGGCTGGCGGCATGTGCCACCCCATTGATTGACACTGTATTGACTTCCAAATGGATATTTGCGGCCAAAATTCTGCAGATTCTATGTCTGGCTCAGATGTGGTATCCGGTTCATGCCATTAATCTGAACCTTCTGCAGGTAAAAGGGAGAAGCGATCTGTTTCTTAAACTCGAAATAATCAAAAAGCTTATCGGAGTAGCCGTGTTATGCGCCACACTGCCATTCGGGCTGATAGCCGTATGCTGGGGAGTTCTGATAAATTCACTCTTGAGTCTGATAATCAATACACATTATACCGGCCGACTGATTAATCTCGGATTTCTTGCACAGATAAAAGACCTGTTCCCGACTTTAGCATTAAGCCTATGCACCGGGATAGCGGTCTGGCTGTCATTATCATTTATCGCATTACCATCTTTTGCAAAACTAATAATCGGAGTCATTGAAGGCATTGTGCTGTATGCCGGGACAGCATATCTGTTACGCTTTTCCGAATTCAAGGAACTTACAGACATAATGCACCGCCGATAATTACCTTACCATTTCAACATATCAAAAAATGAGTAACGAATCCCAAATTACCGTTACTTCTCCGTTGCTGCCCGATCTTGAAGAATTCAATTCTCTTCTTAAAGAAATATGGGGAAGTAAATGGATTACCAATAACGGAAGTTTCCACAGGCAACTCGAACGAGAATTAGCTGATTATCTGAAAGTGCCTTATCTGAGTCTATTCACAAACGGCACTCTTCCTCTTATAACTGCCATACAGGCTCTCCGCATCACGGGAGAGGTGATCACAACCCCTTACAGTTTTGTGGCGACAACACACTCTTTGTGGTGGAACGGTATAAAACCTGTATTTGTAGATATCGACCCGGCTACATGCGGAATCGATCCTGAAAAAATAGAGGCTGCAATCACACCTAAGACCACTGCAATCATGCCGGTGCACTGCTATGGCAAACCCTGCGACACAAAAGCGATACAGGAAATTGCCGATAAATACGGTCTTAAGGTTATCTATGATGCCGCCCATGCATTCGGAGTGGAGGTAAACGGAGAGTCAATACTGAACGCCGGCGACATCTCCACACTCTCATTCCATGCCACAAAAGTCTACAATACAATCGAGGGTGGCGCAATGGTAATGAAGGATGAGGCGACCAAACAGCGTATCGACTATCTGAAGAATTTCGGATTTGCCAATGAAACTACGGTTGTGGCACCGGGCATCAACTCCAAGATGGATGAAATCAGAGCTGCTTACGGAATATTGAACCTCCGTCAGGTTGATTCAGCCATTGCTGCAAGACAACGTGTGGCCGGCATATACCGTGAGCATCTGCGCGATGCGGAGGGTGTATCATTCTTTGACGACATGCCCGGAGTGCGCCATAATTACAGCTATTTCCCTATTTTCATAGATGCCGATGCATTCGGCAAATCGAGAGATGAGCTTTATTTCGACATGAAGAAAGCGAATGTGCTCGGCCGCCGCTATTTCTACCCGTTGATTTCTGATTTCTCCACCTATCGCGGTCTGCCGTCGGCATCGCGTGAGAACCTGCCGGAGGCATATAAAACAGCCGACCGGGTGCTCTGTCTGCCCATGCACCACGCTCTGAGCGACAGTGATCTCGAACGGGTGCTCGGATTCTTCAAAAAATAACGTTCTGCATTACTATGGGAAAGAAACTGATGCTGCTTGGAGGTCTGCAATACCTCCTGCCCGTAATTGAAGAAGCACACCGCCTCGGAGCACACGTCATCACGGTCGACTATCTTCCTGACAATATAGCTCATAAATATTCCGATGAATATCACAATGTAAGCATCCTTGATAAGGAGGCCATTCTACGACTTGCCCGAGAGCTTGAAATAGATGGCATAATGTCGTTTGCCGTCGATCCGGGAGTTACTACGGCCGCCTATGTGGCTCAACAAATGGCATTACCCTTTCAGGGCTCTTATGAGGCTGTCTCGATACTGCAGAACAAGGGGCTGTTCAGAGAGTTTCTCACGGCCAATGGGTTTAATGTCCCGGCAGCCGGACAATACACATCGATCGAGGAGGCATTGGCCGACATCGACCGGTTTTCTTGGCCGATAATTGTCAAACCTGTGGATTCAGCCGGAAGTAAAGGGGTGACACGCGTAGATAGTCCGGATTCTCTTCCTGAGGCTGTGCAATACGCTCTGAGCGAATCACACAACGGGCACTTCATTGTCGAGGATTTCCTTGAGATGGAAGGTCACTCATCCGACTCCGAGGGTTTCACAATCGATGGCAAACTGGTTTTCAATTCATTCTCCGACCAGTATTTCGACCCCCGGGCCACCAATCCATATACCCCATGCGGATACATATGGCCATCCACTATGCCGCAATGGGCTAAAACGGAACTGCATGACGAACTGCAACGCCTGATGAGCCTTCTGAATATGCAGACCGGAATCTATAATATAGAAACCCGGCTGTGCAAGGACGGCAAACCCTATATTATGGAATGCTCGCCACGTGGCGGAGGCAACCGTCTGGCCGAGATGATTGATCTCCAGAATGATTGTAATCTCATTGCAAATGCCGTGAGAGCCGCATTGGGAATGACGCTGCTTCCCATGAAGTCTGACGGCAATCCCGTGCCCCTTGGCGAAGCGATTCTGCACTGTCAGAAATCAGGCACATTCAAAGGAATCCACATCTCACCCGAGGTCGAACAATATATCGTGCAGACAAGAATGCGCGTGGAGCCGGGGGAGCCTGTACAGGAATTTTCCGGCGCAAATCATGCAATCGGCACAATTGTGCTGAAATGCGATGATCCGGAGAAGCTTTCGCAACTGATTCAGCACACCGACGACTGGTGCAAAATAGCAGTCGACAACACCATATGAAATCAATCGGAGGATATCCGGAACTCGAACTGCGTCCCGGCGAACATTACCACTCAAAGGCTCTGCGCCTTAACACCGCAAGAAATGCCTTTGAATATATCCTCCGTTCGAGAGGATATAGCCTCGTCTACATTCCGTATTATACCTGCGAGGCAGTGACCGAACCATTGCGGAAACTTGGCATCCCCTGGAAATTCTATCATATCAACGACCGGTTTGAATTGGCCAATCGGATTACCCTTGGCCAATCGGAAGCGTTGCTTTATACCAATTACTTCGGTATCAAGGAAGAATATTGCAGGGCGCTGGCTCAGAAATATGGGCAATCGCTTATACTTGACTATTCGCAGGCGTTCTTTGATATGCCACAGGATGGAATCGACACTTTCTATTCTCCACGTAAATTCATCGGAGTTTCGGATGGGGCTTATCTTTATACTTCTGCTAAAGATTACAACATTGAGGAGAAAGACCAGTCGTATTCCCGTATGATTTACCTCCTCAAGCGTATTGATGAGTCGCCGGAGTCAGGATATGCCGATTTTCAATATTCAGAAAAGGAGATCTGCAATCAGCCGATAAAGTATATGTCGGTAATCACCGACCGTCTTTTACGGTCGATCGACTACGATTACATCAAGAAGGTGCGACGTGAAAATTTCATGTTGCTGGAGCAACGCCTCGAGTCATCCAATGAATTATCTTTCGTGCTATCCCCCGACAGCGTGCCGCTGGCCTATCCATATCTTACCTACGACACGTCACTCAGGGCTAAAATGCTGAAAGAGCGGATCTATATCCCGACCTATTGGCCGAATGTAAGCGAGTGGGCAGGCTCAAATTCGTATGAGTCTCTTTTAGCCTCGACTCTGCTCCCGCTTCCCATCGGTCAGACCTATAATGCCTCCGATATCAATAGAATCATAAATCTAATTTCAAACTGAGATGGCAGACTATTCAATTTATCTCCGTGGATTCAAGGAAGAGGATACCGTCCGGATTAATAAATGGAGAAATGACCCGGAGATACAGAAACTTGTAAGCACATCCTTCAAGTATGTATCCGAAGCGATTGAGCGTGAATGGGTAAAATCTAAAATGACCGACAACCGCACCGACATCTACCTCGCCATCTGTCTGGCGCAGACAGATGAAATGATCGGTTATGTATCGATAAATAATATCAATCACATAAACCGGTCGGCCGAGGGGGGCGGAATTGTGCTCGACAAAAAGTATCAGGATGGGATTGCCCGCTATGAAACGGGGATGCTGGTGCGCCGACTCGTATTCGATCATCTGAACCTCAATCGCTACGAGGGGCGCTGTCTGAAAGAGCATACCGCATCGCGAATAATTATGGAAGCCACCGGCTATTGCCTTGAAGGCTGCCTGAAAGAGGCGGTATATAAAGATGGAGAGTATCATGACCAATGTGTCTACTCTTTGTTGCGCAAAGATTACTATGATTGGATGCAACAGGGGAAATATTCACTTGCATCTTTCGCAAAACTGGTACGCAAATTGAAATTGAACCGCCAGCCATGATTAGATTTATCATATTATCGATTCTGACTATTGTGTCAGTGTCAGGCTCTCATCATCTTTATGGCCGTGATGTCGAAAAATTCACCAAAGAGGTGCAAAGGATTTTTGATGAGCTGGACATGACCGGACTTGGCGTTGCCGTGGTCAAAGATGACTCTATCATCTATCATCAATCATTCGGTTATCGGCAGTTGCCCACCGACACCACCACAGCCGAACCTCTGGCCAACGACCATCTGTTTCGCATCGCCTCGATTTCAAAGACATTTATTGCAACCGTAATCATGCAATATATAGAGGAAGGTAAACTTTCACTCAATGATGACGCACAGAAATACCTTAATTTTCCGCTTCGGAATCCTCTATACCGCAATATTCCAATCACCATAGAGCAGTTGCTCACACATACGTCAAGTATCAACGATTCAAAAAGCTGGTGGAATGTCAATTTTATTGACCCTGGTCAGTACGATGATTATCACAAGTGTTATTCCCGCACCGCTCCGGGCAATGGATATAAGTACTGTAATATGAATTACACTCTGCTCGGCGCCGTAATCGAGAATATCTCCCGCAACAAATTTTTCAATGAAATCGATTCGCGCATAATGAAGCCTCTGGCTATTGGCGGAGGATTCAATTGCAACGACCTCGACAGCTCTAAATTTGTCAGGCTCTACCGATACAAGAAAAACCTGCGGAAATATGTAGAAGACGACGAAGCCTATCGTCCTTACAATGGCATCATTGACCGGAACTATAAACTTGGCAACGAATTCGGGCTTGCCTACCCCGCATCGGGAATGAAAATCACAACCGGCGATCTGGCCCGATATATGATGATGCATATGTATGGCGGTGAACTTGACGGCATCCGGATAATCTCTGAAGATAGCGAAAAGCTGATGCAAAAGAATTTCGTCGGGCGGTATAATTATGGTCTTTCTTTCCGCCATTATTATGACCTTTATCCCGGCAAGACCCTCACAGGTCAGACCGGCGGCGGACATGGCTTGAAAAGCGCAATGATTTTTGACCCGAATGAGAAAGTGGGCTTCGTGATAATAAGCAGCGGAAGCAAATCGGATGTCATTGACGGATATGCCGATATACATAAGCCGATAATACACCTCGCATACCGCTGGCTGTTTGACTATACACAGCAATACTGATGGCATACCATCTTTTGAGGATAAACAGAATCCCACATCTCACCATATCGATTGACACCATATTTATTATCGGTGTAATCCTGGTTATGTTTAAATCGAACCGCATCCTATATGCGCGTCCGATTCCTGAGACTGCAATCTATCTTTATAGTATTCTCTCCATATTGCTTCTTGTATCAGTACGTTATAAGCAACTGATTCATACATCACGCTTCGTATTCACATGTATGTGCTGGCTGTCGATGATATGGATATATGACCAGTTTTGGGTGGGCAGGCCTACGATATTAAGTCTTCTCACAATAGCTATCACTATTACGACAGGATCCTTGATTGTAATGGTCAACGCTGATTTGAGGGATAAGATTCTTTCCGTCTTCATAAAGACTGTAAAAGTTTTAACCGCAATAGCCATTGTGGGTTGGATTATGTTTTTAGCCGGCATCCCTTTGCCACATTATACCGATACATCCGATCCTTTTTACATACATACAATCTACTTTCTTTTTAATCTTAACGGTTATCCTGAAACACAGATTATTCCGCGTTTCGCCGGTCAGTTTCTTGAGCCCGGGCATTGTGGCACAATGTGTATATTCATCCTATATATTGAAAAGTTTAATCTCAAAAAAATAGGTAATATTGTCCTTCTACTCGGGGTTCTGCTTTCCCTTTCGCTCGCAGCCTACGGATTGCTTGTGGGAGCTGTCATTCTGACTTTATATAATCAACGCCGCTATTTCAGCCTTCTGATTATGTTTAGTTTATTCATAGCAATCGGGCTTGGAGCTATGGTATATAATGCAGGTGACAATGCTCTGAATAATGCTATTGTAGCTCGTCTTGAAATGGATGAAGATGGCAACATTGCGGGCAACAACCGCACATCGGGCTCATTCGACAGAGCATATGAAAAATTCCTTCAATCCGACAGCATCTGGCTAGGTATCGGCGCGGATGCCTTTGGAGAGCGTGAAGACGGTTCTGACAATATAACCTTGGGGTGTGCATCTTACAAACGATATTTCTTCCTGCGCGGAATAATCGGCTCATCCTTTGTGATATTCTTTCTTTTATTCTACTTATGGAAATATCGGTCAAAACAGGCGTTGGGATTCTTTATAGTCTACCTTACCGCGAATGCTATTCGCGATTATCCCACAATGGAGATGTGGATGTATCTCTATCTTATGGCTATTCCATACTTAGGTAAATTCCATCGCCAATCAACCGGTCGAAGTATGCGCCACACGCTTTCAAGACCTAAGAGCGCGCTCTAAGCCGATGATTCATAGCACACAACGCTTTAAGATCATATGTCTGACAATAATGTTTCTATACCTGTTGTTACTGTAGTCTGTACGGTTTATAATCATGAAAAGTACCTTCGGGCATGCCTTGACGGTTTTGTGATGCAGAAGACCGACTTCCCATTTGTCGCATTGGTACATGATGATTGTTCCACCGACAACTCCATAAAGATTATCAAGGAGTATGCCGAAAAATATCCGGATATAATAACACCTATATTTGAAACTGAAAATCAATACTCCAAGCATGACGGATCGCTTATGCGTGCGATCGACCGACATGTAAAAAGTAAGTATGTGGCTTACTGTGAGGGTGATGATTTCTGGATATGCCCTGACAAACTCCAGATGCAAGTTGATTATATGGAGCAGAATCCGGACTGCGCATTATGCTTTCATGATGTGGAGATACTATATGAAGGGAATACTCCTCCCGTGAAATCTCTTTACAGTCATCTGCACGAAGGCAGATTCTCCGGTGATGAAATAATAAGATGCTGGACTGTGCCCACATGTTCTGCACTGATGCGCTCGGCTCACTATCTGTCGCGTCCTTATGACCGCAACTTTGCCGTTGGAGATAATGTGATGTGGCTTAACAGCTTGCAGTATGGCTACGCTTATTGCATCGCTAAAAAAATGGCTACATATAGGCGACTCGATTCGGGATGGACTCTTGATGAATTCAGAGGGGGGAAGTTAAAAGTGGCCAAAGCATATGAACGGCAAGTGAGGCACCTTAACTTACTTCATTCCTATTTCCCGAATGTAGCCGACAAAGGAATTTCCGATTACATTACAGAATATTATGCCCGATTGGCTATAATTTATGGTAGTAATCTAAATATAAAATTCTTCTCCTCTATCAGAAATGGCCTAAAGGCCGGCGGTCTGGGATATATCAGCCAATTTATGAAAACTGCTCTTTTCTATATTAAGGTCAGGATATAGACCCTATAATAATCCGAACCACTGTGCATCGTTCTTAGTCAATTATTTAAATCCAATGTATATCCTAATGATTTCCAGGGGAATTCCGACCCCTCATTACCCCCAATGGGGTTGCTTCGAAAAAGATCAGGCAGAGGCACTGGCCCGGCTTGGACATAAGGTGATCGTAATGAGTATCGACGCCCGCTTTAAGCGGCATCGCGGCTCATTGGGGCTGCATCATTCCTCTATCAACGGTGTGGAATATTACAATCAAGTCGTTCTGCCGGGGGAATTATTCAGTCGGATTTTAGGCAGAGAGAGATATTGGGCCACGATTAAACGCAATTACTATATCCGATTGGCTGAGAAAATCATCGCCCTTCATGGACGCCCGGATGTAATATACTCTCAATTCTTCACAAATACAGCTTTCGGCGTTGATATAAAGAAATCATTCGGTGTACCGCTGGTAGCGATTGAACATTACTCCAAGTTTAATGATTTTACCTTTACACAACTTGAAAAGAAATGCGCCGCCTACGCATTTCAAGGAGCCGATAAGATTATCGCCGTTGCCGATACACTCGCCCGTAATATCAACAAGTTATTCAATAAGGATTGTAGTGTGGTGCATAATATGTTTGGGGTCGAATTTGAAGGTAAATTCAATATCTCATCTCGCGACAAGGATAAGCCTTTGGTATTCGTATCTACCGCAAGTTTGATATATCGTAAAGGTTTTGATGTACTTATCAATGCCTTTGCCGAGGCTGGTCTCCCTAAAGATAAATGGTGTATGAAAATAATAGGTTGGGGAGAAGAATATAATAACCTGAAGCGCCAGATATCAGAGCATCATCTACAGAACAATATTCTGTTGCTGGGGAAAATGACAAAATCGCAGATTGTTGCCGAACTTTCTTCCAGCCATGCATTTATTCTTCCATCCAGAAGTGAGAATTTCTCGGTCGCTGTGCTTGAGGCACTTGCTTTGGGGCTTCCGGTGCTCGCCACAGAATGCGGTGGCATCAAGGAATGTATCGATGATTCTAACGGTGTAATTGTCCCGGTCGACAACGTGCCGGCATTGGCAGAGGGGATTAAACAGATTTATGCCGGTTATGATAATTTCGATAGAGTTGCAATCGCAAGAGATAGCCATCAACGCTTCTCACCACTATCTATCGCCCGACAAATCACCAATATACTGGAGAGTGTGACAATTTAAAGAATCAATTATTTCTGATGAAACAACTGGTGATTATAGGAGCCGGCGGGATGGGGCGCACCGTCTATGATATAGCCCGCGAATGCGTGGGCTATGGCTCGGAGTTTACGATAAAGGGATTTGTGGATGATAATCTTTTGGCTCTTGACGGATTCGACAATTATCCTCCCGTGTTGGGGAAGATTGCGGAGTATCAGCCGGAAGAGGATGATGTGTTTACTTTCTCTATCGGGGGAGATGCCCGTCGGCTCTGCATTGAGAATCTTGTAGGGCGTGGCGCCCGGTTTATCAACCTTATTCATTCCTCAGCCCGTATAGGGTCGAATGTGAAGTTGGGCGAGGGCAACATCATAGCCGCCTTCACCTCGCTCGGGGCTGACTGCCGGATCGGCAATTATAATATGATTCAGTCGTATACCGTCATCGGCCATGATGCGGAAATCGGTGATTTCAACCGTATCGACACTCACGTGACATGTGTGGGGGGAATTAAAATCAAAAATGAGACAACGGTTCATACCGGAGCCGTAATCAACCATAAGGTGACTCTCTTCGACCGGAGCAAGGTCGGCGCGTGCAGCTTCGTGATCCGCAGCGTAAGGGAGGGTGTCACGGTGCTCGGTGTGCCGGCAAAGAAAATATAAAAATAAAACGACTTGTAATATGAATGAATTTATTGAGAAATTCGCTGAGATTTTCGATGATATGGATCCCGCCACTCTGTCGGGCGACACCAATTTCCGTGAACTTGACGACTGGGATTCAATCGCCGGACTGTCGGTAATCGGCATGGTGGATGAGGAGTATGGAGTGACTTTCGGTGCTGAGGATATGCGTGCTTGCAAAACTATCGCCGACCTCTATAACCGCGTTCAGTCAAAGAAATGAGCCTCTCCCCTTTCCGTCTTGACGGCAAACGGATACTGGTCACCGGCGCGTCGTCAGGCATCGGGCGCGCAGCGGCCATCGAATGTGCCCGGGCCGGTGCGGCGGCATGTATCCTGACAGGGCGTAATGAAGAGGAACTTCATCACACAGCCGAACTGATCCCCTCATCGACTCTGACCGAGATTTGCGTATGCGACCTGACCGACAGCGCTGCGGTGGAGCGGATGGTAAAGGAGTTTGACTCTATTGATGGAGTGGTGTGCAATGCCGGAATCAACCGGATGCGCACTCTTCCATTCTGCACTGAAAAGGATCTTGCCGATATTTTCAATGTCAATTGCTTCTCCCCCATTCTCCTTATGAAGCAGCTGATTAAGAAAAAGAGACTCAGTGCAGGGGCTTCGGTTGTATTCACTGCGTCGATTTCGGGATATTCGAATGTATCGGTGGGCAATAGTGTGTATGGTGCCTCTAAAAGTGCATTGACCGCCTATATGAAATATGCGGCTCTTGAACTTGCTCCAAAGGGTATCCGCTGCAATGCTGTGCATCCCGGTCGAATCGAAACCCCGCTGATTCATAATGGTGTCACCGATGATGAGGATATGCGACGCGATATTGAGCGATATCCTCTGCGGCGTTACGGCCGCCCTGAGGAAGTGGCCTATTCTATTGTCTACCTGCTTTCGGATGCAGCCGCCTGGATTACCGGAACCGATCTGGTGATTGACGGCGGACGGAGTCTGGTATAATTCACTTATAATAGATCCTTATGATTCTTAAAGATAAAGTTTGCGTGGTCACCGGTGCCGCTCAGGGCATCGGCAAAGCTATCGCGCTGCACTTGCTCTCCGAGGGAGCGATTGTCTACGGTTGCGACCGTGCCGAAGGATCGATGGACGGAATGGATGAGGAGACCCCCGCATTCCATCCCCTCTATTTCGATGTCACCGATGCGCAGGGAGCCAAAAACGCCATGATGGCGGTCAAGAAGGCCGAGGGACGAATTGATGTGCTGGTCAATAACGCCGGTGTGGTATTCAATAAGAAAATCGGAATGATCACACGCGATGAGACCGAACTGATGTTTCGCGTGAATGTGATTGCCGTGATTGAACTCATCCAGCTCGTATCGCGCATCATGGGGCGCACCGGTGGTGGCTCTATCGTGAATATCGCTTCGGTGACGGCGGTGTTGGGTTCGGCCGGTCAGTCGGCCTATTCGGCCACAAAGGGTGCAATCATCTCTTTCACGAAATCGGCGGCCAAGGAACTTGCCCCGCAGGGGGTGCGCGTAAATGCCGTGGCTCCGGGCATCGTGCATACCGAACGTTTTGAGGAACTCTATGAAGCCTCGGGCGACAAAATCGACACCCGCATCGGGCGCATTGCGCTCGGCCGACTCGGTGAGCCGGAAGATGTGGCCAAGGCTGTGGCATTCCTCGCCTCCGATCAGGCATCCTATATCTCGGGGCAGATCCTCGGGGTGGATGGATGCGCTTCTATCTGAGAAACTTAAATAATTCCGACATGCTTTTGGATATCGACCGTCTCCCCTCTTCAATGACCGTGGCCATTGATTCCTGCGGCAATCGACTATCGATTGCGGAAGTCACCGCATTGGCCGATAAAATGCGGGAATTACTGCCGCCTCGTTCGCTGCTTTTCCTGCTCACTGCCAATAATGCGGGGGGAATAGCGTGGATATTGGCATCGCTCTTGTCGGGCAATGTGCCTCTTATCCTCAACGCCCATACTGAAGATTCACTCCTGGAGAATCTCATTTCCACTTATCAGCCGCAGTTTATATGTACGCCGGCCGGTATGGCCATGAATCAGCATGGCTCTCCTCTGGCCGGAGATTTCGGCTATGACCTTGTGGCCACGGGAGCTCCTGCCGCCATGATGCATCAGGAGCTGAGTCATCTTCTCCCCACGTCGGGTTCGACAGGTAGCCCGAAACTGGTGCGCCACATGTACTCCAATATCGAGGCTGCGGCGCTGAATATCTCCACCTTCTTCGGAATCAAATCTTCCGACCGTCCGCTCATGGTGCTTCCTCTGCACTATACGATGGGGCTCTCGATGGTATTCAGCCATCTTAAGGCCGGAGCTACAATTCTGATCACCGATGCAAAGATGACCGATCCGGTGTTCTGGCGATTCATGAAGGAGCAGGAGGCCACGAGCTTCACCGGCGTGCCGTTCAGTTTCGATGTGCTCGACAAGATGAGATTCTATCGCATGAAACTGCCTCATCTCACATTGCTCACTCAAGGTGGCGGGAAAATGCCGGAAGCACTCAACCTCCGCTTCGCGGAATATTGCCGCGACAACGGCAAGCAATGGATTGCCACCTATGGTCAGTCGGAGGGTACGGCTCGCATGGCATGGCTGCCGCCGGAATATGCAATCTCTAAGATGGGAAGCATCGGCATCGCGGTGCCCAACGGACGCCTTTCGCTGCGCGATGCCGACGGCAAGGAGATCACCGAGTCGCCGGCCACTGGCGAGATGTGCTATGAGGGGCGCAATGTCACCATGGGATATGCGCGCTGCCGTGAGGATCTCGCCAAGGGGGATGAGCGCCACGGATTTCTGCCGACTGGCGACATCGCCTATCGCGATGCCGACGGATTCTATTTCATCAAGGGGCGCATGGGGCGCTTCCTCAAACTCTATGGCAATCGTGTGGGACTCGATGAGTGCGAGCAGATCCTGCGCGGCTGCCTAAGCTGCGAATGCGCATGCACAGGCAACGACACTCTGCTGATAATCCATCTTACCGATGCCGCGCAGGCCGAAATGGCCAAGGAGACTCTTATGAATGCCATCCATGTGCCGGCCACGGCTATTGAGACGCGCATCTGCGATGCTCTCCCCAAGAATGAGGCGGGCAAAATACTTTACAGCAAATTAGAGAATGACTAATATGGAAAATCTGAATAAATACAATGAGATATTCACCGAGGTATTCGGTGTGAAACCGGAAGCGCTCGACGCTAATTTCAGCAAGGAGAATGTAGAGTCGTGGGACTCGGTGCATCAGCTCAATCTGGTGACACTCGCCGAGGAGACTTTCGATGTGATGCTTGACCCTGAGGATATCCTCGCTTTCACGTCATATGAGGCCGGCAAGGAGATTCTGCGCCGTCAGGATGTGGAACTCTAAACTACCATCCAACATTCGCTTATGGCTAAATGGAGAATCAATAATGTGCGCATGGCCGGTGTGTCGGCATGTGTGCCGGAGAAGGTGGTAGCCACTGAGGATATCCCTCTGATGACTGCGGAGGAGGCTGAGGTGTTCAATAACACTGTCGGCATCCGCCGACGCCATATCGCTCCCGACAGCGTCTGCGCCTCCGATATGTGTCAGAAGGCTGCCGAAACTCTGCTTGAGGAGTTGGGATGGGAACGCGAAAGTATCGATGTGCTTATTTTCGAGTCGGTCACCGGCGACTACCGCACTCCCCCCACATCCTGCATCCTTCAGGATCGCATGGGATTGCCCGACACCACGTTCTGTCTGGATATGCCGATGGGCTGCTGTGGATGCCTTTATGCAATCACCGTAGGATCGAATCTGCTGACCACAGGCAATGTGCGCCGCGCCCTGCTTCTTATCGGCGACACGGCGCTGCGCATGGGCTCGATGAAGGATAAAAGCCGTGTGCCGCTTTTCGGCGACTGCGGCACAGCGATAGCGTTGGAATACGACCCGTCGGCCCCTGAAATCGTAGTGGATTTCCACACTCTCGGCAAGGGCTACAAGGCTTTGATGACACCCCACGGTGGGTTCCGTCATCCGGCCGGCCCGGAGTCGTTTGTGGAAGAGGATTTTGGTAATGGCATTGTGCGTGCCCCTTACCATACGCTTATCAACGGTATGGATGTCTTCTCGTTTGCCATCTCTCGTCCCCCCAAGTCGGTGGCTCAGTTTATGGAAGCCGAGGAGATTGACAAGGATCAGGATGTAGACTATTTCCTTATCCATCAGGCCAACAAGATGATTGTGGACCGTGTGGTGAAGAAGCTGAAACTTCCGCTGGAGAAGGTGCCATATAATCTTGAAGAGTATGGCAACCTTGGCGGAGCCTCTATTCCGTCGCTGATGGTGACGCGCCTTCGCGATGAACTGACCTCGGCTCCGCGCCACCTGCTGATGTCAAGCTTCGGCCTGGGCCTCAGCTGGGCCACCATGAGCGCCACTTTCGGCCCGATGGTCATTCCGCCGCTTCAATACATATAAATGGATGATTT
Organism: Muribaculaceae bacterium; assembly: GCA_029051525.1. Classification (GTDB taxonomy): domain Bacteria; phylum Bacteroidota; class Bacteroidia; order Bacteroidales; family Muribaculaceae; genus Lepagella. The sequence goes on from JAIDKG010000092.1 coordinate 34,570, forward strand.
TGTCTAAAAAACGAGGGGTATGCTTATAACTTCCATCTATCCACACATATCTCGTTTTTTAGACAAAATCTTTTCTTTTCAGAACTACATACACTCATTTCCCGCCTCACGACGGAACCTCTCTATCTCTTTGCGGTAAAAGCGATTAAGCATCATCTATATGGATAAATCAAAATCCGGTTGCAAGCCTCTGAGCCGAAGTAATCTTATCAAGGATATCATCAGGTTGGCCGTCAGCTTGAAAATTCCGGTATATCTTATCAAACTTGGCTTGTATTATACCATCAATCATCTGATTAATAAGAATAAAGCTAAGATAGGCCGTAATAATAACATTCATCCGACGGTATTCATCCGTGAACCTAAAAATGTAATTATCGGAAATGACTGTTATTTCAATCATAATACTGTGATTACAGGGGGGCACGGGGATGCAAAGGTTATAATCGGAAATAAGGTGCAGACCGGTCCCAATGTCGGATTCTTTGCCGCCAACCACAATTATGAGAATCCTGACATCCCGATAAAAGACCAAGGTTATTATGAAGCCGATATTATTGTGGAGGATGATGTCTGGATCGGTGCCAACAGTATCGTGACAGCCGGAGTGCGAATTGGCAAAGGGGCTGTAATCGGAGCGGGATCAGTTGTGACTAAAGATATTCCTGAATATTCGATAGCAGCGGGATGTCCGGCTAAGGTATTAAAAAAGAGAGGGAAATGAAGCCTACAGTTCTGATATTGGGAGGAGGGTTACAGGCTGTCTCAACTGCCCGCTCTTTAAAAGAAAGGGGCTACAGAATCGGACTATTGTCAAGCCATAAGGATTATTCATGCAAATCATCAGCTCTTGATTTCGTAAATATACTCAGCTCAGCATTTGATATAAAGACTATATTGAATATCATACGGCAGGAGAATGTGAAAGTGGTAATCCCTATGAGCGACAAAGGAGCTTTGTTGCTCAGTAGTTATAAACAGGCTATTCTGGCGCAAACCGGTTGTGTGGCTGCCGTTCCGGACTATGAGGCCATTGATATTGCAGCCGATAAGCTCAAATTGATGGAATTATGCCGTATTCATGGATTCCCTCATCCTCTGACTGTCAGCGATTCGGCTCTATCTTCCTGTAATCCGGATAAATTACCGTATCCGCTTCTAATCAAACCTAACCATTCCGTCGGAGCACGTGGCATCTTAAAAATCAATAACCCTCAGGAGCTGATGCGACGTCTGCCGGAAATACAGGCTAAATTCGGCGAATGTCACTTACAGGAATACATCGATGGCAATCTGCCATATTATAACGTAATGATTTACCGGGATAAGAATGGCGAAATAACCAATTCTGCCATTCTTGAGATTATCCGGTTCTATCCTCTTAATGGGGGCTCATCGTCGCTTTGCAAGACAATAGATTCTCCTGAATTGATTGACTTATGCTCTCGTGTCCTTGAAAAAATTGACTATCATGGATTTGCCGACTTCGATATACTTAAGAATACACTCGGCGAATATAAAATCATAGAAATCAATCCGAGAGTTCCTGCAAGTCTTAGGGGGGCCGCTGTGTCGGGGGTCAATTTCCCGGCTATTATTGCGGGAGAAGCCCTGAATATCAATGAATCCGGTGGGATATATCGGCCGGGGAAGACTCTTCGCTATCTGGGACTTGACGTCATGTGGTTTTTGAGTTCGGCTAATCGCTGGTCGGCTTCACCATCATGGTTCAGATTCTTCAGTAAGGATATTTTCTATCAGGAGGGGGGCTGGAAGGATTGGAAACCTATGCTGGCCGCATTGTGGAGCAATGTCGATAAGATTGAATTTAAGAATGGGAAACTGCGCAAAAAAGATTGAACATGAATATTCTTAGCTTTGACATCGAGGAGTGGTATATTGAGAAGTTCTATAAGGGGAATGAGGATATAAAGTATCGGGCATATGACGCCCAACTTGACAAAATCCTTGAAGCTCTTGACAGCAACAATATTAAGGCCACATTCTTCTGTCTCGGAGGTCTTGTGGAGCATTTCCCATATGTGGTGAAGAAAATAGCGGCTGCAGGCCATGAAATAGGCTCGCATTCCAATCATCACCGCTGGATTAACAAGATGACTCCGGAGGAGTTTCGCGAGGATACGGCATCGGCTGTCAAGGCTTTGGAAGATTGCACCGGAATGAAAGTGAGAAGTTTCCGCGCTCCCGCATTCTCAATCGGCGAGGTCAACAAGTGGGCATTCGAGATTCTATATGAATGTGGAATTGAAAATGATGCATCCATCTTCCCGGGGACACGTGATTTCGGAGGATTCCCATCTTTTACAGGAGGTGATAAGCCTTGCAGAATCTCATATAATGGGATAACTGTCAATGAATTCCCTATCAGCATCGGGAAGTTGCCATTAGTGGGTAAGCCTATTGCCTATTCCGGAGGCGGATATTTCCGGCTTCTGTCGCTCGGATTTGTAAAAAATCAAATCCGCAATTCCGACTACACTATGTGTTACTTCCATATTCTGGATATTCTGGATTTTAAATCCAAGCTTATGACACGCGAGGAGTATGAACGCTATTTCGGGGCTGCCGGAACATTAAAGAATCGTTTTATACGGTATTGTAAATCCAATTTGGGTCGGAAAAGAGCTTTCAGTGGACTCACAACCTTAATGCACGATTTCGATTTCATCAATGTCGAAAAAGCCGCCGAATCAGCTCATACATTCCCGGTAATCACGATTTAATTCCTATATGCAACTCTATCGTAAATTCTTCAAGCGGGCCATCGATGTGGTGGCCTCGGGCGGTGTGCTGTTGGTGCTGGCAGTGCCGTTGGCGGCTGTGACGGTCTGGCTCCATTTCGCCAATAAGGGGGCGGGGGCTTTCTTCCGGCAGGAGCGGCCCGGAAAGAACGGAAAGATTTTCCGGGTGGTGAAGTTCAAGACTATGACCGATGAACGCGATGCCGACGGCAAACTGCTCCCCGATGCGCAGCGGCTCACGAAAGTGGGCCGACTCGTGCGCTCCACATCAATCGATGAACTGCCGCAGCTCTGGAATGTGCTAAAGGGTGATATGTCGCTTATCGGTCCGCGTCCGCTGCTGCCGAAGTATCTCCCGCTTTATTCTCCTGAACAGGCCCGACGGCACGAAGTGCGACCCGGGATTTCGGGTTGGGCACAGTGTCATGGCCGCAATGCAATTTCATGGCAAAAGAAGTTTGAACTGGATGTCTGGTATGTGGATCATCTCTCGCTGCGCACAGATATTGAGGTGGTGCTGACCACTCTGCGCAAGGTGATACACCGCGAAGATATCTCGGCCGAGGGGGAAGCAACCATACAGCCATTCGACGGCACCAACTGACCCCGCTCCTCTACCCTTCCGGACCTGTCTCCGTCGCTCTAAAGCGTATGCGACCCGAGTTTGCTCGGGTCGCATACGCTTTATATGGGTAGTGCAGTCGCTCCGTGAATCAGCATCAGTGTAGGGCAAAGTGATTTCTGCGTTCAGTGGGAAGACAAAATTCACCATTATTATCAAAATCTATGATATTTTGCAGCAGATTTTATGTAAATTTGCAATGAGTCAAAGTGCCTTCGGCACCGTGCACCGGCCTGTGGCCGACTTGCACTCTTTGCTCACTGCGAATTTCATGTAATTTCGCAGACGAGTCGGCGGGATTGCAGGTGTTTCCGACTTCGTGGAAGGATCTGGCCATGAATTGCAGTTGTCCGGATTGGGCGGTGCCTTGTAAGCATCAGGCAGCTGTAATCTATAAATTGAGCGAGGAGATTGACAACAATCCTTTTCTTGTGTTTGAACTGAGAACAACCGCTCGGCACAGGTATTCATCCTCTCGCTCAAGGCAGCCGGCACCGGTCTTAACCTGACAGCGGCCACAAATGTGATTCATTACGACCTCTGGTGGAATCCGGCGGTCGAAGCGCAGGCCACTGACCGTGCATACCGTATCGGGCAGCACCGCAACGTGCAGGTGTATCGTTTCATCACCAAGGGCACATTTGAGGAGAAGATCAACGCCATGATTCAGGAGAAGAAGCAGCTGGCCGACCTCACCGTAGGCACCGGCGAGAAATGGCTGGCCACAATGAGCGATGCCGAACTCCGCTCAATCTTCACCCTCGACAAATAATCCCGACCTCTCCCATCGGAACTGTTATAATGGTGTAATCTTAAACTGCGTTAGCTTATATTCCTGAATATAAGCTTTCGGGCCTATTTTACTTGTCAAACAAATCGAGATTATTATATTTGCATATCAATAATTGATCAGACACTTAAGTGTAAGTGATCTTTAATAATAAAACCGGTATGGCAAAGAGATGTAAAGAAGATATTACGGGCGGTGGTGCCAGACATTCCATTTCAAGTGAATCGCTGAAACGGGTGGATATTCGTTTAGATTTCTCAGGAGTCATTGCCATTGACAACTGGGTGGAACGACTTGTAGATGATTTGTTGGGCAATATATTCCCTAATTCTCGAATCAGTGAAGTGAAATCTGTGATGTCTGATTTAGGAGCGTTACAGGTGGCTGCCGATATAGTAGGGTATCCCGTCGACAAGTTTGCCCGGATGCCGGTCTATATTTTCGACAATGGGAAGCTTGAGAATCTGCATGACTCCTTACGTCTGTCAATTTCAGAGACATTTGTCGAACTCACCGTTAGCTGCAATGGCTATAAGGGGATTGACCCTTACCTTGAGTTTATAGGTGAAGTTTCTGATTCCCTTCTTAGTGCCCATCGCATGGCAATATTGCGCAGATTCGCAATCCGCAAACTCAATGGCTTCATGGATTCTGACTTTGATAAAATCCGGAATTCTGTGAATATCGATATGTTTCTCAACAAAGCATTGCCTCTCGACGAGGGATATGAGACAGAATATAAAGACTTCTACCGCATAAAGAATCTTGACATGGCCTATGTGCGCGATTCCAGACTGTTCAGGGTTGGACGACAGAATGACATGCCGGTATATCAGGCGATTCTGGATCTTGAGGGAAGTCTGGATTTTCGTAAATCTTCCGCATGGCGCCGACCTAATAAGAAAAACCTCATCGAAATCGCACAACGTACCAATGATATTCTGTTAGGTCTATTCCGACAGGTACTCACCGAGGAATACATATCATCTCATACAAAAAGCTGACACATATGAATACTTCAATTTTTGACGAACTGTTTGCTTCTCAGACAGATTCTCATGAAGTCCTTAACGAAAGGAGAGATGAGCGCTTTTCTGTATTCGACAGCAGACATAAAGATTCTCAATCCGGAGAAATAACGACCAATTATAATCTCGGTGTGAGCAGCATAAATTCCGGTATTGGCATCCAACGCATAAATCTTGAGCGCAGATGAGGTCTCCAATTCTTGTCCCTGCTCTCAGTGATCTTTTAATCAAGGTGCATGTGCTCGGATATCGGACTATGGGTGAGAGCATTGTAGTGGTGTTCATTTCTGCTTCCACCCGCAAAGTTCTGTATTCAATGGTAATTGACAGTTTTGAGAGGAAAGATGAGAATAAAAACCTTTTGAACAGTACAAGTATTATTCTTGACGCTTATAAAATAAGTTGTCTTGACATGTTATGTTGGTCGCACCCGGATGCAGATCATTCAAGAGGACTCGGCAAACTTATCGAGAAATATTGCGCCTCGTCTACACGGATATTGGTACCGTATGGATTTCATGACCCTGATTTCCGGAATATCAGGCATAACAAGGACGACCGCAAATTCATTCTGAAATTGCTTGAAACCAACCGTCCCGATGCCTATGGATATTCACCTGTTTCGGTAGCATCCGGGGAAATGAGCCGCGTCGACACATTACGATTCCTGACATTGCAACATGGCGTAGGCGAACGCCCTTTTGAAATTACTATTGATGCACTTTCTCCTGTCACCGGACTGATGAGTGAGAAGATATTCACTAATAGACAGATTGATAAGAATGAACTGGCCATTGTACTGGCCATCTCTATCGGAGATAACCGACTGATATTTGCAAGCGATATTCTTAATGATGAAATCAAGTATCTGAATTTTGAGTATCTGGATCTCCCTCAGTTTGTAAAGGTGCCGCATCACGGGTCATCAAGCTCTGACAAATTCCTGCATTATTGCTCGATGGATAAGAATTCGACTGTGGCCTGCATCACATCTTTTGACCGCCATGGATTGCCCGAAAAAAGGGTAGTAGATGAATATCTTTATCATTGCGGTCAGGTCGATTTTACAGGTGATGGACATCCGGGAGTCTGGGGAGAAGTTATCTACGAATTTGATTTTTTCGGGTCAAAATCCATGTGTACTTCGCATAAGGGCAACGCACGCCAATTACACACATAAGAGGGGAGTCCGAGCAGTGTTTTGGACCGGATTTCGCACCGGGTATTGCGAGATTCAGGTATTTGCGTTAAATTTGTAGCTTATAGCCGAGCGCTTCTTCTCAGGTTGAGTGGAGGCGGAGGCCTGATTATTTTTGTAATGAGTGTAACAGATGTCGAGGAATTGCTGCGTAAGGCAGGTGTGGCGCCGACACCCAACAGGGTGCTGGTGCTGCGGGCTATTGCGGAAGCTCACCATCCGATGAGCCTTATGGAGCTGGAAACAGAACTGGAGACGCTTGAGAAATCGAGTATCTTCAGGGTGCTGAATCTTCTGGAGCGGGAATCGCTGGTGCATGCCATGCAGGATGGCCGCGGAGTGGCGAAGTATGAAATCTGCCATTGCTCGGGTCACGGGCATTCGGAAGAGGATATGCACATCCATTTCTATTGCTCAAACTGTCGGGAGACTTTCTGTTTTGAAGACATGGCGGTGCCGGCTGTGACGGTGCCGGAGGGTTTCTGCGTGGAGTCGGTCAATTATATGTTGAAAGGGCTCTGCCCTACTTGCTCGAAATCGCACAATACACGCCACAACCATTGATAATCACTAAAACGGACTATATACTATGCGCAGACTGCACTTATTGCTTTTGACAATTACAATATTCTCATCTACCCTATTTGCCACTAATACACCGACCGACATCGCTGAAGCATCGGCCGCTGATATGAATGAGACTGCCAAGAGTGACTGGCGGGTGGATTCCCTGCGCTGGGAAGCGCGCCTCACGGCCACTGCCGGAACCGGCGACTTCTCACCCTTCTGGTTTGCCTCGAATACGTATGGCATGGGGTCCGTGCGACCCAACAACCTCCGCCTGCAGGCCGGAATCTACAAGGATATGAGTCAGGATACCCGCTGGAGCTGGGGGGCCGGACTGGAATTGGCCGGCGGTATTGCACAGCAACAGCCATTCCATATCCAGCAGGCTTATGGTGAAATCCGCTACCGCTGCCTCGACCTGATGATCGGACAGAAGGAGATTCCGGGCTATGGTGTGGATCCGGTGCTCTCTACCGGCAATCTGCTCTATTCCAACAATGCCATGCCGATACCTCAGATTCGCGCCGGCATCTTTGAATTTGCCGATATATGGGGCACTAAGGGTTGGCTGGGCATCAAGGGTTATCTGACTTTCGGCAAATTCACCGACAATAAGTGGCTCCGCGACTGGGTGCAGGATGGCGCATATCCGCAGGGGATACTCTACCACTCGAAAGGACTCTGGCTGCGCAACGGCAATCCTTCTAAATTCCCGCTCACATTCGAGGTGGGTATCGAGATGGGCACGCAATTCGGCGGCGAGGCATGGTATTGGGATCAGACCCACACCAAACTTCTTCACCTGAAGGCTCAGTCAGGATGGAAGGGTTTTCTGAAGGCTCTTGTGCCGATGGCGGCCGATGAAACATCCATAGCCGGCGAGCAGACCAACGTGCAGGGTAATTTCGTGGGCACCTGGAGCTATGCACTTGCATGGACTCCGGCGGCCGACTGGAGCATCAAGGCTTATTACCAGCATATGTTTGAAGACCACTCGATGCTCTATATCGAGTATCCGTGGAAGGATGGACTATATGGTGTGGAGGCCACATTGCCGCGTAATCGCTTTGTGAGCAAGGTGGTGGGTGAATTTCTCTACACCAAGGATCAGACAAGCCCCGTGTATTGGGACAAGACCGACAAGATTCCGGAGCAGATCTCGGGATGGGATCATTATTACGCGCACTATATCTATGGCGCGTGGCAGAACTGGGGACGCATCATCGGCAATCCGATGGTGATCTCCCCCATCTACAATGCCAACCACTCTCTGACACTGCTCACCAACCGCCTGTGGGCACTCAACCTGGGGCTTTCCGGCAATCCCACCGATGAGCTCTCATATGTGCTGAAGATGACCTTCTCGCGCAACTGGGGCTCCTATCATGTGCCGCTGCCGGAGGTAGAGAATAATTTCAACTTCATGGCCGAGGTCAACTGGCGCCCGCTGACATCGGTGCCCTCTCTGAGGGGCTGGGAGGGTTCGCTGGCTGTAGGTGCCGACGGCGGCCCGCTGCTGGGACGCAGCCTCGGATTCCGACTCTCGATTGCCCGCACCGGACTAATCCGGTTCTGACCTTCGGCATTAGAGGGGATTACTGCAAAAATGTGGCACGGAAGTTTTACGCAATCAGATTTTTTCCCTATATTCGCGATATAAATCTTTTCCGCCATGAACACACATAACGATGCCGACCGTCGCGTGCTCGAACTGCTATCTCAAAGTTTCGGCAACGCATCGGCTGCCGCCACCGAGATTATCAATCTCGAGGCTATCCTCAACCTCCCGAAGGGCACGGAGCATTTCGTGGCCGACATCCACGGCGAGCATGAGGCTTTCTCCCATATCCTCAAGAATGCCTCCGGCAATATCCGCCGCAAGGTGCGCGAGCTTTTCGCCACTTCAATGCGGGAGGAGGAAATACGCCAGCTCTGCTCGCTGATCTATTATCCGGGACGCAAACTGGAGTATATGAAGACCACTGAGCCGCATCTCCGCGATTTCTATTGCATCACACTCCATCGTCTGGTGAAGGTGCTGCAGGAGGTCAGCTCGAAATATACGCGCTCCAAGGTGCGCAAGGCGCTCCCTAAGGAATTTGCCTATATCATCGAGGAGCTGCTGCATGAGGCCCCTTCGGGTGAAAACAAACAGCTCTACTACACCCGCATCGTGGAGACAATCATCTCCACCGGGCAGGCCGATTCCTTCATCAAGGCCATCTGCCGTGTGATACAGTCGCTCAGCATCGACCAGCTCCATATCCTCGGCGACATCTACGACCGTGGCCCGGGTGCCCACCTCATCCTCGACCTCCTGATGAATTATAAGGACTACGACATTCAGTGGGGCAACCATGATGCCCTCTGGATGGGTGCGGCCGCCGGCAATGAATCCTGCATCGCCAATGCCATACGCATCTGCCTGCGATATGGCAATATGGAGACTCTGGAGGATGGCTATGGCATAAATCTCGTGCCGCTGGCCACATTCGCGATGGAGGTGTATGGCGAAGACCCCTGCGAGGTATTCTCGCCGAAACTGAGTCCGGGAAGTTCGGCACTCACTCTTAAGAGCCGCCGCCTTACAGCCAAGATGCACAAGGCCATCTCTGTGATTCAGTGGAAACTGGAGGCCGAGCTTATACGCCGCCATCCGGAATGGAATATGTCAGACCGCCGATTGCTCCATCAGATCGACTTCAATGCAGGCACAGTGGAGATCGATGGCAAATCATATAAACTCCTCGACTATAATTTCCCGACCATCGACCCCTCCGACCCCTATGCACTCACGGCCGAAGAGCGGGAACTGATCACGAAGCTCGTGCACAGCTTCCAGGTGAGCGACAAACTGAAGAGCCACATGCACATCTTCCTGTCGCATGGCGGAATCTATGGCATCTACAATTCCAATCTCCTATTCCACGCCTCTATTCCGCTGAATGCCGATGGCACACTGAAAGAGGTGGCGGTGCTCGATGAGATGCTCAGTGGTAAAAACCTGCTCAAGAAAGTGGAAAGCCTGATGCGCTCGGCTTTCGATCCGGACTCTACACCGGAGATGCGGGAATATGCGCGCGATTACTATTTCTACGTGTGGTGCGGCCCCGACTCCCCCCTCTTCGACAAGGCCAAGATGGCCACCTTCGAGCGCTATCTGCTCAAGGAGAAGGTGCCGCAGCATGAGGAGAAGGGTTTCTACTATCATATGCGCGATGATGAGAAGGTGTGCGATATGATTCTGGATGCCTTCGGAGTGAAGGGTGAGCATCGCCATATCATCAACGGCCATGTGCCTGTGAAGGCCGGCAAGGGTGAGAATCCGATCAAGGCCAACGGCAAGATGATGGTGATCGACGGCGGCTTCTCGAAGGCTTACCATAATACGACCGGAATTGCGGGCTATACTCTCGTGTTCCATTCGCGTGGCTTCGAGCTGGTGCAGCATGAGCCATTCACTTCGGCCGAGGAGGCTGTGAAGAACGGCACCGATATCCTCGACACCACCCAGATCGTGGAGCTGAACCATCAGCGACTTTTAGTGCGCGACACCGACAAGGGGGCCGAGCTGCAGAGCCAGATCAACGAGCTGCGCGAACTGCTGCGCGCCTATCGCCACGGCACTCTCAAGGAGAAGAAATGACCCGGCAGCCGGATGTGACATAGCGCATTACACGCTCCGACCGATAAGCATCTCAAATATGGGTGCTTATACAACTAATAGCAGAGGGACGCCTCCCGTGAAGGGGCGTCCCTCTGATTCTTTCGGATTGGATTGGATTGCGACCGCGACCGCGACCGCGACCGGGATTACTCCTCGTTGCCGGCAAACTCCATCAGGTAGGCCTTGATGAAGTCATCGATCTCACCATCCATCACCGATCCCACATCGGAGGTCTGATAGTTGGTGCGATGGTCTTTGACGCGGCGGTCGTCGAATACGTAGCTGCGTATCTGGCTGCCCCATTCGATTTTCTTCTTTCCAGCCTCGATCTTGGCCTGCTCCTCCATGCGGTGGTTGAGTTCCTTCTCATAGAGTATCGAACGCAGATGGCGCAGGGCGTTCTCTTTGTTCTTGGGCTGGTCGCGGGTCTCGGTGTTCTCGATGAGAATCTCCTCCTCTTCGCCGGTGTAGGGGTCTTTGTATTGGTAGCGCAGACGCACACCGGATTCAACCTTGTTGACGTTCTGACCGCCGGCACCTCCCGACCGGAAGGTATCCCAGCTTATCAGCGCAGGCTGAATCTGCACCTCGATGGTATCGTCGACAAGCGGGGTGACAAACACTGAGGCAAACGATGTCATGCGTTTCCCCTGAGCATTGTAGGGAGATACGCGCACCAGACGGTGCACACCGTTCTCCGACTTCAGGAAGCCATAGGCATAGTCACCCTCAATGTTGATGGTGACTGATTTTATGCCGGCATCGTCGGCCTCAAGAAGGTTGGCGATGGTGGCTTTATAGCCGTGGCGCTCGGCATATCGCAGATAGAGGCGCATGAGCATCTGTGCCCAGTCCTGCGCCTCGGTGCCGCCGGCACCGGAGTTGATTTTCAATACGACTCCGAGTTTATCCTCCTCGCGGCGCAGCATGTTGCGCAGCTCAAGGTCCTCAAGGGTCTTCAGCACGGTGGCGTATTGCTCATCGACCTCATCCTCGGTCACGAGACCCTCCTTGACGAAATCAAACGCCAGCTGGAGCTCCTCCACCTGCTTGTCGAGTGCCTCATAGGCCTCAATCCAGAACCGCAATTCTTTGATTTTCTTCATCTGTGCCTCGGCTTTCTCGCGGTTCTCCCAGAAATCGGGCACATGGGTGCGGAGTTCTTCCTCTTCTACTTCGATTTTCTTGCTATCGACGTCAAAGATACCTCCTCAGCGCCAACTTGCGCTCTACCGCCTCTTTCAACTGGTCTTGGGTAGTCATATTAAGTTAATATTTTAATTATTATATAATTAGTCGCCACCACACAGCACGATGAGGCACTGCGTGGCAGCAGACTATGAAATTTTAAGGAACGCGCGCTTAAGGAACGCGCTCTTAGGCCGAAGCAGCCCGGCGCCGATATCACTTCTTGCCGGAGGCCGACTTCGACTTGGCAGTCTTTGTGGTCTTGGCAGTGGCGCTCTTTTTCGATTTCTTGGTTTCGCCACTGTCCTGAGCCTCCTTGATGCGCATAGCCTCCTCAAATGTGAGGGCTGCAGCATCGGTGCCTTTCGGGAGCTTATAATTGACTTTCTTCTTGGCTCCTTCCGGTTTGTAGGCCATATAGGGGCCGTAGCGACCGTTCACGATCTCCAGACCCGGCATCTCCGGGAAAGCCTTTATGAATGCAGCGGCATCCTTGGCCCTCTTCTGGCGGATCAGTTCAATACCCTCCTCGAGGGTAATCGTTTCGGGCGCCTGACCTTTGGGGATGGTGTAGAAACTGCCGTCATGGCGCACGTAGGGACCGAATTTGCCCACACCGGCCACAACCGTCTTATCCTCGAAATCACCCAATGTGCGCGGAAGATTGAAGAGCTCGAGCGCCTCTTCAAATGTGATGCTTGAGATGCTCTGCCCCTTCTTCAGGCTGGCGAAGATCGGTTTCTCCTCATCAGAAGCCTCGCCAATCTGCACCACCGGGCCGTAGCGGCCGATTTTCACCGATACGGGTCGGCCGCTCTTGGGGTCGGTGCCGAGTATGCGTTCTCCCACCTTATGGTCGAGCCGGAGGTCATTGATTGCCTCGATGCCCGGATGGAAACCGGAATAGAAATCGGTAATCTCATTCTTCCAGCCGAGTTTACCCTCGGCGATATCGTCAAATTTCTCCTCCACTCGGGCCGTGAAGTTATAGTCGAGTATATCAGGGAAATGCTCGGTGAGGAAGTCATTCACGATCATACCCACATCGGTGGGCACGAGGCGCCCCTTGTCGGATCCTGTATTTTCGGTGGCCACGGTGCGGGTGATCTCATCCCCCTCGAGCTGCAGGCGGATGTAATCGCGGGGAGCGCCATCGCGGTCGCCACGCTTGATATATTCGCGCTGCTGAATTGTCGAGATTGTGGGGGCATAGGTGGATGGGCGCCCTATGCCGAGATCCTCCATCTTCTTCACCAGAGTAGCCTCGGTGTAGCGCGCGGGGGGCTGTGAGAATCGCTGGGTGGCTGTGAGTTGGGAGAGAGTCACCTCATCGCCGGTCGCGATTGCGGGGAGCATGCCCTGCTGCAGTGGACGCTCGGCCTCGGCTAAGTCAGCAAGGCCGCGCGACATATCGCTGTAGGCCTGCATAAAGCCTGCAAACTTCACAACTTCACCCTCGGCACGGAAAGTCTCGTCGATGCCGCTGGCAGCGATATCGATATTTGTCTTCTCCAGCTGCGCGTCGGCCATCTGGCAGGCCAGAGTGCGCTGGCGTATAAGGGTATACAGGCGGCGTTGCTGCTCATCGGCACCCACGCTCACCTTGTCGATATATGTGGGGCGGATAGCCTCGTGGGCCTCCTGCGCCCCCTTGGAACTGGTGTGGTAACGACGCGGTTTCAGGTAATCATCGCCATATTCCCGGCTGATTTCGCGCGAGATATCGGCCATGGCCAGATCGGAGAGATTGAGCGAGTCGGTACGCATATATGTGATATGACCATCTTCATAGAGCTTCTGAGCCAGAAGCATGGTCTGATTCACCGAGAATCCGAGTCGGCGCGAGGCCTCCTGCTGCAATGTGGAGGTGGTGAAGGGGGGAGCCGGAGAGCGGCGCAGCGGATGCACCTTCACATCAGTCACACGGAATGCAGCCTCATCGGCTGCTTTGCGACACTCCTCGAGGAGTGCCAAGGCGCTCTGCTCATCGGCCACACGGCGGGCGGCCTCTGCCTTAAGCTCGGCGCCACCGGGCACAGTGAGGAATCGGGCTGTGAGACGGTAATAAGCCTCCGAAGCGAAGGCGCTGATTTCCTTCTCACGCTCACATATGAGTCGCACGGCCACGCTCTGCACGCGTCCTGCCGAGAGAGCCGGCTTGATTTTGCGCCAGAGCACCGGACTGAGTTCGAAGCCCACAATGCGGTCGAGCACACGGCGCGCCTGCTGGGCATTCACACGGTCTATGTCGATACCGCGCGGATTGGCTATAGCATTGAGTATGGCGGGTTTGGTAATCTCATGAAATACGATGCGCCGCGTGCGGGCCGGGTCGAGTCCGAGCACCTCATAGAGATGCCAGGCGATCGCCTCACCCTCGCGGTCTTCATCGGAAGCGAGCCACACCATATCGGCCTCCTTGGCGGCCTTGCGCAGGGTGCGCACCAGCTCCTTCTTATCGGCGGGTATTTCATAATCGGGTGTAAACCCTGTCTCGGCGTCGGGGCGGATCTCCTTCTTCGAGAGATCGCGTATATGGCCGTAGCTGGAGAGCACCTTATAGTCTTTCCCCAGAAACTTTTCGATAGTCTTGGCCTTGGCCGGAGACTCCACTATTACAAGATTCTTCATTATCGGGTGAGGATGTGATATTGACCGGCATCGGTATTGGTTTTGCGAAGCCGATGTACGGATCCCGTAGGAATCCCGGCGCAAAATTACTAATTTTTTATCAATTCAACGCCACCACACCTTAATAAGTTGCATCCGCCCCCTCCGGCGACCGTGAATCCTTAGAGCGCGTTTATGATTTATAGCTTTGATTTGGATTTATTTACACTCTTACTCTTTTCTCCTTCAGTATAGAGACCTCATTGACTAACTCGGTGTCTGCGTCGAGTCCATAACCTACCCTGAGACTCTTTGCCAGAAGATAATCGCGCCAAAAGACCGTGAAATAAAGCAATAAATCGCGCCAACTTGTCGTGATTATTCGTGGATTTTTTCTAAATTTGTCGCGATAAAGACGCTGTACATGACTACTGAAATCGAAATATTACAATATTTGCACTATAATCCTCTTGCCAAGAGGTCAGATATTTTGCCTTCACTATCCAAGCAGGTTAGTGACAGGACTCTTATGCGTATGCTTTCCGAGGCGACTGCCAAGGGTCACATAGAGGTTGTCGGTCGTGGACCGGCTACTCGATATAGACTTACTCCGCAGGCTCATGTGACGATGGAGCTGAACCTCGATACATACTTTGCCAGGGATGTTGACGAGCGTCAAGTGCAGGAATCGTTCAATTTTGAGCTCATAAATGAAATTCTTCCAAAGGTGGATTTATTCACCGATGAGGAACTACAACGTCTTGATGACGCACAACAACTATTCCATCGACACCTTTCGGAAATGTCAGAGTTAGAATATCGCAAAGAGATGGAACGTCTCGGAATCGACCTGTCTTGGAAATCTTCGCAGATAGAGGGCAACACTTATTCGTTGCTGGAAACGGAGAGACTGCTGAAAGAAAAACAGACGGCAAGCGGTAAGACAAAGGAGGAGGCCGTGATGCTACTCAATCACAAGGATGCGCTTGACTTTATTCTTGATGTGCCGGACTATCTAAAGGATTTAACCGTTGCCCGTATAGAGGAAATTCATGCCCTGCTTACAAAAGAATTAGGCGTTGAGAGAAACATCCGTCATCGCCGTGTCGGTATAACCGGAACAAACTACACTCCGCTTGACAATGAGTTTCAAATTCGAGAAGCTCTTGAAGATAGTGTGCGACTCATTAACGGCAAAAGCAATATTTTTGAGAAAACTCTTCTTGCACTTGTTTTGCTCAGCTACATTCAGGCTTTCACTGACGGAAACAAACGTACTGCCAGAATAGTAAGCAACGGTATCCTTATAGCCAACGGCTATTGTCCGATTTCATTCCGCACGGTGGATTCGATTGACTACAAAAAGGCTATGCTGATGTTCTACGAACAAAACAATATCGCAGCCTTCAAACGCATTTTCATTGACCAATTCCTTTTCGCTGTCAAAACATATTTTTAGTCCGTTTTGTACGTTCATCTTTACACCTAATATTTTGTCCTCAACAAAAAGAATAAATGGAAACACAAACCTTTTTAAACAAGCGATTACATCATTTTGTCCGAATGTACAGGCAAAATCATAAGTAGCTGCTACTTACTTATCAGACCGATATGAATCAGCGAAGCCTGATCGTGTGTCAATATCTGCATGAACAGATACAGCCCAATCACAAAAAGAGAGTAAAATCATAATCATTTTTGATTAGGCAATGAGACGATTATATTCAGAGATGTGCACCATTAACCATCACTGAATTGAACTTCGCTATTTAATCAATTCTTTAAGTAGCTGATTTACGAGCAATGACAAGCAAATACCTAAAATAAGGTATTTCCTATGGACTCTATAATGACTAACTTTGTACTAAAAAATTTATAATCATGGATATATCATTCAGCAATTCCTTTATTGGAGTCGGAGAGCCTTCGAGTGTAAAAATTACCGGGTTCGGGTTCTTGACACCCGCAAAATAATTACAGCTATGATGAAATTCTTTCGCAAGATACATCTTTGGCTCTCAGTGCCATTCGGTATTATAATC
>JAIDKG010000093.1 GCA_029051525.1 Muribaculaceae bacterium
GGCAACGTGATGCGTTGAAGAGATTCACAAAAACAGAAAGCATTGTTACCTATGGCTGTCAACGAAGAAGGCAACGTGATACTTTGAAGAGATTTACAAAAACTGAAAGCCCAGTCACCTATGGCTGTCAACGAAGAAGGCAACGTGATACTTTGAAGAGATTTACAATCACTGAAAGCACTGTCACCTATGGCCGTCACTGAATCAGGCAAGACAATTACCTTTGAGCGATTCAAACATGAGATTAATCTTCCTGTTTTATCTATGAGAAGATTATCTATAACCCTATATTGTGATTTAGTTGATATCTGCAAACTCAGATCGCAACATTCCTCAAAGGGATGTACACCAATGCTTGTTAACGAATCGGGGAGCGTGATGCTTTGAAGAGATTCACACCCGAAGAAAGCCTCGTCACCTATGGCTGTCAACGAAGAAGGCAACTTGATGCTTTGAAGAGAATTACATCCAGAGAAAGCCTCGTCACCTATGGCTGTTAACGAATCAGGGAGCGTTATGTTTTGAAGAGATTTACAAAAGTAGAAAGCCTTGTCACAAATTACCATTGTTCCGGATTTGACAGTATATTCACTGACGCCTTTCGGACACTTCAGTAACCGTTTCCCATCTCCGCTATATATCACACCATACTCATCTTTGACTCCATTTTCAATATCCTCTTTAGTTACAGTCGTATCTATTGAGTATTGAGGCTCGACAGTGACCGGTCTTTTGGGTCGGTCGGTCATGAATAGGCGGAAGGAGAGGCTTTCAAGGGTGCTCTTGGCTTGGGCTATGTAAAAGACTCCCAGCAGTACGGCTAAGTCTGGATTAGAGGAGAGTTGCTGAATGTTTTGCAACATGCGGGATTGGCCGGGTTGGCGGAAATCCTGTTCTGTCAGCAGCAGACTATCGCCGCCGGAGAGACTGGAATTACTTTTCAGTTCGGGGCTAAGAGCTATCGCTTTCAACGATAATGCTATTACCGAAATTGAAAAATCATCTATGTATTCGTTGAAGTCTGATTCATTTCGTAGCGGGTGGCGGTAGTCGGGACTACCTGTCTCTCGCGCTTTCTCCCCCTTCATAGCGGGAACAAACATCCCATCGTAGTCAACCAAAACCAGCGAACCATCTTTACGCACAAGGATATTGTCAGGCTTTAAATCTCCATGTGCATAGGGCTGGGCAAGTAGCCATGCCGCCATGCGGTTGAAGCGATAACTTAGCATCTCCAACTCAAAACTATCGTGAAGATTGCGTTTCAAGTAGGCCTCAAGAGTCTCCCCTTCCACCCATTCCATAACCACTACCGGGAACTCCTCCTCCTGACAATGGGCGGTATCTACAAATAATTCCTTGTCGAGATAGCGCAAGGGGAGAATATAGGTGGATGATACTGTTTCCAGTTCATCGGCAATCTTCTGATAGCTCTCTTCGCGTCCCTCCTGATCCTTGATGAAACATTTGAGGGCATAAAGCCTCCCATCTCTCTCATCTTTCATCTTGAAAACCACGGCAAAGTTGCCGCTTGACATGACCGGATCTCCATAATTGTCAAGTACCGGACGAAGCGACGACAATTCACTCAAATTCTCTTCGGCCGAAAGAATAGCTTCTCTATATTCCGATATCAACGGATATTCCATCTCAATAATAGTATTTTCTATTTACTCCCCTGACGTGCTTAAATCGAATTCTGCCGTTATCCTGTTTTTCATAAGCAGGCAACCCAACAGCTGCCAAGAGATATACATCCACAAATTTAATATTTTTTCGTCAAACAGATGCAATAAAGTTGTTTCTTCTTTTGTGAATTGCGAATCTTTCAAGATCGCGACCGATGTGAAGAATATTTTCAAGTTTACCCCTGAACTTATTCTTGCCAAAGGGCGTTTTGCTTTCGAAGGGCAGTATTTCTATGCCATAGCCTACCGAAAATACGATCTCAAAGCCTTCCACGGTCAGGGCGCCTACGGATTCCTCAGAGCCATCGTCAAAGGTAACGACTACGGTTACTCTGCATTCGACGGATGTCTCGCCACTCCCGCGCCTAAATCGATGGAGCTCGTGCTTGGCAACAACTTCTCCGACGTCACCGACAGTAAAGCCGGAATATACGGCGGCATATCCAACAATGCATCTCTGACTTTCAACTACTATATCAACAAATATTTGGTATGGCGTGTCAACTATTCTTACACTCAGGTGCGCAATCAGGGAGCAGGAGTACCCGACCATCATGCCAATATATTCCAGATCCGCATACAGATCGTATTCTAACTCTTAATTCCACTACATATGAAAAGCTTATCTCTGTCAATCAGAATCTTGCTGGCTGCACTATTCCTCGTGCCGGCAAGTGCAATCGCCAAGAACCACCCCGAAGGCTTCGACGACAAATACGACCTCGAAGAGATGGTAGTGCTCAGTCGCCACAGCATCCGCGCCCCTCTCTCAGGCAACGGCAGCGCCCTGGGCAACCTCACCTCTCACCAATGGACCAACTGGAGCGCAGCCCCCAGCGAACTCACCTCTCGCGGAGGTGCCCTCGAAACCATCATGGGGCAATATTTCCGTAAATACCTCGCCGACCAGGGTCTGTTTCCCGAAAACTATGTGCCCACCACCGACGACGTCAACATCTACGCCAACTCGATGCAACGCACCATCGCCACAGCGCAATACTTCACCTCAGGATTCATGCCGATGGCTAATCTGACGGTCAACCACCGTTTCAGCCCCTCCAAGATGGACCCCGTATTCTTCCCGCGCCTCACAAAAGTAAACCCCGAATTTACTGCACAGGCTATGAAGGAGATTGCCGCAATGGGTGGCAAAAATGGTATCCGTGGAATCAACGAGGGTCTCAAAGATAACTACACCCTCATCGCTGATGTGCTCGACCTCCAACACTCCCCGGCAGCCAAGGATGGCATGAAGGCATTCGACAACTACGACACCGAAATCATCCTCGAAGTCGGAGAAGAGCCCCGCATGAAGGGTTCGCTGAAAGATGCCAATTCAGCCAGCGACGCATTCATCCTCCAATACTACGAGGAACCCGACTCCATCAAAGCCGGATTCGGCAAAAAACTCACCCGCGACCAGTGGGCTCAGATAGCCAAAATCAAAGACGTATATGGCGATGTACTCTTCGCAGCCCCCATCGTGGCTGCCAATGTGGCCAACCCTCTGCTCCGCTACATGTATGACGAGCTCAACGCCAAAGACCGCAAGTTCACCTACCTCGTAGGCCACGACTCCAACATAGCAAGCGTCACCGCAGCCCTCGGAGTTGAGGAATACGAGCTTCCCAACGCTATCGAGAAGAAGACCCCCATCGGCAGCAAACTCGTAATGGAGAAATGGAAAGCCAAAGATGGCAAAGAGTATG
This sequence comes from Muribaculaceae bacterium, assembly GCA_029051525.1. Lineage (GTDB taxonomy): Bacteria > Bacteroidota > Bacteroidia > Bacteroidales > Muribaculaceae > Lepagella. The sequence goes on from JAIDKG010000093.1 coordinate 3,398, forward strand.
TATCAATCAATCTCGTATACCAGACTCCCGACCAACTCCGCAACATCTCGCTCCTCGACCTCGACAATCCCCCGATGGTATTCCCCTTGCGACTCAAAGGGCTCACCCCCAACGAAGACGGCCTCTACCTCCTCGAAGACATCAACAAGCGCTTCGCCGAATGCTTCGAAGCCTACGAAAACATCTAACCCCCCTCCCCCCGACATACGGGGGGCGGGCGGGCGGGTGGGCGGCGCGCGGGGTGGGCGGGCGCGGGGGGGGGGGGGGGG
>JAIDKG010000094.1 GCA_029051525.1 Muribaculaceae bacterium
CGATGAGTATCAGATACTTATGAGGAAGCATCCCTGATTTTTATTTCAAAAATGAGAACATAGAACTGAACACCCTATAAAAGAAATAAGTTTAGACAACTTCAATAACTGAAATGAATATCCTTCGCCCGCATATATCGACTCTCGTCGTAGCTCTTGGAGCCACCGCACTGACTGCGGGGGCACAGGAGCTGCGCTGTCAGGTAGAGGTCAACTCGCAGAAAATCGAGGGGACCAGCAAGAGTGTATTCGAGACGCTGCAAAGCAGCATCAACGACTACATGAATGAGAACCGCTTCAGCACAGCCACATTCTCTCCAACAGAGAGAATCGAGTGCCGACTCTATCTTACAGTATCCGAATATGAGGGCGACCGAATCAAGGGCGACTTGCAGGTGCAGCTCTCGCGACCGGTGTACAACTCCACCTATACCACCACCCTTATGAACTTCAAAGACACGAAGATCGATTTTGAGTATAAAGAGGGTGACCCGCTGGTATATAACGAGACATCGCAGCAGAGCAACCTCACCGCCATACTCGACTACTATGCCTACCTGTTTCTCGGCATCGACTTCGACAGCTTCTCGCCGATGGGTGGGCAGCAATTCTTCGATCGCGCGCAGAGTGTAGTGCAGACAGCTCAAAGCACCGGTGAGGTGGGATGGAAGGCATTTGAGGATACGAAGAATCGTGCCGCGGTGCTCTCCTCATTTATGGACAATAATACATCCGGCATACGCCGCCTGATGTATGATTACCATCGCAAGGGCCTCGATGAGATGGTAACCAGTCCCGACAAGGGGAGAGCGGTGATCACCGAGTCGCTCAAAGAGATTCAGACCATTTATAAGAATGCTCCGATGAGTGTGGCTCTGTCGATGTTTCGCGACTCAAAACTCGATGAACTTGTGAATATTTACTCCAAAGCTCCGCAGACAGAACGAGAAGAGGCCTATGAATTGCTCCAGCCCATTTATCCTACCGACATCGAGCGCCTTGAGAAAATCAAGAAAGGTGATGAAGGCAACTGATAAGGGTGGGCCGCAGGAGTGGAAACAGTAACGCAGAGAGAAGGATACAGATATCATGCTACGCAAACTCGTAATACGCAACTATGCGCTCATCGATGAGGTAGAGATTGACTTCAGCGAGGGGCTATCTATCATCACGGGGCAGACGGGCGCCGGCAAATCGATAATGCTCGGTGCGCTCGGCTTGCTGCTTGGCGAGCGTGCCGACACGCGTGCCATAGCCGACCGCACCCGCAAGACAGTAGTAGAAGCCACCTTTCTGACCGATGTCACAGATCCCGAAACCGGTGAGAGTGGTCCCGGCGAACTGATAGTGCGTCGCGAAATCTCACCCACCGGTCGCAGCCGGGCATTCATTCAGGATAGTCCGGTGACTCTGACCGGACTGTCGGAGTGCACCTCCCGCCTGCTCGATATCCACTCCCAGCATGCCAATCTGAGTCTCAACACCCGCGAAGGGCAACTGGCTATCATCGATGCCATGGCCGACAATGGTCCCTTTCTGGCCGATTATCGAGCTGACTTCCGCCAATACGTGGCACTGCGCAACCGTATCCGCCAATTGCGCGAACTTCAGGCAAGGAATATTCAGAAGCGAGCCTCGATCCGCAAGCAGCTCGACACCCTTAATAAGCTAAAACCCAAGAAAGGTGAGCAGCAGGAGGTGGAGCGGCGGTTTGAGATGTTGAGCGAAGCTGATGAAATACGCGAGCAGCTTAATGGTGCGAGCTTCGTGATATCTGACGATGCCGATGGCGCAATGCCTCAGGTGAGAGCCGCCATAGATCATCTGGAAAGTTTTAATCTCGAAGCGGTCGATCCCGCTCCCGAAGAGGAATCGCTGACAGCCCGGCTCAAATCAATCTACATCGAACTGAAGGATATAGCCTATACTATCGAGCAACTCGCCGACAGTGTGGAATCAAGTCCGGCTCTGCTCGCCCAGACGGGAGCGAGAATGCGAGCCTACTTTGAAGTGGTCAAAGCAATGGGAGTGGATACAGGTGACGACCTCGTGGAGCTGCGCGAGCGCCTCGAACATCAGCTCGATGTGCTTGAAAGCGATGACGACCAGAGCCGCGAACTCGAGCAGCAGGCCCGCACCCTGGCCCATACCCTCAAAGAGAAGGCCGACAATCTCACCCGCAGGCGCCGGGAGGTGGCCGAAGATTTCAGAGTGCGCCTCACAGAGCGAGCCATCCCCCTCGGGCTGGCCAATCTTAAATTCATTGCGTCCATTGGTGAGAGCAAACTCACCCCCGACGGGCAGGACACCGTAGAGTTTCTGTGCAGTTTCAACAAGAACGGCGAGATGCTCCCCATGTCGGCCACTGCCTCAGGAGGCGAGTTGTCGCGACTTACGCTCAGCATCAAATCACTGATGGCCGAAAAGATGAATATGCCCACTGTGATATTTGATGAAATCGACACAGGAGTGAGCGGTGAGATAGCCGATAAGATGGGACGCATGATGACCCGGATGGCATCGCGCATGCAGATCATCACCATCACTCATCTGCCGCAGGTGGCGGCCAAGGGTGTGAGGCACTACAAGGTATATAAAGAGGACACCGACCAACGCACCATCTCCACCGTGCGCGAGCTCGTGGGAGAGGAGCGAGTGGAAGAGATAGCCGGAATGCTGAGTGGCGAGCATCTCACAGAGGCGGCCCTGCATGCAGCCCGCGAGCTATTGAAGCTCTGACACAACGAAAACCCAAAGAAATGAACAAGACAGACTATATATTCGGCCTTCGAGCCATAATCGAAGCCATCGAATCGGGCAAAAGCATCGACAAGGTGCTGGTGAAGAAAGACCTTAATGGCGACCTCTCACGAGAGCTTTTCGGCAAGATGAAGGAATACGGCATCGTAAGCCAGAGAGTGCCGGTAGAGAAACTCAACCGCATCACGATGAAGAATCATCAGGGTGCGGTCGCACTCCTTTCGCCGGTGGAATACAGCAAGCTGGAGAATCTTGTGCCGCTCTTCTATGAAGAGGGACGCAATCCATTTGTGGTGATACTCGACGGACTTACCGACACCCGCAATTTCGGTGCCATAGCGCGCACTGCCGAATGTGCCGGAGCCGATGCAATCATCATCCCCGAGCGAGGAAGTGTGAGTGTGACTCCCGATGCCGTGAAGACATCGGCCGGGGCGTTGCTGCATATTCCGGTGTGCCGCGTGAGGTCGGTGCTCGATGCAGTGCGATTCCTGCGCGACAGCGGTTATCGCATCGTGGGTGCTACCGAAAAGACCGATTGCGGATATAATCAGATTGACTATACGGTGCCGGTGGGTATCGTGATGGGGTCGGAAGATACGGGGATCAGCAATGATGTGCTGCGTGCATGCGATGCCTTAGGAGCCATACCGATTCTTGGCCACATCGGCTCACTCAATGTATCGGTGGCGGCCGGAGTGATGATGTATGAGGTGGTGCGCCAGCGTGGCGGCGCCGCATCGGGGAAGTAGCGGCCGAGAGTGTAGGCCTCTTTGCTCCCCATCGGGATGCGGCGGGGGGCTTGCACTGCCCGAAGTGAAAGTATGGGAAATACTGACTACGGAAAAATCGGGATAAATTTGAAATTACCGCTTTAAAGTGGTAAATTTGCATAATATTTGCACCGGGTCGCGCTGCCGTCGCCCCGAAAGGGGGAGAGAGTGGCGCCAATGCATGGCCTCGGGTGCAATCACAATTAATAAAGATATAAGAGAAGACATATGATTAATCGAGTGTTGATCCGCACTAAGGTGGTGCAGCTGCTTTATTCCTATCTCCTGGTGGAGAAACAGTTTGCACTGGAGTCGCTTCCCGACAACCCTACTCGCGAGAAGCGTTTCGCCTATGGGCTCTATCTCGACATGCTATGCCTAATGGCAGATATTGCCGATGGCATCACTCGCCGTGGCGGTGACTCTCCCCTTGGCAATACGAGATTCATCAAGCTTGTGAAAGAGGATGAGACTGTCAAGTCGCTCCTCCGCAAATACCGGATGATTGATTCCCCCATGCAGTCGGTAGAGGATCACCTCACGCGGGTGGTGAAAGAATCCGGTCTTTACAAGAAATTCCTCAAGAGTGAGGATCCCGGATCGCTGGCCGATGAGAAGATATGGCAGGAGATCTTCAAGACCATCATCATCCCCGATCAGCAGCTCTCAAAGTTGCTCACTCAGCGTGAGGACTATACATTGGGAGGTGTGGACCGCATGCAGGATATGATGGAGCAGACCTTCACCAATTTCTATTCAAGTGCTGATGGCAAGGATGATGCCTTCAAGACCCTGCGTATGAGCATGGATAAGGCTCGCGAGCTCTATTTCCGTCTGCTCTGGCTCCCGGTGCAGCTCGTGCAGCTCCGCGACCGCGACATCGATGAAGCCCGCCGCCGTTATGTGGCCTCGGCCGAAGACCGTAATCCCAACATGCGATTTGTGGAGAACGAATTTGTAAAGGCTGTGGCAGCAAATGAGGATATCGATGCCGCCATGGAGGGTCTGGGCCGCAACATGACCATCGACGATGAGCCGATGCTCCGCTCGCTGCTCCGCTCCATCATGGAGTCGGAACTCTATAAGGAATATATGGAATTCCCTGCCACCGACTTCGAGGCCGATTGCGAGTTCTGGCGTCAGATCTACAAGAATATCATCTTCGTCAACGAGCACTTCCTCGAGGCGCTCGAAGATAAATCGGTGTTCTGGAATGATGACCTCGACACCATAGGCACCTTCGTAATCAAGACCGTGAAGCGGATGGCCGAGCATAAATCGATCTCCGGTATCATGGCCACATATAAGGATGAGGAGGATGCAATGTTTGGCAAGCAACTGGTGGACTGCGTGATTGAGAACCACGAGCTTTATCGCAGTTACATCAATGATGCGCTCGACACCCGCGTATGGGAAGCCGATCGAATGGCCTATATGGATGTGGTGATCCTCACCACTGCTATAGCCGAGATTCTCAACTTCCCGAAGATTCCCCTCACCGTCAGCATCAACGAATATGTGGAAATTGCCAAGGCCTACAGCACCCGCAAGAGTCCGCAGTTTATTCACGGAGTGCTCGCGGCGGTGCTCAAGCGCCTGAAGGAGGAGGGTGTATTGCTTAAGAGTCTGAATTAAAACCGACCGACTCGTAGTCGCAATACCATAATAGGCTGACCGAGGCCGGCCGCAAAGACAATAAAATAATATTCATACAAACATACCCACAATGGAATTACTCTCAATTCTCCTTCAGCAAACCGGAGGAGGTAACTCATGGAGCGGCATGCTCATGATTGTGGCAATGATCGTGGTGTTCTACTTCTTCATGATCCGCCCCCAGACCAAGAAACAGAAAGAGATTAAGAAAGCCCGCGAGGCAATGCGCAAGGGCGACAAGGTAATCACCGCCGGCGGAATCTTCGGCACAATCGCGAGCATCAACGATGCCACCGGCACAATGATGATTGAGATTGCCAAGGGTGTCGATATCAAGGTGAGCCGCGACCAGGTATATCCTGTGGCTGAGGAGCAGCCCGCTGAAAAGAAATAAGAACCTAACCAACCGCGCAAACCGGAGCCTTCATATAAAAGGCTTCAAGCGCTTTTTCAATCGGCCGAATGCCGGAAAGGAGCCAATATGGTGAAGAAAGAGAAGATCAAAGCCTGCTGGAAAGATATGCAGGCATCGTCGGGATTCAAGAAATCACTGACATTTCTAATCTTTGTGGCCATTGCAGCTCTTTTCTGGTTTATAATGGCGCTCAACGACAGTGTGCAGGATGACTTTGAGGTAAAGGTCAACATCTACAATGTGCCCGATTCGGTGACCTTCATTACCCTTCCTCCGGAGAAGATACATGTGATGGTGCGTGATCAGGGTACAAACCTGTGGCGTCATGGCGTATTTGGCAATGCGACTGTCAATATCAATTTCCGCGACTTCAGCTCCGATGGGAAATTCGTGATGCGCCGCAGCGAGCTGACGGCCGCGTTGAAGAATGTGTTTGGTGCTTCGGCAAGTCTGCTTTCCACTTCGGTCGATTCGCTTGCGCTGCATTATACCACCCTCCCCGGCAAGCGAGTGCCGGTGCAGGTAGTAGCCGATTTGTCGCCCGCTCCCGGCAAGATTATCACCGGAGTGCCTCAGGTAGGGCCATCGAAGGTGGTGGTGTATAGTGTGCGTGAGGTTCTTGATACCCTCACCAGGGTATATACCGAATCATTCTCCCGCCATAACCTTGAGGAGACTACCGAGATACCGGTGAAGCTGCGTCCGATAGCGGATGTGAGATTCGAACCGGCAGCTGTAAAGGTCAAGGTAGAGGTAGAGCCGCTTGTGCGGAAGCAGACCTCGGTCAATGTGGCTGTGCATAATGTGCCCGACGGGATGGACCTTCTCCTTTTCCCCTCGAAGGTGACAGTGGAATACTATGTGCCGATGAGCAAGTTTGACCCCAACTCGGTCGATAAGGTCGATGTGGCGGTGGATTGCCGCGATCTGGCACAGAGCAAGCGTAAACTGCCGGTTCACATAGGTCATCATTCTCCAGGATATGTGAATCTGCATCTGCTCACAGATAGTGTGGAATACACTCTTGTGAGAAACTGATCGGCAGCTATTATATCAGACGGAGTATCGACTATGGGAAAACTGATAGGTATTTGCGGCGGAATCGGCAGCGGTAAAAGTGTGGTGAGCCGCATGTTGCGCATGATGGGTTATACCGTCTACGACTGCGATACGGAGGCCCGCCGACTTATGGAGAGCAACCGATGTATCAAAGAGCGCATACGCGATGAGATATCGGCCGAAGTCACCGATGGAGATGTGGCTCCCCGCAGGGAATTGTTGGCCTCGATAGTCTTTGCCGATGAGAATATGCGGCGGCGCCTCAATACAATAGTGCATGGGGCTGTGTGTGCTGATGTGGCACGGGAATCGGCCTCTCGCCCGATTCTCTTTGTAGAGGCGGCTATATTGGCCGAGAGCGGTCTGGCTGCGATGTGCGATTCTATATGGTTGGTAGAGGCTGATGAAGCCGACAGGATGCGCAGAGTATTGCGCCGCGATGGCTGCAGCGAAGCCCAGTTCAGAAGCCGCATGGAGAGCCAGAGACGTGAATCCGAGTTGCTCACCCTGCATTCAGAGCGAATCCACACGCTGCGCAACTATGGTGGGGAATCGTTGCTGATGGAAGTCGTCAGGGGGATAAGTGCCACAATAGGTCGATGAGGAGTTTTTTTGCGCCCTCATATTTACCTGTCGACGTGGATTACAACAGACAGTAAATTAAGAGCGCGTTCCTTAAAATTTCGGGGTCGTAGGGGCGGCGATTTTTGAGGGGATTTTGCGAGTCGAAGAAGGAACGA
>JAIDKG010000095.1 GCA_029051525.1 Muribaculaceae bacterium
CCCCTTCGGGGCGCCCGAGGCATGATGACATCCCCCCCCGACCCTATACCGGCAGCCAATGCGGACAGATGCTTCCCGCTTGGCTGCCGATTTTTTTGCCATTACACCCCACCCTCTTTCAATTCATAACCATCTACCTCAGCAACGCGCAGCAGAGTTTTTTTCATACCCACCATGAGCGCGAACCCCGCTCCGCGCGTTGTAACTATAAAAAACTACCAATACTACGATGCTTGACGACAATATAATCCAGCAGGAAGCCAACGAACGCACCGTGCTCGTGGGCCTCATCACCCGCGACCAATCGGAAGCCAAGGTCAACGAATACCTCGACGAACTCGATTTCCTCGCCCATACCGCAGGCGCCGAACCGATAGCCCGATTCATCCAGAAACTCGATTACCCAAACCCCCGCACATATGTGGGCACCGGCAAACTGCAGGAGATAGCCCAATACGTGGAGCGCGAGGATGTGGGTCTGGTGATTTTCGACGATGACCTCTCACCCAAACAGGTGGCCAATATCGAGAAGGAACTTAAGGTGAAAATCCTCGACCGCACCAGTCTGATTCTCGATATCTTCGCAAAGCGCGCACAGACCGCCACTGCCCGCACTCAGGTGGAGCTGGCTCAATACCAGTACCTCCTGCCGCGACTCACCCGAATGTGGACCCACCTCGAGCGCCAGCGCGGCGGTATCGGTATGCGCGGCCCGGGTGAAACTCAGATCGAGACCGACCGCCGTATCATCCTCGACAAAATCTCGCGCCTCAAGGAGGAGATCCGCGATATCGACCGCCAGAAGAATATCCAGCGCAAGAACCGTGGCAAACTCACCCGCGTGGCACTCGTGGGCTATACCAATGTAGGCAAATCCACACTGATGAATCTACTCAGCAAAAGCGATGTATTTGCCGAAAACAAACTCTTCGCGACCCTCGACACCACCGTGCGCAAGGTAACTATCGAAAACCTCCCCTTCCTGCTCACCGACACCGTGGGTTTCATCCGGAAGCTCCCCACCCATCTGGTGGATTCATTCAAATCCACACTCGATGAGGTGCGCGATGCCGACCTGCTCGTGCATGTGGTCGATGTGTCGCACCCCAATTTCGAGGAGCAGATCGCTGTGGTGGAGAAGACGCTCCACGACGTGTGTGGCGCCGCCGACAAACCGGTAATCCTCGTATTCAATAAAATCGATGCCTTCCGCTATACACCCAAAGACCCCGACGACCTCACACCGGCCACCCGTGAGAACATCCCGCTCGAGGAATTCAAAAAGACCTGGATGGCGCGTATGAACAATAACTGCGTCTTCATCTCGGCCAAGGAGAAGACCAATATCCCCGAACTCAAGGAGATACTTTATCAGAAAGCCAAGGAGATACACACCGAGCGCTTCCCGTATAATGATTTCCTCTACCAGACCTACGACGACAATGACTCACTCCAATCCACAGAATCGGCCGAAGAGAGCGGCCAAGGGGACTCCGAATGAGGCTCCTAATCCCGTCGACTCATATCCCTATCCCATGCTGTCGCCTGAGGCGGTGGCCTATCTCGAGGCCCACGGCTGCTCGGCAGCCGACTGGAGCCGGGTGCGCATCCATCCGGAAAGCGACCTGTCGCTGCTGCGCGATGTGGAGATGGAGGGGGATGTGACCATCGGCCTACTCCACCCGAAGAGATATCCCGGCAGCGGGATGCGCTCGGTGTTGCTGCGCGATTGCCGCGTGGGCCACGGTGTGCGCCTGCGCCATATCCCGGGAGGAATCAGCGGTTGCACCATCGGCGCCGAGGCGGTGGTGGAGAATTGCAGCCGTATCAGCTATGAGCCCCACCCGCTATGCGGCGTGGGCAATGAGGTGAGTGTGCTCGATGAGACGGGATCACGGGTAGTAGTGATCTATCCGGGACTCACCGCCCAGTCAGCCATGCTTATGGCCCGATGCCGCCGCAGTGCGGCCGACGACCTCCTCACTCAGGCCCGCGACCATATCGATTCGCTCACGCTCCCGGTCGGCATAGGCGCCGGAGCGGAGATCCTGGATTGCGGCGAGTTGCATAATGTGGCGGTAGGCCCGGGAGTGAAGATACATGGAGCCCGCTCGCTGCGCGACGGCACCGTGGTGAGCAATGCCGACACAGGATGCTCGGCATTCGTAGGCGCCGGTGTCGATGCCCATGGATTTATCATCGAGGATGCCTCGGTGGAATCGGGGGCTATTCTGCGCAATTGCTATGTGGGGCAGGGTGTGCGACTGGAGAAGGGTTTCACTGCCCATGACTCTCTCTTCTTCGCCAATTGCACCATGGAGAATGGCGAGGCCTGCGCCCTGTTTGCCGGACCCTACACCGTATCTTCTCATAAGGGCACACTGCTTATCGGTTGCCAGACATCATTTATGAATGCCGGTTCATCGACCAATCAGAGCAACCATATGTATAAGCTCGGGCCGCTCCATTGGGGTGTGCTGGAGCGCGGAGTGAAGACCTCGTCGGGTTCATATCTTATGCTCGGTGCCAATATCGGCGCATTCTCCCTCCTTATGGGGCAGCATAAGACGCACCCCGATTCGTCGGAATTCCCCTTCTCATATCTCTTCGGCGATCCGCAGGGGGCCACAGTGGTGGTGCCGGCGGTGATGCTGCGCTCATGCGGATTGCTCCGCGATGAACTCAAATGGCCCCAGCGCGACCGCCGCATCGGGCTGCCGCAGCACGACCGCGTGATATTCGATGTGCTCAATCCCGTCACCGTCAATGCCATGATCGAAGCTATCGATGTGATCACACCGATGCTCTCGCGTCCGGCCGACGATGACCACTATCACCGATATAAGGGGATGAAACTCTCGCGGGCCTCGCTCCATCGCGCCACTCGCCTCTATTACCTCGGATTGATGAAATATCTCGACCGGGTGCTGCTAAATTCCACCCTCCCCGACAATAACTGGCACTTCCCGGCCGCACCCGACGACTCCGCGCAGGCCGACCGCGATGCCGCCCCATGGGTGGATGTGGCCGGACTCCCGATGCCGCGTCCGCTCCTCGTGGAGTCACTCGAGGCGGAAAGCATGGAGCAGCGCGAGCGCATCTTCGATGCCGCCTTAGCCGACTATGAGACGCTGCAGCTCCGCTGGATCGCGGCCCGCTTCCCGGCCTCGCTGCGCGTGGATGCCGCCGAGATACGCCGTGGCGCCGCCGAATTCGACAGCCTCGTAGAACTGGACCGCACCACCTACCGCGACTCCATCTCAGCCGAGACCGCCATGCTCGCCCTCTGAGCCTCCGCCCCGCCTCCCGCAAGCGAAGCCGGTTTGGTCGGAGGTGAAGCCCTCCCGCGCGAGAGAGATGCCCCCTATGCCCTCTAAGCCCCCTAAATATCGCTATTTTAGAGAATTATCAAGCGAATATTTGGAGGTTAGAAAAATTTTCGCTAACTTTGCCGCGCTTGCCGTATCGTGTGCGGCAAGATGAGATTTAGTAACCATATTTATTAACAATTAATGTCTGAATTGAAAATTCAAACCCCCATCGAGGATTTCGACTGGGATGCCTATGAAAAAGGCAACGTGGCTGGCGAAAAGAGCCATGAGGACGTAGAGAAAATCTACGACCAGACTCTCACCACCGCAAAAGATAACGAGGTTGTAACCGGCAAGGTGAAAGCCATCACCAAGCGCGAAGTGCGCGTCGATATCGGCATGAAGTCTGACGCTATCATCCCCGTCTCTGAATTCCGCTACAACCCCGACCTCAAGGTTGGCGACGACGTAGAGGTATTCATCGAGGCTCTCGAGGATAAGAACGGTCAGCTCCGTCTCTCCCACAAGAAAGCCTGCCAGACCCGCTCTTGGGATCGTGTCAACCAGGCTCTCGAAAACGACGAAGTCATCAAAGGTTATGTCAAGAGCCGCACAAAAGGCGGCATGATCGTCGACATCTTCGGCATCGAGGCCTTCCTCCCCGGCTCGCAGATCGACGTGCGCCCCATCCGCGACTACGACGTATATGTCGACAAGACAATGGAATTCAAGGTTGTGAAAATCAACCAGGAGTTCAAGAATGTTGTCGTTTCTCACAAAGCCCTCATCGAGGCCGAGCTCGAGCAGCAGAAGAAGGAGATTATCTCCAAGCTCGAAAAGGGTCAGGTGCTCGAAGGCAAAGTCAAGAATATCACCCCCTACGGTGTGTTTGTTGACCTCGGCGGTGTCGACGGTCTCGTGCACATCACCGACCTCTCTTGGGGCCGCGTGTCGGATCCCCGCGAGGTTGTGGAGCTCGACCAGGACATCAAGGTGGCTATCCTCGACTTCGACGACGAGAAGAAGCGCATCGCCCTCGGTATCAAGCAGCTCATGCCCCATCCCTGGGACGCTCTTGATCCCAACCTCAAGGTTGGCGACCACGTCAACGGTAAGGTTGTCGTTATGGCCGACTACGGTGCATTCGTTGAGGTACAGCCCGGCGTTGAGGGCCTGATCCACGTATCAGAGATGTCGTGGAGCCAGCACCTCCGCTCCGCTCAGGACTTCCTCAAGGTAGGCGACGAGGTAGAGGCCGTGGTTCTCACTCTCGACCGCGACGAGCGCAAGATGTCGCTCGGCATCAAGCAGCTCAAAGAGGATCCGTGGGAGAACATCGAGCAGAAGTATGCCATCGGCAGCCGTCACACTGCCAAAGTGCGCAACTTCACCAACTTCGGTGTATTCGTTGAGATCGAAGAGGGCGTAGACGGCCTCATCCACATCTCCGACCTCTCTTGGACCAAGAAAGTGAAACACCCCTCTGAGTTCACTTCCGTTGGAAGCGACATCGAGGTGCAGGTGCTCGAGATTGACAAGGGCAACCGTCGTCTGAGCCTCGGCCACAAGCAGCTTGAAGAGAATCCCTGGGATGCCTTCGAGGGTCAGTACACCGTAGGTTCAATCCACGAGGGCACTGTAATCGAAGTTATGGACAAGGGCGCTGTCATCTCACTCGAAGGCGGCGTTGAGGGCTTCGCAACTCCCAAGCACCTCGTGAAAGAGGATGGTTCACAGGCCAAGCTCAACGAGAAGCTCAACTTCAAGGTTATCGAGTTCAACAAAGACTCCAAGCGCATCATCCTCTCCCACTCTCGCATCGCCGAAGATGCAATCAAGGGTGAGAACCGCGCTCCCAAGGCTCCCAAGAAACCCCGCAGCAACAAGCAGGAAGAGGAAATTGTGGCACCCACAATCGAGAAGACAACTCTCGGCGACCTCTCCGCTCTGCAGGCTCTCAAAGAGCAGCTCCAGAAGGAGGGCAAGTAATCCACATCATTGCATCCATCTTGTCGGGTCATGCAGCCTGACAAATTGCAATACCTCGCGAGGGGCATCCTATCCGGATGCCCCTCGTTTGTATTATTACATCATGATACCTATCTATAATAGATACAGACATCTAACGCGTAAACTTTGTAAAGCAATTTGTTCTATTCATTTTTATAGCACTCCATCATTCAAGAAAATGTAAACGTCCCATAAACCGCCTTGCCTGACAGGTAGGGCGGTGTTAATTTTGCGGAGTAATCAAAAACATGGATTAT
>JAIDKG010000096.1 GCA_029051525.1 Muribaculaceae bacterium
GTGTTGGGGTGATAATTATAGCGGCTTTCATGGCACTGGGTGCCATGAAAGCCGCTATAATTATCTTGGGGGGCGGTGGGGCTCCTTGGGTATCTATCAGTTGCCGAGGGCGGCGAGGGCTGCGCGGATGGCGGCGATCTTCTCGTTGGCGTCGCTCTGCTTCTTGCGCTCAAGAGCTACTACCTTTTCGGGGGCAGAGGCTACGAAGCGTTCGTTGGCGAGTTTCTTCTCAACGCCTGCAAGGAATTTGAGCTGGTATTCCAGATCTGCCTGAAGACGGGCTTTCTCCTCCTCTACGTTGACGTTGCTCTCCAGCGGCACGGCATATTCGGTGGCGCCTACCATGAATGCCTGCGACATGGCGGGTTTCTCCTCGATAGCTTCGATAGCCTCAAGGTTGGCCATCTTCACAAGGATGGCGTCGAGCGAGCCGTCGTGCTGACCTTTCACGAGCAGACGGAGTGCCTCACGCTGCGGAATCTGCTTCTGCTTGCGGATGGTGCGTATGCCGGCAATCACCTCTTTCAGAGTCTCGAAGCGAGTGAGGAGTGACTCGTCGGCAGCCGCAGGCTCCGGCATACGTGCATTCATGATGCTCTCACCCTGATTGCGCTCATAGAGGTGCTGCCAGAGTTCTTCGGTGATGAAGGGCATGAAGGGATGAAGCATCTTGAGGAGGGTGTCGAATCCGGCAAGCACGGCATCATATGTCTTGCGGTCGATAGGTTCGCCATAGGGGGGCTTCACTACCTCAAGCAGCCAGGAAGAGAATTCATCCCAAAAGAGACGGTAGATTGCCATCAGAGCCTCCGAGATGCGGTATTTACCCATCAGGTCGTTGACCTCGGCGATGGTCCGGTTGAGTTTTGCCTCAAACCATTCCACACCCAGACGCGAAGCCTCCGGCTGAGGAATCGAGTCGGAAGTCTGCCACCCTTTCACCAGACGGAAGGCATTCCAGATCTTATTGCAGAAATTGCGACCCTGCTCACAGAGGGAATCATCATACATGATGTCGTTGCCGGCAGGAGCGGCCAGCATCAGCCCCATTCGCACGCCATCGGCACCGAAGCGGTCGATAAGTTCAAGCGGGTCGGGGGAGTTGCCGAGCGATTTCGACATCTTGCGACCCAGTTTGTCGCGCACGATACCGGTGAAATATACATTATCGAAGGGCTGCTTACCTACATATTCATATCCCGCCATAATCATACGTGCCACCCAGAAGAAGATGATATCCGGGCCGGTCACAAGAGTGGCGGTGGGGTAGTAGTAGTTGATTTCGGGGTTGCCCGGATCGAGGATGCCGTTGAAGAGGGTGATGGGCCAGAGCCAAGAGGAGAACCATGTGTCGAGCGCACCCTCATCCTGACGCAGAGAGTCGGGAGTGAGCGGCAGTCCCGACTCGGCGATGGCCTTCTCCAGAGCTTTCTCGGCCGATTCGGCCACCACGAAATGCTCCTGGCCATCGGCGCCGGTGTAATAATAGGCCGGGATACGATGTCCCCACCAGAGCTGGCGGCTGATGCACCAGTCCTGGATATTCTCCATCCACACGCGATAAGTATTCTTATACTTCTCAGGCACGAAACGGATAATATCCTCCATCACCGGCGGAAGGGCAATCTCAGCGAAATGCTTCATGCGGATAAACCATTGGAGCGACAGGCGCGGCTCGATGGCCACCTTGGTGCGCTCTGAATAGCCCACATTATTGGTGTAATCCTCCACCTTCTCCATCAGACCGGCCTCGGCGAGGTCGGCGGCAATCAGACGGCGCACCTCGAAGCGATCCTTCCCGGCATACTTGCCGCCATTCTCATTGAGAGTGGCATCCTCATTAAAGATGTCGATCACCTCAAGATTGTGGGTCTTGCCGAGCATCTCGTCATTCTTATCGTGGGCCGGAGTCACCTTCAGACAGCCTGTGCCGAACTCCATATCCACATAGCGGTCTTCAATGACCGGAATTTCCCTACCCACCAGAGGCACAATCACACGCTTACCCTTCAGCCATTCATTTTTCGGGTCCTTGGGGTTGATGCACATTGCAGTGTCGCCCATGATAGTCTCCGGGCGGGTAGTGGCCACCACGGCATAGCGATGCTCCGGGTCATCTACCACATAATAGCGCAGATAATAGAGTTTCGAGTGCTCCTGCTGGTAATACACCTCATCGTCGGAGATTGCGGTGCGGTTCTGCGGGTCCCAGTTGACCATGCGCAGTCCACGGTAGATGAGCCCCTTGTCGTAGAGGTCGCAGAATACCTTGATCACACTCTTCGAGCGCAACTCATCGAGAGTGAAGGCAGTGCGTTCCCAGTCGCAGGAGGCCCCGAGTTTGCGGAGCTGCGAGAGGATGATGCCGCCATGATTGCGGGTCCAGTCCCAGGCATGTTCCAGGAATTGCTCGCGCGAGAGGTCGGTCTTCTTGATACCCTGCTCGGCGAGTTTGGCGATTACTTTAGTCTCGGTGGCGATAGCTGCATGGTCGGTGCCCGGCACCCAGAGGGCATTCTTACCATCCATGCGGGCGCGGCGCACGAGGATGTCCTGAATAGTATTATTGAGCATATGGCCCATGTGCAGCACACCCGTCACATTTGGAGGAGGAATGACGATGCAATAGGGTTGGCGCTCGTCGGGTTCGGAATGGAACAGTCGGTGTTCCATCCAATAGTCATACCATTTCTGTTCAACCTCCTGAGGGTTGTACTTGGAAGCCAGTTCGTTCATATATTTCAGATGTATTGTTATCTTTATCGGTGCTGCAGCCATGCCGGGTGGCACAGATACAAATACTCTAAGCCGGACTGCAGGTCCGGCTTAGGACTGCAAATTTAGCAATAAATTTGGAGTTGTCCAACGTAGCAGACTGTGATAATGGGATTAAATGGTCAATTGAAAGCCATGATTAAGAAATATTACAGTCTTGCAGTGAAAAAACAGGGCTAAAATTGTTAATTTTGCAATTATAAACTATATCAGATGGTAGATAAAGCGATGTTGCGCCGCTCATGGCGGCGCCTGATGGCGGTAGTGTGCCTTGCCGGGAGCCTGGCCACCGCTGCAATGGCCTCGCCGGCATGGACCGAGGCCAATCCGAAAAGAGAATTCCGCGGAGCTTGGCTTCATGTGATCGGCCAGAGCCAGTATCAGAACATGGGGACCAATCGCGCCAAGCAATATATACAGCAGCAGCTCGACAAACTTCAGGCCGCAGGCTGCAACGCCGTGATTTTTCAGGTGCGTCCTACAGCCGATGCCCTCTATAAGTCGGACCTCGAGCCCTGGAGCGCATGGCTCACCGGCAAGCGCGGCAAAGCCCCCGATCCCGACTGGGATCCGCTGGAATTTACTCTGCAGGAGGCTCATAACCGTGGCATGGAGTTTCACGCATGGCTCAATCCATATCGCGTGACCTCCAGCACAAAAGATGTGCTCCCTGCAGGCCATATGGCCAATAAGCATCCCGAACGATTCGTGAAATTCAACGGCCAGACATTCTTCGACCCCGCATATCAGGAGAACCGCGATTTCATCTGCCGCGTGGTGGAGGATATCGTGAAGCGCTATGATGTGGATGCAATCCATATCGACGATTACTTCTATCCTTATCCCGCCAACGGAAAGAAATTCAACAGCGACGACGCCTCCTATGCCAAATTCGGCAAGGGGATGGAGCGCAATGCCTGGCGCCGTCATAATGTAGACCTGCTTATCGAGCAACTTTACTCCACCATCAAGGACACCAAACCCTGGGTGCGCTTCGGAGTCAGCCCCTTCGGCATATGGCGCAACAAGAAGAGTGATCCACGTGGTTCCAACTCCAGCGGACTGCAGAATTACGACGACCTCTATGCCGATGTGCTCCTCTGGGCCGACAAGGGATGGGTGGATTATGTGGTGCCCCAGCTCTACTGGAGTCTTGACCTCGCGGCGGCTCCGAGCCGCCATCTGGCACAATGGTGGAACGACCATATCCCCTCCAAAGTGCAGCTCTACATAGGGCAGGACACCAAACGCACCATGGATTCCTCCGACCCCAAAAACCATGACACCAACGAACTCGACACCAAAGTGCGCCTCTCCCGCCGACTCAACAATGTAGACGGCAATGTGTGGTGGCACGGTTATTGGGTGACCGACAACTATAAAGGTGTGGCCGACAGTCTGGCCACAAAATACCAGCGCACCATCGCGCTGCCACCGGCATGGGGGGATCAGAAGGTGCGTCCGCAGCGGGTGAGCAATCTCGAGGTGCAGCGCTACCACGGGAAGACCTTCCTGGAGTGGAAGGAGCCCGAGCATGGCGACAAGGAGAGGGCCGAGGATGCAGTGATGTATGTGGTCTACAGTTTTCTCCCCGGCGAACGCACCGACGACCTCTCCGATGCCGAGACCATTATTGCTGTGACACCCTTCTCGCGTGTGCTGATCTCGGATGATGAAGACCCCGAATCGGTGAGGGGAATGACATTCGCCGTCACCTCGCTCGACCGCATGAACCGCGAGTCAACCCCTGTGAAGATAAAACTCTGAATCTTCCACCTCATGGATAATGAATCACTGAAGAATCTACTCGACGAGGAGGCCTTCCGCATCAACTCTCCGGAATTCATTGCGGCCGACCCGGTGCAGTTTCCCCGTAGATTTTCCGACCTTCGAGATATCGAGATTGTAGCCTTCCTGAGCGCCATCATAGCCTGGGGCAACCGCCGTATGATCTGCCGCGATGCCGAGCGTATGCTTGCCATAATGGGAGATCAGCCCTACGAATATGTGCGCGACGGAGCATTTGAGGATCTCGATCCATCGCTCAATATACACCGCACCTTCTTTGCCCGCAATTTCCAGCATTTTCTGCGCGGTATGCGTGAGATTTACCATCGGCACGGTTCGCTCGATGCCTTTGCCGCATCGCTTCATGCAGGTGAGAGTGAGGCTCCGTCATGGCTATTGGTAGAGGGGATGAATCAGGTGATGCGCGAGGCCAACGATGGCGAGTCAGATTCGCGCGCGCTTCCTCAGAATCTTGCCACCACGGCGCTTAAGCGGGTGAATATGGCACTCCGCTGGCTTGTGCGCGATGATGGGATTGTGGATATGGGAGTGTGGAGCAGCATTCCGAAGTCAAAACTGTTTGTTCCGCTTGATGTGCATGTCGGCAATACAGCCCGGTCGCTCGGCCTGATTACCCGCAAAGCCAACGACCGGAAGACCGTTGGGCAGCTGATGGAGCCACTTAGGCGCTTCCGCCCCGAAGATCCCTGCCTATACGACTATGCGCTCTTCGGCATCGGGGTGATGTCGAGCTGATGCGAAGATAATACCGGGGTAAGGGGGGAAACAGAATCCCATATAAATACCTCATAGAAGTATTGCTTATAAATAGTAGCCGCCACGATGTGGCCGCAGAATGCGGCCTTCATCGTGGCGGTCATACTAACATAAAGTTAGCGCTTTTCTCTATGGGTCAGAATTACATCATCGCTGCTCCAGCATCCGGGCCAGGTCGGGGCGCGTGGTGCGGATGGTCGAGATGAATGCGGAGTCGTAGGCTGCGGCGCAGCGTGGACGCTGATCGAGCTGATAGGCCGATTTATGGGCATTGGCCTCCAGGAGGGCAGCATGGAATGCCATGGAGTCGTTGAAGGTGCGGTTGATGATGCGTCGGGCATCGCCGCGGCCCAGTATGATGGCGGCTTCAATCTGGGCAGCATCCTCCTCGGAGGCTTCCATCGTCTTCTCGCCTTTACCTCCGCAGGCTCCGCAGATGAGGAGGAGGACCATGGGTAGCAGGATCTTTTTCATATGGGTATGTGATGTGGGGGATTATTTATCGTAGATAGAGTTCCACCAGCGGGAATCATCCTTGAGCCATTTCTCAAACCATGCCATGATTGTGGCGTGCCACTGCTTGCGCTGCTCGTAGTCGACCACGATATGGTCGGAGCCTTCGACAGTGACAAACTCCACCGGGCGGTTGAGTATGCGCAGAGCGTTGTAGAGCTGGATCGATTCGCCGATAGGCACATTGGTATCCACAGTGCCGTGAAGCAGGAGGAGGGGAGTGTGGATCTTGTCGGCATTGAATAGGGGGGAATGCTCGGTGAAGAGGCGGGGATTGTTCCAGGGATATGAACGGGCCGCTGCCACGGCATTGTAGGTATAGCCCCAGTAGCCCTCGCCCCAGTAGGATGTGATGTCGGAGATTCCGGCATGCGACACGGCTGCGGCGAAGATATCAGTCTTGGTCTGCAGGAGCTGGGTCATGAATCCGCCATAGCTTGCGCCCATGCACCCGATCTTCTTCTCATTGACGTAGGGGTGCTCCTTGCAGAATTGCTTCACACCATAGATAATCTCATCGGCGGTGCGGTCGCCCCAGGCGTTGACGTGGCGGGCCGAGAATTCCTGGCCGTAGCCGGTGGTGCCGGAGGGATTGAGCACATATACCACATAGCCGCGCGATGCGAGCAGCTGCGGGGTGTAGGGATGATGGTTCACATGGCTCGAGGGGGATGTGCCACCGTAGTAATATACGATCATCGGGTACTTCTTGGCCGGATCAAATGCTGGGGGAAGCGTGTAGGTGCCGTCGATCACAGTGCCGTCGGGAGCGGTGAAATTCCAGGAGTGCCATTCGCCAAACTGAATGCCGGCCAGAGTCTCAGCCATCGGGTCATCGATCAGAGAATTGCGGCGGTTCTTGAGGTCGAGGAGATAGCCGCGCCCCATGTAGGTGTACGACATTCCGGTGTAGGCCACATAGTTGGCCTTGCGTGTGGCCACGCTGAACTGGCGCATGAAATCCACATCGGTGGGCAATCGGTTGAACTTCCCATCCTTCGGATTGAGGGTGTAGAGGTTGGAGTCGAAACCCTCCTCGGCACGGATGTAGATCAGGTGGTCGGCCTCACACCACACAGCACTCTTGATGTTGGGGTCGAAGTCGCGTGTGAGGGGGCGCACAGAGCGATCGGCGAAAGTATAGAGGAATCCCTGCACATCGAAATCATTGGCCCACTCAAACTCACCGGCGTTGCGCCCTATGCCATCGAATGCATTGGGACCGGCCATGATGAAGATCTGTCGGCCATCGGGAGAATAGATGGCATCCTTCAATGAGGAGTCGGCTCCGGGGATGGTGTCGGTGGCGAGGGTATTGACATCGAGTTGCACGAGTTGCACATCGTAGAAGGGGAATTTCTCCGGAGTCTCGCGCACCGAAGAGTAGAGCACGCGATTGCCATCCGGGGATATGTCGCAGAGATATGTCGATGCGCCACCATAGGTGAGGGGACGTGCGATGCGCTCGTCGAGGCGAATCATGGAGAGGTAGTATCGGTCGCGGTTGCCGGGCTGGCGGTCGTCGGGCGACTGGATGCGGTGCATCACGCCGGTATTGTCGGGGGCACCCTCCTTCTTGACCTGATAGATAATGTAGTCACCTTTCGGACTCATGGAGTAGTCCTTGGCATCATCGGTGATGCGGGAGGCCCATACGCTCTGGCGCTGCGAGGGGTAGTCGATGGCCACGATATCGAATGTTCCGTCGCCGTTGCTGCGGTTGAAGAGGAGTCGGGCATCAGCGCCGTCAAACCAAGAGCACCCACCGGGGAGATTCTCTGTGATGATGCGGCGCGATGAGGTCTCCATCACCACAAAGGTGTATTCCGTGTCGACGCTGTTGGCACAATATGAGTAGGCCAAAAGCATATAGGCACCGTTGGGGGAGATGCGGGCAGAGGCGAGGCGCCGGCCCTCCGAGATAGTCTCGAGATTGAAGAGTGTGGCCTGAGAGGGCGACTGCTCGAGAATCACCGAGTCGGATCCGGCCGAGGGCTCGAATTCCAGAGAGAGAGAGGGGAGCGAGCTTGTAGAAGTGGTGTCGGTGAGCACGCGAATCTCTACAAGAGCGTCGCGCCCCGGCTGGAGAGTGAATTCACCCTGAGCCGCCGACGGCACAGAGTCAAACGAAGTCTTCGAGGCTACTTCGGTGCCATTGATGTAAGCCTTGGCGGCGCCTTCGGTCGAGATCTTCAGATTCCCCTTATAGAAACCTTGCGGACGGATACGTGTGGCAAAGCGCTGCAGAGTGACAGCATTGGCTTGCTTCGGCGCCGAGAGGATATAACGGCCTGCGGTGTCGGGGAGGATGGTGGTATAATCGGCCATCATCTGCTCGGCCTGCAGCGGGGTGAGAGCCGGGATAGCCGAGAGCAATTGCTCCTTGCCGAAAGGATTGTCGGCGGCAGTGACCGAATCGGGGCTCACGGGGATGTTGAGGCTTACCGGGGCACCGGCGCGCAGGCCGGTCACAGGCTCGGAAGCAGCGACAGCCGCAAGCGCACAGGCGCCGGCAGCTGTCAGTGTGAAAAAGAGGGTTCTCATAATGAGATGGCGTGTAAAGGTTAGATAAGTATCACTTTGAGGGCACCTCGTAGCGCGGAATCGATACGAGTTTGATACGATACACGAGGGTGGAGTAGGGAGGTATCGCACCGTTCTGCACATTGCCATATCCGGCATTGGCAGGGATGATGCAAGTCACCTCATCCCCCTCGCGCATCTCGGTGAGGGTATGCCAAAACCCGAGTATATTGTCGAGCGGGCGAGTCTGATAGATAGAGTCGCCATAAGATGCGGTGGCCGAATAGGAGTCGGCTATGCGGTTGCCGTTGATATCATCGAGGGCATACTTTACGCGCACCAGCGAATTATCCATTGGTTTGAGATTATTGGCTGTCTTAGAGCGGTCGTTCTCCCACTTCACGAGGGTGAAAGCCGCCGGAGCCCATGAGGGCACGAGCTTGGTGTAGACGGGTTGGCCGTCGACGGTCATCGCTTCATGTTCGGCCACATAGCGTGTGTTGGCGGCTTCCCAATCGGTGTAATCCACCTCATCATTCTTGAGGCAGGCCGAAAGGGGGAGCATCGCCGCTGCGAGGGCTAAGGGGAGAAGTGATATTTTCTTCATTGGTTATAGTGCGGGGATTGTGATAGGGGTGAGGAGTAGAGCAGAGTCAGAATTTCACCTCCGGAGCACGCTCGGCACCGCTCAGGGCGGTAAACTGAGGTTTCGGCTTGAAGCCGAACCATCCGGCGTAGATATTGGTGGGGAATTTCTTAATCTGTGTATTGTAGTCGCGCACTGCCTCGGTGTAGTTGCGGCGGGCGATGGTGATACGGTTTTCGGTCCCTTCGAGCTGTGTCTGAAGATTGAGGAAGCTCTCGTTGGCCTTCAGGTCGGGGTAGGCCTCAGCCACTGAAAGGAGTGATTTCAGAGCTGAAGTGAGCTGATTCTGAGCCTCCTGAAATTTTGCGAGGGTCTCTTCGTCGAGGTCGTCGGCGTTGATATTGATCGAAGTGGCCTGTGCGCGGGCCTCAGTGACCTTGACAAGGGTCTCCTCCTCATGCGAGGAGTAGCCCTTGACGGTATTCACGAGATTGGGTATGAGGTCAGCGCGGCGCTGATACTGGTTTTCGACTTCGGCCCAAGCCTGATCTACACCCTGCTGCTCCTCTACGAGAGAGTTGTAGTTGCAGGATGAGAGCGAGGCTGTGCCAAAGATGATGGCCAAAGCGCAGATTATGCGGCTGATTAGCTTTTTCATTTTTTTGGGGGGATTGATGAGGGGATTTTCTCTCTCTCGATTATTCTCGATTATCTCGATTAATCAAGAAAATCAAGATTAATCAGGAGAATCGAGAATAATCGAGATAATCGAGATAGATCGGGATTAATCCGGTTGATTAGAGGAGTTTCTTGAGGAGGCTGTTGAGGCTTACCTTCTCCGAGAGGATCTTTTCGAGGTCGGCGATAGCCACACGCTCCTGCTCCATCGAGTCGCGATGACGCAGGGTCACGGTGTTGTCCTCGAGAGTCTGGTGGTCGACTGTGATGCAGTAGGGTGTGCCGATGGCATCCTGACGGCGGTAGCGCTTGCCGATAGAATCCTTCTCATCCACCTGGCAAGTGAAGTCGAAGCGAAGACGGTGCTGGATTTCGCGAGCCTTCTCCGGCAGACCATCCTTCTTGACGAGGGGGAGCACGGCGCATTTCACCGGTGCGAGCGCAGCCGGGAAGTGGAGCACCACGCGGCGGTCGCCGTTGCCGAGGTCCTGATCCTCATAGCAGCTGCAGAAGATGGAGAGGAACATGCGGTCCACACCGATTGAAGTCTCGATTACGTAAGGCACATAGCTCTCATTGAGCTCCGGGTCGAAATACTGAATCTTCTTGCCCGAGAATTTCTCATGCTGCGAGAGGTCGAAGTTGGTGCGGGAGTGGATACCCTCCACCTCCTTGAAGCCGAAAGGCATAAGGAATTCGATGTCGGTGGCGGCGTTGGCGTAGTGGGCGAGTTTCTCGTGGTCGTGGTAGCGATATTTCTCATTGCCCAGTCCGAGAGCCTCGTGCCATTTCAGACGGGTCTGGCGCCAGAAGTCAAACCACTTCAGCTCCTCGCCGGGACGCACGAAGAATTGCATCTCCATCTGCTCGAACTCACGCATACGGAAGATGAACTGACGGGCCACAATCTCATTGCGGAAAGCCTTGCCGATCTGGGCGATACCGAAGGGGATGCGCATTCGTCCGGTCTTCTGCACATTGAGATAATTCACGAAGATACCCTGAGCGGTCTCCGGGCGCAGATATACATTCATCGCGCCATCGGCAGTGGAACCCATTTCGGTCTTGAACATGAGGTTGAACTGGCGCACATCGGTCCAGTTGCGAGTGCCGCTGATGGGGTCTACGATTTCATAGTCGAGGATGATCTGTTTGAGCTCATTGAGGTCGTTGGCGTTCATGGCCTCGGCGAAACGGGTGTGGAGCTCTTCGCGCTTCTTGGCGTGTTCGAGCACGCGCGGATTTGTCTGGCGGAACATTGCCTCGTCGAAGCTCTCGCCGAAACGTTTGGCGGCTTTGGCCACCTCCTTATTAATCTTATCGTCGAATTTGGCGATTTCATCCTCGATGAGCACATCGGCGCGGTAGCGCTTCTTGGAGTCCTTGTTGTCGATCAGGGGATCGTTGAAGGCATCCACATGCCCCGAGGCCTTCCAGATAGTGGGGTGCATGAAGATGGCAGAGTCGATACCCACGATATTGTCGTGGAGCATGGTCATGGCTTCCCACCAGTAACGCTTGATATTGTTTTTGAGTTCTACGCCGTTCTGGCCGTAGTCGTAGACAGCGGAGAGACCGTCGTAGATTTCGCTTGACTGGAAAACGAACCCATACTCCTTGGCGTGGGCTATGATAGTCTTGAACACATCTTCTTGCTTTGCCATATCTTATAGCTTTGTGTCGGTTTTAATAAGAATCAATTCGTGAGGCATTGAGGGTCTTTTATTGCCCCGCTGCCATAATCATGCAAAGTTAATAAAAATCGCTTGATTACGCAAATCACATTTGCGAGCCTTATTTCAGTTTTTTGGATGGAGTCGGCGT
>JAIDKG010000097.1 GCA_029051525.1 Muribaculaceae bacterium
CCCCATAGCAGCCCGGCGCCCCGCCCCAAAAGCCGCCCGGCGGCCCGCCCCAGAGCAGCCCGGAGCGAAAGCCCCCAAAAAAGCACCCCAGCCCGAAAGCCTTGCCGGCGCAGCCTCGTCGCGGCTTAGTCATGTGTGCGAGCTTTAGCTCGCTTAAATAAATCCGCGAGCTTTAGCTCGCTTAATCCGCAAGCTTATATACTTCGCGGCGAAGAGAGGCAGCTATGGCGGCCGGAGTATCCCCGGCCGCACGCAGCGGCGCCACATCAATCGGCGCGCCGAAGATGATGCGGAAGGCCGAGCCGCGGGCACGGCAGAGCTCGCCCGGGAGAAGCGCCTGCTCAATATTCACCTTTATGCCGAGGCGCTTGCGCCAGTAGGCGATGCGGTAGAAGCGCGGAGTGTTGAGGCCGTGGAAATATACAGGCACTATCCGACGGCCGGATTCCAGAGCCTTCACCACGCAGGCCTTCTGCCATTCAAGGTCGCGTATCGTGCCATCGGGGTGACGGCGCGATACGAGTCCGGCCGGAAACATAACTATCTGGCGCGGCGAAGCGAATGCCTCACTGATGGCGCGCGCGGCTTCGCGCCCCTGACTGCCGTATTTGTTGACCGGAAGGAATACGGAGGCGAGGGGAGTGACATGCATAAGCATATCATTGACCAGCACACGAAGATTCCGGTCGCCATACCGGGCTCCAAGCACTCCGACAAGGGCTATCCCGTCGAGGCCCCCAAGAGGATGATTTGACACAAACTCGAAGCGCTCCCCTTCCGGCAACCGGTCGAGCCCCTCCACACTCACACTGACCTCCAGTTCCTCCATCAGCCTGCGCGAAAATTCACTACCTTCAGCCGGATATATAGCGGCAAGGAGACGGTTAAGCTCCTCCTGATGCACAAGGCGCTCAAGGGCGCGCAGCAGAAAACGGGGCACCCATTTTGCCCTGCGTCCGAGTCGCCGCTCCAGAATCGCAGTCAGGTCAATCTTTATCAGTTCTTTCGCCATCAGGGATGTGGTATTATGGTTTTTGCAGCAATGCAGGCATCAGTCGTCACCGTTCACACTATCCTCTTCATCCCAGAACTCATCGTTCCATTCCTCATCGGTCTGAGGCATCCAGTCCTCCTCCTCTTCGTCGTCCTGGGCGAAGATGAAGTCGTCTTCCTCATCCACACGGTGGCGGCGGTCGAGCGGACGATGGGTGATGGTCGTGGCGGCCACATTCTCTTCGCTGTTGATTTCACGCCAGAGGAGGTCTTTGAGTTCGGTAAGGCCCTGACCGGTCACGGCCGAGATGAATACTGTAGGCACACCCTCGGGGAGCTCTTTGGCAAGCTCTTCACGAAGTTCATCATCGAGCATATCACTCTTGGATATGGCCAGCACACGGCTTTTGTCGGCAAGTTCGGGATTGAATTCGCGCACTTCGTTGAGCAGCACTTCGTAGTCGTGGCGTATGTCATCGCTGTCGGCGGGCACCATAAAGAGGAGCACGGCGTTGCGCTCGATATGACGCAGGAATCGGAGTCCCAGCCCCTTACCTTCGCTGGCCCCCTCGATGATACCGGGGATATCGGCCATTACGAATGACTTATCGCCACGATAGCTCACGATTCCGAGCTGCGGCTCCATCGTGGTGAAGGGATAGTCGGCGATTTTCGGTTTTGCGGCGCTCAGGGCTGAGAGCAATGTGGATTTTCCGGCATTGGGGAATCCCACAAGACCCACATCGCCGAGAAGTTTCAGCTCCAGCACCACAGCCTTCTCGATGGCAGGCTGGCCGGGCTGGGCATAGCGGGGAGCACGATTGGTGGAGGTAGCGAAATGCCAGTTGCCCAGACCACCCTTGCCGCCGCGCAGGAGCTTCACCTCCTCGGCATCGCGAGTCACCTCGCAGAGGAACTCTCCGGTCTCGGCATCGAATACGGTTGTGCCTATGGGCACTTCGATAATACGGTCTTCACCATCTTTGCCGAATGAGCGCCCCGCGCCTCCCGACTGTCCGTCGGTGGCGAAGATATGGCGCTGATAGCGCAGGTGCAGGAGGGTCCACATATTGCGGTTGCCGCGCAGTATGATATGACCGCCGCGACCGCCGTCGCCGCCATCGGGACCACCTTTGGGCACATATTTCGCACGATGGAAGTGGCGGCTGCCGGCTCCACCCTTGCCTGAGCGGCAAAGAATCTTTACATAATCTATGAAATTTGAATCTGCCATAGCTATTCTATTTGGGGTTATCGGAGGGGAGAGAGGCCGGGAGTCAGTTTCGCCCGGTGTCGCCGGCCTTACGCCGGCCGAGGGTGCCGAGCATCAGTTCGTCGGCATATCGGTAGTCGTCGGGCGAACCTATATCCACCCATGTCCCCTCGATAGGGAAATATTCCACCCTGTCGCCGCGCTCTATGAGCTGCTCCACAAGGTCGGGGGCATCCAGATATTCGCCATGCGGAATGAGATTGACCACTTCGCGGCGCATCATATAAACGCCTGCATTGGCGTAATAGTTGTAGGTGGGTTTCTCTGCCAGACCGGTGATGCGCCGCCCCTCGTGGCGCACTATCGCGAAGGGGATAGAGACGTTGTAGGGTATCACGGCCATTGTGAGCGTGGCTCCGGAATCCACATGCTGCAGATACATCCTCTCGAAGTCGATATTGGTGAGAAGATCGGAGTTCATCACGATGAGATTGTCATGCCGCAGCCCCTCGACGAGGGCAAGGCTCCCCATAGTGCCGAGGCGGCAGGGTTCCTCCACACATTCCACACCGCAATCCCGCTCTCTGAAATGCTCTGTTATCTGCTCTTTGAGATAATTTACGGTCACGAATATAGATGTGACACCGTTGGCATGAAGCGCATCGATGTTATAGTCGATTATCGGTTTCCCTCCTACGGGGAGGAGTGGCTTGGGGCAGTCGAGGGTGAGGGGACGCAGGCGCTCGCCGCGTCCGCCGGCCATGAGCACGGCATCGAGCGGCAGGAGGGTGCGCAGATGGCGCAGGTCGAGCAGACGCTCCACTCTCCCTTCCCGGTCGGTGACGGGAAGGAGCTGTATGCCACGGTTGCGCGCCTGGCGCACAATCCCGTAGGCATCTGAATCAGGCGCCACACTCATACAGGGACGGCGGCATACGTGCTCCACCGGTGCATCAAGCGGTGCGGAGGCTATCACGGCACGGCGCAGGTCGCCGTCGGTGAGCGACCCCGTCAGTCGCCCCTCGGCATCGGTCACAAATAGGGTCATCGTGCCTCCGGAGAGGTCGTTGAGCCGGCTGAAGGCCTCGCGCAGGGTGGCGCCGCAGGAGATGAGATGTCGGCCCACATCGGGGGTGATGGATTGCTGATTCATTCGGAATACATTGATTCTATCTCCTTTTCATAGCGCTTGGCCACCACTGGACGACGCACCTTCATGGTGTTGGTCACCTCGCCGTGCATGATGGAGAAGTGGTGGGGAAGGAGGTATATTTTCTTGATTTTCTCATATTCCGCCACATCGGCCTGCAGCTGATTGATCTGCCCCATCATATGGGCATATACACGGGGGTCGCGGAGCATCGTCTCGGTGTCGGAGGTGTCGATCTTGTTGGCGCCGCACCATGCGCGAAGCTGAGAGATATTGGGCACCACAAGGGCGGTGACATATTTGCGACGGTCGCCGATCACCGCCACCTCATCGATATATTTATTCTCAGCCAGACGGCTTTCGAGCATCTGCGGAGCGATGTATTTGCCGTTGGAGGTCTTGAAGAGGTCTTTCACCCGCTCGGTGAGCACGATGGCATCGCCGTCGGTGATATATCCTGCATCGCCTGTGCGGAAGAATCCATCTTCGGTGAATGCGGCCGCATTGGCCTCGGGGTTGTTGTAGTAGCCGGGGGTGACGGTGGGACCTTTCACGAGTATCTCCCCTTCATCGCTGATGCGCACCTGCACTTCGGGGAGCGGCAACCCTACGGTGCCGATTTCATAGCCCGTGGGGCGGAAACAGCTGACGGTGGCTGTGGTCTCGGAGAGGCCGTAGCCGATTATGATTTCGATACCCACGGAGCGCATGAACTCGCAGATGCGGTCGGATAGCGGTGCTCCGGCTGTGGGGAAGAAGTTGGGGTCGGGTATGCCGATGGCAGCCTTTAGACGGCTGAATATGCGGCGGTCCCAGAATTTATATTCCGCCTCGAGCAGGCGCGGCACCTTCATCCCGGTGCGCATATATCCGATGTTGCGGCGCGCTCCGACCTTGATGGCGCGATTCACCATCATGCGCTGCAGAGCCGACATGCCGGCTATCTTATCGCGCACTCCGGCATATACCTTTTCCCAGAAGCGGGGCACACAGCACATCAGATTGGGCTGCACCTCCTTGATGGTGTCCTGAATCACGCGGGGATCATAGTTGACGGCGATCGGTATCCCCCGGTAGAGACAGAAGAAGCACCATGCCTTCTCCAGAATATGGCTCATGGGGAGAAAGGCCATGCTGATGTCGTGCGGACGGATGGCGGTGAGCATCTCCTCGTGCATGCGCATGGCGGCATCATAGTTGGAGTGGGTGATGCATACCCCTTTGGGCTCGCCTGTGGTGCCGGAGGTGTAGATGAGGGTGGCCATATCCTCGGGGAGCGCTCGCGCCGTGCGGGCCTCTACCTCAAGGCGGTCGGCTTCGGAGGCTTCCATGCCGAGACACACGAAGTCATCCCAGCAGATCGATACGGTATCATCGGCTTCGAGGCGTATGCCGTCGTTCTTAAGAATCACAATCTGCTTGAGTTCGGGATGGCGTTTCCAGTAATTGTAGGCAAGAGGATACTGGTGCTTGTCGCCGATGAATATCACTTTGGCTCCGCCATCAGCCACAATGAAGTCGAACTGCTGCTGCGAACTGGAACTGTAGAGGGGTATCACCGAAATACGATTGCGGAAGGCTCCGATTTCGGTGATAAGGATCTGCGGTGTATTGGGCGAACAGATCGCTATCGTATCCTTCTCAAGCAGTCCGAGCCTAAGGAGCGCACGGGCTGCGGTGTGGGTCTGTGTCACAAACTCCCCTCGGCTCGTGGAGAGCCATTCCCCCTCTTTGCGCCAGCAGAAACGGTAGGCTTCATAATCGGGGGCTTCTTGGGCCCGGTGTTCTATTGTGGTGATAAGTCTGTTCGCTGTCATTTTTCTCTTTTTTCTTTTGGGTTTTATCGAGGAGTGAGCAGAGTGGATGGTGAGGCTCAGTGACCGCGCATGCGCGAGAAGTAGAAGTCGAGCACATCTTTTGCAGCCATAAATGATGACTGCTCGCTGTTGAGCACCCGGAGTTCCTTCTGCTCAAGAAGCGCCGCCACTTCGGGGGTGTTGTAGAAGTTGGCGCGGAGCTGCTCATCGATGGTCTCTATCATCCAGTATTTCTCCTGTTCCTGACGTTTACGCTCGAAGTATCCGTTGGCATCCACATAGTCGAAGTAGCGGTCGATCATGTCCCAGACTTTGTCGACATCAAGCTCGAAGTATCCGCTGTAGGTCACCACTTCGGGCTGCCAGCGCGAGGGTGTGGGGGGGAATAGATGGAGGGCGTTGCGGAACTGTGCGGCGGCCAGACGGGCGCGGTCCACATTGTCGCCGTCGCATTTATTGATGGCTATGCCGTCGGCCATCTCCATGATGCCGCGCTTGATGCCCTGTAGTTCGTCGCCTGTGCCGGCCAACTGGATGAGAAGGAAGAAGTCTACCATCGAGTGGACGGCGGTCTCGCTCTGCCCTACCCCGACGGTTTCGACGAATATGCGGTCATAGCCGGCGGCCTCGCAGAGCACGATTGTCTCACGCGTCTTGCGTGCCACTCCGCCGAGCGAGCCGGCCGACGGACTGGGACGGATGAAGGCATCCTTCTGCACCGAAAGCTTCTCCATGCGGGTCTTGTCGCCCAAGATGGAACCATGCGTGCGCTCCGAGCTGGGGTCGATGGCCAGCACTGCAAGCTTGTGACCCTGACGGAGCACGTGAAGGCCGAACACATCGATCGAGGTGGATTTGCCGGCACCGGGCACTCCGGTGATGCCGATGCGGCGGCTCTTGCCGGCATGGGGCAGACATTTCTCGATCACCTCCTGGGCCACCTGCTGGTGGGCTTCGGCGGTCGACTCCACAAGAGTCACGGCCCGGCCCAGCACACTCACGTCGCCTTTGAGGATACCCTCCACATAGTCGTTGACTGTGAGCTGGCGGCGCTTGCGCACCTGACGGTAGGGATTGACCGTGGGTTGCGAACTGACACCTGCATTGACCGTCAGTCCTTTATATTCTTTATCGTTCTCAGGGTGTATCATGATAGCGGTATGAAAGGTTTTGCTGATTTATCGCACTGGTTGAAGCAGTCATTGGGCCACACTGTCGGTCGGGCTTATGATATGGGCCACAATGCTGACATCGGTCTGCACCGAGTCGCCGTCGCACCACACCCGGAGCGGCAACTCCACACGGCCGATGGTGTCGGTGAATTTCGTGTTGAGATATATGCCGATAGTTCCCACATCGCCGGGGAGCAGAGTGGCCGGTGTCACATCGACACTCAGGGCGCGCGAGTCGTGGTGCACCTGTGGTGCTACCGTATCGAGCGAACCGTTGATGATGCGCAGAAATGCGTGGCGGCCGGAATTTTCGGCCACACGTTCCATATCGACCACCGAATTGGATAGGCGGATTCTGCCGCACTCCACCGGATAGTTGCGGCTCAGAGTCTCGGCGCTCCCCACCACCCTACCGGTCAGACGCACGATATGGCGCTCATCGCCGTCGCCCATGTATATCTTCACGGTCTTGCTGATGGTGCCGGGGCGCCCTATCGGATTATAGGTGAAGCTCACCTCGGTAGTGTCGCCGGGAGCCAAGGGGTCGGTGATGTAATACGCGCCGGTGCAGCCGCAGCTGGGGCGCACATCGCGCACATAGGTGGTGTCGGGACCGAGATTCACCACATGAGCTGTGCCGGTGACACGTCCGTCGCGCTCGCGGATAATGCCGAAGTCATATTCCGGATCGATCAGGCGCGTTTCGCCGCCGGCCAGCGCATAGCCGGTGAGCAGAGCCATGACCGATAGCCCTGCGCAGCGTAAAGCCATATGTGAGGTCTTCATCACCTTTATCATTTCACTGTGCCGCGCACCTTGATACGCACCTTGCGTGGCGAACCGTTGGTGGTGACAGTCACCACCTTGTCGAATCCGCCCGGACGGCCGGCCGGATTATATGTCACCTTGATTTTGCCGGTCTTGCCGGGAGCCACCGGTTTCTCGGGAAATGAGGGACGCGTGCAGCCACACTCAGCCGTAGCCTTAAGAATGAGCAGATTGCCATCTCCCTTATTGACAAACTCAAACTCATGTGTCACCGGACCATCCGACTCCTTGATTACACCGAAATCGAAAGTCTTTGAAGCGAATTCAATACGTGCAGTACCGGCATCGTCGGCTCCTTTTTTCTTCTTGGCATCGGCGGCCACCGTGCCGATGAGGGCCATCAGGGCCACCATCAGAAGCAATGTAAGTTTCTTCATATCCTATTCTGATTTACCACACCGCTCCGGCACGAAGAGCCAAGGCTCCTACACGACCTGAGCGGATTATTCTGCAAATATAACGCAAAAAAACCGAAAGCGGTTAAAAAAGCACTGAAAACATACCTCTATAATGCACGACAAAAATAAAAGCCGTCCAAAACTTGCACATACCGAAAAAAAACGCTAACTTTGCGCAATATTCGGGGCGTAGCGCAGTCCGGTTAGCGCACCTGCTTTGGGAGCAGGGGGTCGAAGGTTCGAATCCTTTCACCCCGACCATCACCGCCATTCGGGCGCCATCGCGGCCGATCGGAAGTGAAAAAATAGATAAAAAGGATGCAATGATTTGGTAAATCCAAATAAAATTCCTAACTTTGCATCCGCAATGCCTAAGGAGAGATGGCAGAGTGGTCGATTGCGGCGGTCTTGAAAACCGTTGAGGGTAACACCTCCGGGGGTTCGAATCCCT
>JAIDKG010000098.1 GCA_029051525.1 Muribaculaceae bacterium
TCCTTGCAGCAAGTGACAAAATCCACTCCAAGGCTGCGACCCCTACGGCCCCGAAATTTTAAGGAACGCGCTCTTAGCAAGAGTTGGCATATGTTGGTGCGGATATGTGTGAAACTGAAAAATATTCCCAAAAGTGGTAAATATGGGAATGGTTTGAGGCTAAATATATGTGATAGTTCAAAAAAAATTAGTATCTTTGCAGACGCTGACACGCAGGCACCGGCCCGACGTGATGGCTGGACGTGCCATTAAATTCAGGACTCTGACTGCGGCAGCGCTGCTAACTTTATGGAACATTGGCTGATAAATAACTTGTTGACTTTCGGTCTTTCATTCGTATTGACCGGAATTCTAATACCCCAGATACTGGTGATCGCTTTCCGTAAGCGGCTCTTTGACGGTCATGATGACCGCAAGACCCACGCGGGTGAAGTGCCCCGTCTGGGGGGTATCGCCTTTGTACCGGCTATAATCTTCTCGGTGCTGGCCACCATTGGATTGTCGCTGATAGTCAATAATACCGACCTGCAGAGCGCACTGACCCATACGCTGGTGCCCCTGCTGTTTCTGATATGCTCCCTGATGCTGCTCTTCCTTGTGGGAATAGCCGATGATCTTATTGGAGTGCGCTACGGCGCAAAATTCTTCTTCCAGATACTTGCATCCGTTCTGATGATCGGCTCGGGGGTCTGGATTTCTGATTGTTATGGGCTGCTGGGGCTTGGCTCCATCCCGGTGTGGGTGGGTTGGCCGGTCACTCTTCTGGCTGTGGTCACAGTGGTCAATGCAATCAATCTCATAGATGGCATCGATGGCCTGGCGGCCGGTCTGGCGGCACTGGCGCTTCTCTTCTACGGGATGGTGTACTATCTCGGCGAAGCATATATCTACGCCATGGTGGCTTTCGGTTCGGTGGGATCGCTGCTGCCGTTTATCTATTACAATGTATTCGGCAAGGCCACCCGGCGCAAGAAAATTTTCATGGGCGACACCGGTTCGCTTACAATCGGCATGGTGCTGGTATTTCTGGCGGTCAATGTGACCTATTATCCGTTTGCCGAGATAGAATTTACTGATGTCAATCCCATGGTGGTGGCTATCTCCCCTCTGATAGTGCCGCTGTTTGATGTGGCGAGGGTGTTCTGCCGCCGTCTGCGCAGGCATCGCAATCCCTTCATGCCCGACCGGAGTCATATTCACCACAAGCTGCTTGCACTTGGCCTGTCGGCCACAGCGGCGCTCACGGTGATACTGAGCTGCGCGATGATCCTTCTGGTGGCGAATCTTCTGCTCTCGATAGTTATCAATATCAATCTGGTGTTGGTAATAGATGTGGTGGTCTGGATTTCGATCAATCTGATTCTCACCCACGCCATCCGCAAACGTGAACTCCGACTCGGATGCAAGCTCTACGACTGAGCCTATAATTGTGATGAGGGGAGCGACCCGATAGTAATAAACCCACGCAAACCGCGTTAAAAGAAATGACCGAACACTCAGCCATGCATATAGCCGGTAGGCACCAATGCCGCCATCGGCTGCCGGGCAGAGTGAAGAATAGAATATAACTGCATCATGATGACAAGGAAAACATCCTTCCATATCGGGCTTATCGCAGCCCTGCTGATTCTGATGGGGAGCTGCGGCACCCCGAAAGAGATAGCATACTTCGATGATTTTGAGACCGTCACTCAGGTCGAGAATCAGGCCCGCCAGCAGATTAAAGTGCGTCCCGACGATAAGCTCCAGATTGTGGTGAGCTCGAAAGATCCGCAGCTTGCGGCTATCTTCAACCTTCCGGCCGTGACCTCACGTCTGGGGCAGGGTGGAGCAGTCTATAATGGTGCAACCTCCAACTACAATAATGGCGTGGTCACCGAAGGAATGAACTGCTACACCGTCACCCCGCAGGGCGACATCGACTTCCCGGTGCTCGGCATACTCCATGTGGAGGGAATGACACGCAGCGAACTGGCCGGTTTCATCAAGGGTGAAATCATGGGGCGCGGCCTCGTGAAAGATCCCACTGTAGTGGTGGAATTCATCAATACCGGAGTGAGTGTGCTCGGCGAGGTGAAAAACCCCGGCCGATATCTGATGAATCGCGATGAGGTGACTATCCTCGATGCGCTCTCCATGGCCGGCGACCTCACCATCCAGGGTCAGCGCACCAATGTGAAGGTGCTCCGTCGCGATGGTGATGCCACCAAAATCTATGTTGTAGACCTCACCAAAGGGCAAGACCTTATCAAAAGTCCGGCCTACTATCTGCAGCAGGACGATGTGATATATATCGAGCCCAATGACTACCGCAAGCGAGAGACCACCGTCAACGGTAACACCGCCATGTCGGCCGGCTTCTGGATGTCGGTCGTATCGGTACTCACATCGGTGGCGGTGCTCATAGTGAATGTGGCCCGCTAATCCTAAGGGGAGCGCCCCACGCAATTGGAATTAATCAAGTACAAGAGAAAAGATATCGAGATATAGATGGAAAAGAAAGCCCGGACAATGTCCATGTCCAACGACATGAATGCCTTCTCAGTCAAGGATTTCCTGATTAGCTGCCTCGCGCAGTGGAAATGGTTTGTGTTGTCGGTGATTTTCTTCGTGGCCATAGGTTTTATGTATGTCATTCGGCAGCAGCCTGTCTACAGCCGCACTATGTCGGTGCTCATCCAGGATGAGAACAACAGCGGCGGCCTCGATGTGGCCAGCGCCTTCAAGGGCTTCGGCATTGGTGGCGCAAGCGCCAATGTCTACAATGAGCTTATCTCGCTGCAATCGCCCGCAGTGATGTATGAGGTGGTGAAGCGCCTCAACCTCAACATCAACACCACCAAGCTCTCCTTCCCCCGCAATACCACTCTCTATGGCAAGAACTGCCCTATGGAGCTGGCATTCCCGGAGCTCACAGAGCAATCGGCATTTGCATTTGAAATCCTTCTGCAGCCCGACGACAGCTTCGTGCTCCAGAAGTTTGCCCTCAATCATACGGATGGCACCGTCGAGCAGTTTGAGACCGAAGTCAAAGGCCGGTTCGGCTTTGATCCGGTCAAGACACCGATCGGTCCGATAGTGCTCCGCCCCAACGGCACTTATACCAACGACCGCACCGAGGAGATCCGCATCGGAGTGACAGTGGGCACAGTGGCCGGCGCCGTGGAATCATATGTGGCCAAACTCAAAGCCGACCTCACTAATGCCGATGCCGAGGTAATCGACCTCTCGCTCGACGATGTGAGTGTGCAGCGCTCCACCGATGTGCTCAATATGGTAGTGGAGGTCTACAATGAATTCTGGGTGCGCGACAAGAACCGCATGGCGATCGCCACCTCCAAATTTATCGACGAGCGCCTCAAGACACTCGTCGAAGAGCTCCGCGATGTGGATACCGACATAGCCGACTATCAGGCCACTCATGGCATACCCGACCTTGAGCAGACAGCCCGCGCCCGTATCGACGAAAGCACTGTGGTGAATAAATCGATGCTCGAAATCGGCAATCAGCTCGCCATGGCCAAGTATATCCGTGATTACATCGCCAATCCCTCCAACAATAATTCGGTGGTGCCCGTCAACACCGGCATGGGTAGCGCGGCCCTCGAAAAACTGATAGCCGACTACAACACCCTGCTGCTGACACGCAACAATCTGCTTGCCAACTCATCGGAAGACAACCCCATCGTGGCCGACTACAACAACCAGATCAAGGGGCTTCGCGAGTCGCTCCTTAAATCGGTCAATGCTCAGGTGGGCACACTTCAGGCCAACCTCCGCAATCTCGAGGGGGCCGACAATCAGAACAAGACCCAGCTCTCGGCCACACCCGGCCAGGCAAAATATCTCGGTTCGATCAAGCGCGATCAGGCCATCAAAGAAGCACTCTACCTCTATCTGCTCCAGAAGCGCGAAGAGAATAATATCTCCCAGGCCTTCAACGCCTACAACACCCGCATCATCACGCCCCCCTACGGTTCGCGTCAGCCGGTGGCTCCGCGCAAGTTTGTGGTGCTCTTCATCTGCGCAGTGTTAGGCGCGATGCTCCCGGCCGTAATCATCTATTTCCTCTCGGTGTGCGACACCAAAGTGCGTGGTCGCCGCGACCTGGAGAATCTCCCCATCCCCTTCACCGGCGAGATTCCTCAGATCGGCAAGCGCCACCGCCTGCGCAAGCTCCTCAAGAGCAAGCGCCAGCGCCAGCAGGAGATCGACACTCCGAAACCTATTGTGGCCGAAGGAAAGCGCGATGTGCCCAACGAAGCCTTCCGAGTGGTGCGCAGCAACATCGACCTGATGATGGGCAAGACCCACGAGCATCCGGTCATGATGGTCACATCGTTCAATCCCGGAAGCGGAAAATCGTTTGTGGCCTACAACCTCGGTGCCTCCTTCTCACTCAAGCGCAAGCGCGTGCTGCTGATCGACGGCGACCTGCGCCACGGCTCCCTCTCCACCTATGTAGGCTCTCCCCATCGCGGTCTGGCAGCATTCCTGACAGGGAAGGTGACCGATGCCACCAAGATAATCTATCCCGTGGAGGGATTCCAGGACTTCGATATCATCCCCATCGGCAAGCGTCCGCCAAACCCCGCAGAGCTGCTTGAGGGTGATGAATTCGGCAAGCTGCTTGATGAGCTTCGTGACCGATACGATGTGATTATGGTAGACTGCCCGCCGGTCAATGTGGTGGTCGACACGCAGTTGCTCAACAGATATGCCGATGCGACCATATTCGTGGTGCGCGCCGGTCTGCTGGAGCGCAGCGCAATCGGCGACCTGACCTCCCTCTACAACGAAAAGAAACTCACGCGTATGAGCATCCTGCTCAACGGCACCGAGGCCGCGCACAGCTCATACTACACCTATGGCAACTATCAGTCGCTTGAAGAATAGCCCCCGGGCTATTCTTCGGCGTATAAGACCCCTTCCCACAAAAAATGTCAATGCAGGGGTCTAATACCCTTGCCGACGGCACTCATTATCATAACTAAACACCAGGAAATTATGGGTATATGGCCATTTAAAAAACGAATAGACACCCTCCTCAAAGGGGGGATAATGCAGGGATTCACCGACTGGCACTCGCACATACTGCCCGGTGTCGACGATGGTGTGCCCGATATGGAGACCGCTCTTGCCACCCTCCGCGCTTATGAGGAGATGGGTGTGGCTCATGTGTGGCTCACTCCTCACATAATGGAAGACTATCCCAATACCACCGAAGCCCTCCGCGCCCGCTTCGCCGAGCTGCAGGAGGCATGGAAAGGGAATGTGACGATATCGCTTGCCGCCGAGAATATGCTCGACTCCCTCTTTCAGGAGCGGCTTGAAGCCCGCGACCTTCTCACCATCGGCAACGAAGGGACGCATCTTCTTGTGGAGACTTCCTATTTCAATCCTCCAATGGATTTCGACGACATGATCGATGACATACAGGGGGCCGGCTATTACCCGGTGCTCGCGCATCCCGAACGCTACCGCTACATGAACGAGGCCGACTACAAAGATCTGCGTCGTCGCGGAGTGCTGTTTCAGATCAACATGATGTCGACCGTGGGAATGTATGGCGAGACAGCACGCGGCAAAGCCGAATGGCTGCTGCGCAACGGCATGGCCGAACTCACCGGCACCGATTTGCATCGCCTTTCAGCCACACGCCGCCATCTTGAGACGGCACCGGCCCATCGCGACACACTTGAGCAGATTGTGGCTCTGGCCCGGTCGCCCCGCCTCTAAGAGCGCGTTCTAAGCCTGATGTGCAGGCTTCGGGCCAAATAGGCCGCATCTCTCGCAGGGGGGAAAGCAGCGCAGTCGCCCGACATGCTGCGCAGAGAGAAATTATTATATCCTGCCTGCATTTAATAAAGAAAAGTCGTGGATAATTGCAAAAAAATAGTTAATTTTGCAGTGCGGATACAACTCCGCAGGGTTCGCGATTGTTATAGTAACAAGTTAGATAATCAAACGATAAATTTACCATGGTAGATTACAAATCACTCGGTCTGGTCAACACCAAAGAGATGTTTGCCAAGGCCGTGCACGGTGGCTATGCCATCCCGGCGTTCAACTTCAACAACATGGAGCAGCTTCAGGCTATCATCAAGGCCGCTGCCGACACCAAATCACCCGTAATCCTTCAGGTATCGAAAGGCGCACGTAACTACGCCAACCCCATCCTGCTCCGATACATGGCACAGGGTGCGGTAGACTATGCCAAGTCGCTCGGCTGGGAGCATCCCCAGATTGTGCTCCACCTTGACCACGGCGATTCATTCGAGCTTTGCAAAGACTGCATCGACCACGGCTTCTCATCTGTAATGATCGACGGTTCGCACCTCCCCTACGAGGAGAATGTGGCCCTGACAAAGAAGGTTGTGGACTATGCCCACAAATACGACGTGACAGTAGAGGGTGAGCTCGGTGTGCTCGCCGGCGTGGAAGATGAGGTAAGCTCCGACCACCACACATACACTGACCCCGAAGAGGTAATCGACTTCGTGACCCGCACAGGTTGCGACAGCCTCGCTATCTCGATCGGCACATCGCATGGTGCCTACAAGTTCACTCCCGAGCAGTGCACACGCGACGAGAAGACAGGCCGTCTGGTTCCCCCGCCGCTGGCATTCGACGTGCTTGAGGGTGTAGAGGCCAAGCTGCCCGATTTCCCCATCGTGCTCCACGGTTCATCTTCTGTACCCCAGGAGTATGTCGACATCATCAACTCCAACGGTGGCAAGCTCCCCGATGCAATCGGTATCCCCGAGGAGGAGCTCCGCAAGGCAGCCAAGATGGATGTATGCAAGATCAACATCGACTCCGACAGCCGTCTGGCCATGACAGCCGCTGTGCGCAAGGTCTTCAACGAGAAGCCCGCAGAGTTTGACCCCCGAAAATATCTCGGCCCCGCCCGCGAGGAGATGGAGAAGCTCTACAAGCACAAAATCGTCAATGTGCTGGGCTCTGAAGGCAAAGCAGAGTAATCTGCCGGCCATAGGAATGCAAAAGCAACTTTTACTCAATAATCATACATGTAATAGACTTGAGTCGCCGCGAGGCGGCTCAAGTTTTTAATATTTGTCGAAGATAATGCATCATAAGATTTTCCAACTTCCCTCGCTCCGCCGCCCGGCACCTCTTATGGCGCTTCTGCTGCTCCTGATTGCCGCGAGCTGCTCACGGAGCAACAATATGGGGAAAATCCATGCCATGTGGCAGGTAATGAGCATAGAGCGTCCGGACTGCGAACCGCAGACCGATTTCTCACCACGCCTTTACTACTGCTTCGACCAGGGGGTGCTTCAGCTCAACCGATCATCCGACGACACGCAGTCGCAAGGCTGGTATGCAGCCAATGTCACCGGCGAAGACCCCGATTATATCCTCGATTTCCCCTACGACTATCAGCCCGTAGACCTCGACCGCATCCGCCCCTGGGGTATAGATGAAAACCCCGTGGCCATGAAAGTGCTCCGTCTCGACGGCAATACCCTCGTGATGCAGATAGGGGAGAATGTAATAACCTGCCGTCGATTCTAACCGTATCACCCCTCTCCCCGTCACTTCAGAGCCAACCCGTGGTAATCTACCCGGCCGCGCCCCGATGCAGCAAGTCGGATACCATGCCCCGCTCTAATCCAGATTTCGAAACAAGATGAATATTTCATTAGGTGAAATAGCCGATCTGCTCGGTCATGAGGCCGCTCCGGCACTCTTCAACAAGCGTGTGGAGAGACTTCTCACCGACTCCCGTTCGCTTCTCAATCCGGATGGCACCCTCTTCTTTGCCATATCCACATCCACCTGTGATGCCACCCGGTTTATCCGCCCTCTGTATGAGCGCGGAGTGCGCTACTTCGTGTCGACATCTGTGCCCTCCGATATGGCCGATGTTGAGGATGCGGTGATATTCACATATCCCGATCCGGTGGAGGCACTTCAGAAAATCGCCCGTAGGCCGCGCAATCTCGGTGGCCAGGTAGTGGCCATAACCGGCTCAAAGGGTAAGACCACCCTCAAGGAGTGGCTCTACCAGCTCATGGCCCCGCTTGCAGAGACGGTGCGCAGCCCCCGTAGTTATAACTCGCAGATAGGAGTGCCCCTCTCCATGTGGGAAATCGGAATCTCCACCCAGCTCACACTCATCGAGGCCGGCATATCCCGCAGCGGTGAGATGCAGCGCCTGGCCGCCTGCATCAATCCCGATGTGGTGATAATCACCGGTATCGATGATGAACATGATGCCGGCTTCGACTCGCATGAGCAGAAGGTCAACGAGAAGCTCTCACTGGCCGGGGGGAAGCGAGCGCGCCGCCTTATCTATTGCGTCGACGATGAGGAGGTGGCCACAGCAGCGCGCCGCCTCTATCCCGACCTCGACCATTTCACCTGGACCCGCAGCAACCGTCTCGGAGCGCGCCTGCGCATCATCGGCGACTCCATGATTGAGCGCCACGGCACCACGCTGCGTAAAATCACCTATACCTGCGGAGCCGAGCTTCACTCCATCGAGGTCAACGCTCCTGAGGAGACCGATATGCGCAATGCCTGCACCGCGCTGGCATTCATGCTCTCCGAGCGCATCAATCCCACTCTGGCGGCCGATCGTTTTCGCGATGTGCATCCCATCTCCACCCGTCTTAAGGTGGCCGAAGGTCATGACGGTTGCAGCCTGATCTACGACTCCTACACCTCCGACTTCTCCACCCTCGAGCCGGCCATCGATTTCATGATGCGCCGCCGCACCCCCTCGCAGCAGACCGTGGTGGTGCTCAGTCCGCTGATGCATACCGGTCGCGGCCCGGTGCGCCGCGAATATGAGAAGGTGGCCGAGATGCTCCGGCTGCGCGGAGTGGACCGTGTGATCGGTGTGGGTGCCGAACTTCGCAAATACGACACCCTCTTCGGCCGCAATGCCACCTTCTTCTACACCGCCCAGATGCTCTTCGACTATCTGCGCCTCAACCCGCTGCAGAACTCAATCGTGCTGCTTAAAGGGAGCCCGGCCTACGACTTCTCCCACGCTATGGAGATGATGGAGGTG
The DNA here is from genome assembly GCA_029051525.1 of Muribaculaceae bacterium. Taxonomy (GTDB): domain Bacteria; phylum Bacteroidota; class Bacteroidia; order Bacteroidales; family Muribaculaceae; genus Lepagella. Next base: position 9,044 of record JAIDKG010000098.1, read on the forward strand.
CGCACTCATGAGACCCACCTCGAAGTCAACCTCGAGGCCCTTATCCAGAACTACAACTATTTCCGCTCCCATCTCCCCGCCAGCACCGGCATGATAGCCATGGTCAAGGCCTCAGGCTATGGAGTGGGTAGCTATGAGATAGCCAAGACTCTTCAGGATGCCGGCGCGGCTTATCTGGCCGTGGCGGTGCTCGACGAGGGTGTCGACCTCCGCGAGCGGGGCATAACGATGCCCATAATGGTGATGAATCCGCGTGTGTCGGACTATGGCACCATGTTTGAGCACAGACTCGAGCCGGAGATCTACAATATGGCAATGCTCCGCGATGTGATAGAGCAGGCCGCTGCCCATGGGGTAAATGACTATCCGGTGCATATCAAGCTCGACACCGGCATGCACCGTATGGGATTCACCGAGGATGAACTCGACCCACTGATCGATCACCTTTCCGGCCAATCGAATGTGAGGATAGCCTCCGTCTTCTCCCACCTCGCCACAGCCGATGTGCCGGAGATGGATGATTACACGCACCTGCAGCTCGAATGCTTCGACCGCTGCACCGGGTATCTCCTCTCCCGGCTTCCTTACCGCTTCCTGCGGCATGTGCTCAATTCGGCCGGTATATTGCGTTTTCCGCAGTATCACTACGATATGGCGCGCCTTGGCATAGGCCTGTATGGAGTGAATACACTTCCCCCCGAGATGGAGGAGCCCCTTGCTCCGGTGGCTACACTCTCTACGGTGGTGATCCATGTGCACCGCTGGCCGGCCGGCACCACTGTGGGCTATGCGCGTCGCGGCGAATTGCATCGCGAATCGAAAGTGGCCACCATCCCCATCGGCTATGCCGACGGCATGAACCGCCATTTCGGCAACGGTGCCATCAAGGTGCGCATCAACGGCTGCGAAGTGCCCACAGTGGGAAATATCTGCATGGATGCCTGTATGGTGGATGTCACCGACATTGACTGCAAGGTAGGTGATGCTGTAGAGATATTCGGGCGCAATATGCCTATATCCCGGCTCGCAGAGGTGCTCGACACGATACCCTACGAGGTGCTCACCTCAGTCTCACCGCGCGTGAAGCGCGTATACTACCGCGACTGATTCATCTCCTATATCACCGCAAATACCATCTACGGCCATCCCTGCATGAGAGCAAGGATGGCCGTAGATGGTATTTGCGGTGGGCACCGTGGTGCTGCATCGCGTCAGATAGATTCCAGAGCGCGCTGCACCTCCTCTTCCGTCTTACGAAGCTTTGCTTTGCAATGATTCATAAGGCGGAGTGCATCGGATGTATATTCGGCCAGGTGGTCGATGTCGCAATCGGGACTCTGCATTTTGGTTACGATGTTCTCCAGCTTGGCGATAGCGTCGGTGTAGCTCAAATTTTTGATTTCTTCGGGTGTCATGGGGAGGTATTCTGTTTTTAGAGCGCGTTCTTGAACGCGCTCTTGGATTTCACTTCAGATTGGATTTTGCCGTCGCTCAGGGTGGTCTCGATGATGGCGCCCGGAGGGAGCTCTGCGGCGCTTCTCACAGCCTTGCCATCTACGCGGGTTATGGAGTAGCCCCGGCTTAGGGTTGCGTCAGGACTGAGCACGCTGATGAGGCGCGAGAGCGATTCGAGACGTTCGGTCTCGCGGAGGTTGCGTTGCGAGGCGCTGCGGTGTAGCAACGGAGGTATCGATTCAAGCCGCGTGCGTTGCGAGGCTATCAGGGTGGCCGAACTGCGGGCTATGCGCGAGGCAAGGTCGGCCAGCAATGTGTTGGCACGTGAAATTCCCGCTTGTGCGGCGCGTGAAAGCGTGGCGGAGAGTCTCTCCATGCGGTGCTGCTCGGCGGTGATGCGCCCCGGTGCCAATACCGGCAACATGGCGGCCAGATGGGCCAGACGTTGCTGTTCGGAACTGATCACTGAGCGCGTATGGTCGGTGATGTGGCGAGTGAGTTCTGCGGCATAATCCTCAGCCCGCTGCAGGCGGTCGGTGATAAAGGCAGCCACGGCAGTGGGCGTCTTGCAGCGGGTATGGGCTATATAGTCGAGCACCGTGTTGTCGCGCTCATGGCCGATTCCCACAATCACCGGAAGCGGAAAGAGAGCCACACGGCGGGCAAGATCATAATTATCGAATGCGTTGAGGTCGGATGTGGCTCCGCCGCCGCGTATGATCACCACACAGTCCCAATGCTTCATGGTGCGCTCCACACTGTCGAGAGCCGCCATCACGGTAGGCACAGTGCGCTCCCCCTGCATGCTTGCGCTAAAGAGGCGAGGATAAATCGCAAATCCCGAAGCAGAGAGCTGATTGATGAAATCTCCATATCCTGCGGCTCCTTCGGCCGAAATCACGGCGATGCGCTGCGGAGCCGGCGAGAGGGATAGCCGGCGGTTGGCCTCAAGCACCCCCTCCTTATGCAGCCGCTCCAGGATCTCGCGTCGCAGCCGCTCCATGTCGCCTAAAGTATAGGATGGGTCCACATCCGAGATATTGGCCGACAGACCGTAGATCGGATTGTGAGTGGCCGTGAGCCGCAAGAGCAGTTTCATTCCGGTAGCCATCTGGCGCCCGGTGGCCTTCTCGAATTTTTCACGGATAACCGTCAGGTCGCTCCCCCAGATGGTGGCCTGAATACGCGCCACCGTGCGTCCGGCAGCGTCCTTCTCCAGAAGCTGGCCATAGGCATGCAGACCATGCATTCTGAAATCGGCCAACTCAGCCACGACCCATTGCTGCTGCAGCGAGGGGTTGGAATTTACATGGCGGGAGATGGCTTGCGTAAAGGCAAGCAGAGAGAGGTGAGATGAACCGGAAGGTGCTTCAGCAGGCATGGGGCGAATGTGTGGGTAAGTGATGAAAAATAGTTGGAGAGGATATGTCAGGGAATGGAATCTACTGCACTGAGCCGATCTCGCGCAGACCTCCGGTCACGGGATTGAATATGGCGTAGGAGGGCTCTTTCTTATCAGTGAAGAGGGAGGGGGAGAGGCCGAAAATCACTCCAAACTGAGCAAACTCCAATTCGCGGTTATAGAGAGTTTTCCCGTCGAATGAGAGTGAGACCTGCGCCTCGCCCGGTATGCAGTAGCGCACTGCATCTTTCGGTATCTGTTTCTCCTGCCCCTTGTCGTCGACGGGCAGTTCACCCTGGGCGGTGATATTCACCTTGATGCGCACCGGAGCACCTGCATAATCATTGGGGGCGCAGAATCCCTTGAAATCCGAGAAACGGAAAAGAATCTCCTCACCATCCTCTTCGGGCACGAATGAGAAAGTGCGGCTCACCGTCTCCGAATAAGCCGACCCGGTGAAGGCGGCAGTCATGGCCTGCTCCTGATCGCGCAGCGAGTTGAGCATCAGCTCGAGCTGGCGGCCATCGGTGGGCATGTTGTCGGCGGTGCCGCGGGTCAGCGAGATATGTGCGTCGCGCACCTCCATGATATTCTCGGCGAGCATTTCAGCCTGCTTGGCGGCAGATTGCGATGCGATGAAATCCTCATCCACATATTTCAGATATTCCTTGCCGTTGAGAGGGCGGGCGGGCGCCACATCGGGAGTCGATTCCGGAGCTGCCGGAGCCTGCGCCTCGGCATTGATCGAGAGGATCATGCCATCCTGCGCCACGCTGATGAAGGTCGTGGAGCCCGGTTTGAGCTGCATCAGATACTGGGATTCGGAATCCACAGCGCCATAAGGGCGCACCTCCACGCTCTGCAGCGTCCACATCTCGCCGGTCTCGGCGATGATATGGTCATTGGCCAGATATTTCTTGGCATATTTGGCATAAGGACCGGCGATGCGGGTCTCCTTGACTGCAGTGACCTTCACCTCGAGAGCGGTGATGGGGAGGGAGTATACGAGGCCGTATTCATTATGTCGGTCGGCCGTGAGCACCTTGGTCTGCTGCGCGGCGCCCGGAATGGCGCATGCCATAAAGAGGAGGCCCGGAAGGATGATGAGTGGTTTCATAAGAGTATGATTGTTGTGAGGTGAGGGGGGATATATTATAAATTCCCGCTGCGGTGTCAGAGCGGATTGGGAAGTTCGCCGCGGTTGATGATTAGGCTTATGGCGCGTCCCACATAGTCGGATATGTCGGAAGCCGTCATACCGACCTCTCCATATTCCTGGGCGGCCAGGTCGCCTGCCAGACCGTGGATATATACCCCCATAGTGGCGGCATGCTCCGGGCGATATCCCTGCGCAAGGCAGGCGGCTATCACACCGGTGAGCACATCTCCCGCTCCGCCGGTGGCCATGCCGGGATTGCCGGTGGAGTTGAAGTATACCTTTCCTGTGGGGCGCACGATAGCTGTGAAATGCCCCTTGAGCACGATGATCACATTGTAATGGCGGGCCATCTCGATGGCCTTCTGCAGGCGCTCTTCCGAGGAATTATGTTCGCCGAAAAGCCGGTCGAATTCACCGATATGCGGAGTGAGTATAGTGTTCTGCGGCAGCATAGTGAGCAGCGCCGGGCGGCGCGCGATGCAGTTGAGGGCATCGGCATCGAGCAGCAGCGGTGTCTTGCAGTTTTTCAGGAGCGCCTCCAGAGCATCGATGGTCTTCTCCCGGGTGCCTATGCCGGGACCCACCGCCACAGCCTGATGAGGGTGATGGATAGTCATATCGGTGATATAGTGCTCATTGCGGTCGGGCTCAAACATCACCTCCGGAGCGGCCGTCTGGAGAATCTTCATTCCGCTCCATGCGCTATGCACAGTGGCCAGGCCGGCCCCCGAACGCATCGTGGCGCGGGCACACATCACAGCAGCCCCCATCATACCCACCGACCCGGCGAATATAATCGCCGAGCCATAGTCGCGTTTGCCGGTGAATGGACGGCGCGGCCGCAGCAGCGGGCGCACACTTTTGGCCTCTACGAGCATGTAGTCGGTGTGCAGATCTTTTATTTTCTCCTGGTCATACTCCAGATAGAGAAGTTTCCATTCACCTATCAGGTCGGCATTGTCGGCCAGGAAGAAAGAGAGGCGCGGCAACTGGAATACCAGCGTGAGATTGGCATGCATCACATCGCGCTTAAGTATATTCAGATTCTCCTCGCCATGCAATCCCGACGGGATGTCGAGCGAGATGATATATGCCCCCGACTCATTGCAATATCGGGTAAGCATGGCGAATCCGCCGGCCAGAGGGCCGGTGAGTCCGGCCCCGAAGAGGGCATCGACCACCACATCGTTCTCGCTCAGATAGGGGGGAGTGAACTCCCGGCTCACCTCCGTGAAATCAATCCCATCAATAGTAATCAGTTTCTTGCGCTCCTCATCGCAATCATGCGAAAGTCGCGGCCCGGTATTGAAGAGGAAAATTTCCAGATTCCGGTATCCGCGCTCGAAGAGCAGGCGGGCCATGGCCAGCGCCACACCTCCGTTATTGCCCGGCCCCGCAATCACCACGATGCGCTGACCCGGCAGAAACCGTGACATGATTTCATAGCACACCGCATTGGCGGTGCGCTCCAGCAGCTCCAGCGAATCGATATTCTGCGCTTCGCAAGTAGCAGTCTCGATTTCCTGAAGTATATTTGATTTGAAGATCTTCATTTAGTAGCAATTTGCAGCGTCAATGGCGGTGCGGAAGCGTCCAAACCGCATTCGCACGCCACCCGACTGCAAATTTACAAATAATGCCCGCAATCCGCAATAATAAATAAGAATAATCCATAAATCGGAAATGCCGGCATGTGGGTTTTGAGTGAATATCAGGATTTAGAGCGCGCTCTTAAGAAATGAGGCGCTCTAAGCCCCCTTCCCACAAAAAATGTAGGAAGGGGGCTTAATTGGGTCGGACGGTATATTGGGGTGTTATTTGGAGGTGCGGTCGATTTGGCAGGGGACGATGGTGACGAAGCCGCGGGCCAGAAGGGCATCGTCGGTGTCGGGGTTGTCGGGTTCTTCGTTGATGAAGCGGCCGGTCATCCAGTAGTAGGGACGTCCGTGGGGATCGGTATATTCGGCATATTCATCGCTCCAGTGGCCTTTGCAGGCCACGGTGTGGCGTATTCCGGCGAGGTCGCTGCACTTTGGGGCGTTGACGTTGAGGCATACACCCTCGGGGAGCCCTTTCTCCATAACATCCTCCACTATCCGGCGCACATATGGCAGCATCGGCAGGAAATCGGCCTCCGGCGAATGGTCGCAGAGGGAGAATCCGATGGAGGGGATGCCGAATACGCACCCCTCGAAGGCGGCTCCCATGGTGCCGGAGTAGAGCACATTGACCGAAGCGTTCGACCCATGGTTGATGCCGGTACACACCAGGTCGGGACGGCGGTCGCGAAGCACAGTGTGCATGGCAATCTTCACACAATCGGTCGGGGTGCCGTTGACATGATACCATTCCACATCCGGTTCATCCTCGCGGTAATCATCTACGGGAGTGATGCGGAGGGGTTCGTAGACGGTGATTGCCATAGATTTACCCGACTGCGGGCCTTCCGGACAGACGGCCACCACATCGCCAAACTCCTGAAGAAGGCGGGTGAGATGATGCACTCCACGGGCACGATAACCATCATCGTTGCTGACAAGTATAAGAGGTCTTCTGTTCATAAATATATATAAATGTTTTCAGGGTGATTATCAATCTTTTTCAGGAAAATTACTTCCGGCGCAGCAGATAGTGGTCGATAAGAATGCTGCGGTCAGCTCCGGGGAGTTTGCGCAGCGAATCGGTCGAAGGGTGAGAGGTGTAATCACGTCGCATCCGGCGGAAATCGGAGTGAGCACGCAGCACAGCCCTCGCATCCCCCCATTGCCCCTTGGCCAGAAACATCAAGAAGGCCAGAGTGTCGGCAAGACGGCGCACGAAGAGAATCTTACGACCGCGGCCTACCGGGAGATTCTTATGCAGGAGCAGCAGGTTATTGCGGAAATTCAGATATGTTTTCTTCGGGTTCCCCTTCGGGAGCGATGCTCCACCCATATGATATACCATGCTGTCGGAGATAGCGCATACGCGCCATCCTGCGCCGATCATGCGGCAGCAGAGGTCAATCTCCTCCATATGGGCGAAAAAAGCCGCATCAAGTCCGCCGAGGTCGAGATAAACCTCCGTGCGCACCATCAGAGCCGCTCCCGAAGCCCATGCCACATCGATGGCCGGCCCGTCATACTGCCCCTCGTCGCGCTCCACGGTCTCAAACACGCGTCCGCGACAATAAGGATAGCCCAGATTGTCGAGGTAGCCTCCGGCGGCACCGGCATATTCAAACATATCTCTCTGATAATAAGAGCGTATTTTGGGTTGCAGGGCAGCCACCTCCGGGTGCTCCTCCATGTATCGGAGCATCGGGCGCCACCAATCCGGAGTCACCTCCACATCACTGTTGAGCAGGATTGTGTAGGGATAGCGCGTCTCGGCAATAGCTCGGTTATAGCCTGCGGCAAATCCGAGATTCTCCTTGAATCGGAGCAACTTCACCTCCGGGCACACCCTCTTGACCCATTCACATGAATCATCGGTCGAGCCATTGTCGGCCACAATCAGGTCGCACTCATCCGAGATGCAATGCTTCACCGCGATGGGGAGAAGTTGCTCAAGCAGTCGGCGGCCATTCCAGTTGAGAATGATTATTGCGAGTTTCTTCATAAATTACAACAGATGTCGGGCGGTAAGAGTTTCTTCATGCTCCGGATCGATGCCGGTGATCTCCACGCGGCTCACGGTGTTGATAAGTTCCGGACGCGCAGGAGCCTCGACGCGCAGGTAATTGTCGGTCAGACCCGACATGCGGTCGGTGTCGTGTACGATATGTTCCCAGAGCACCGGTCGCTCCTGTCCGATCATCGACTGGAAATACCGCAGCAGTTTGGCATCGGAGATAATCTGCAGTCGGGCGGCGCGGATATGGCGCTCGGCCGGCTCCACGGCCTGAGCCTTCATCATCAGCGCGGCAGTCCCCGGCCTCTCCGAATAGGGGAATACGTGGAGGCGCGTCACATCAAGCTCACTGATGAAATCCAGAGTGCGCTGCCACTCCTCCGGAGTCTCTCCCCGGGCTCCGGCAATCACATCCACCCCGATGAATGCATCCGGGATCATGCGTCGCACAGCCGCTATGCGGCTTGCGAAGAGGGCCGTGTCGTAGCGGCGGTTCATCAGCTTCAGCACCGCATCCGAGCCCGATTGCAGCGGGATATGGAAATGCGGCATGAAAGCCCGCGACTCATGCGCCACCCAATCGATGATCTCCTCGGTGAGGAGATTCGGTTCGATGCTCGATATGCGGTATCGCTCGATACCCTCCACCGCGTCGAGAGCCTTAAGCAGGTCGAGGAGCGACTCACCGGTATCCTTGCCGAATTCACCGATATTCACCCCCGTGATCACAATCTCGCGCCCACCGGCGGCAGCCGCCACACGGGCTTGCTCCACAAGGAGGTCGATGCGCCCCGAGCGCGAACGGCCGCGGGCAAAGGGGATTGTGCAATAAGTGCAGTAATAGTCACATCCATCCTGCACCTTAAGCCAATAGCGGGTGCGGTCGCCACGTTCGCAACTGGGGCGGAACTCGGTGATATCGGCCGGGCGAGTGGCCTCACGTATCGGGGCATGGTCGCTTTCCCAACGGTCGAGATACTCCGAGATGCGCAGTTTTTCATTCGATCCCAGCACGATGTCCACCCCCGGAATGGCCGCCACCTCATCAGGCTTGAGCTGCGCATAGCAGCCGGTGACCACGAGCGTGGCCTGCGGCCATCGGCGCGACAGACGGCGTATGAGCGAACGCCCCTTCTTATCGGCCATCTCAGTGACCGAGCAAGTATTCACCACGCATATGTCGGGGGCCTCCTCCGGGAGTGCCCGGCGGAAACCTCTGTCGGCGAGAATCTTCCCGATGGTGGATGTCTCGGCGAAATTGAGCTTGCAGCCCAAAGTATAGAAAGCCGCCTTGCGCGGCGAAAAATCAGGAGTCATGACCGGAATTTGATAAAATTTCAACTGCAAATTTACAAAAAAAGCCCGAAACTATTGACAACGCCCCCCTTAAGTATTAACTTTGTGGTTCGCGTGCGCCTGCTGAATAAGAGTCGTAACCGGAGTCTTGCATCAGTCAGGCCAAGTAATTATGCAGATGAAAAAGCAAAAAGACGTAAGAATCTCATATTGGGCCGCCCATGCCACCACGATAGTGAGTGTGTCGCTTGTGCTGCTGATCATAGGGATTATCGCACTGGTGAGCACTGCTGCCCGCCGCGAGAGCCATCGGCTCCGCGAGAGTCTGGAGATAAGTGTGATAATGGCCGACAGTATAAGCAATCCGCAGGCTCAGGCCACCCTTCAGACGCTTCAGCGCCAGCCATTCTGCCGCAACCTGCGGCTTATCACCCGCGAGCAGGCTCTCGAAGCCTGGAAGGCTGACACTGGCGAGGATCTTGAGGCCCTATTCGGAGTAAATCCCCTTTCGCCTGAAATCACATTCACCATGCCTGCCGCATGGAGCTCGCCCGACTCGTTGCGGCGCATGGAGACGGTGCTCCGCAAGGTGCCCGGCGTAGAGGATGTGGCGATGCCCGGCGGCGACCTCGTGGCCACGATGAACAGCAACATCGGCCGCCTCTCCCTGGTGCTCGGCGTGATTGCGGCCGTGATGCTCATCATCTCCTTTGTGCTGATCAACAATACGGTGCATCTCACCATCTACGCCCGCCGCTTCATAATCCACACCATGCAACTCGTGGGGGCTACCAATAGCTTCATACGCCGACCGATCGTGTGGCGAAACTGCTGCGCCGGGCTCATTGCCGGCCTCGTGGCGGCCGGAATCCTTGCCGTGGCGCTTGCTCTGGCCCCCGGCGCCGGATTCACTCAGATGGGCGACATAATCAGTTGGCCGATATTCGGCATCATAGCTGCGGCGCTGGTGATTCTGGGCGGTATGCTATGTGCCCTCACCGCCTCGATAGCCACTACGCGCTATCTGCGCAAAGATTACAGCGAACTTTTCCGATAGGCTGAGCATTCAATATCCCGGCCTCCTCTTCAATCTTACCCTCCCGCTCCTCCTCATTATCATCTCATAATCCCCACCCCACAACATCTTGCAAGATATGGCAGATTCCTCACAGACATATTCCCTCTTCCCCCGCCGCAACCTGCTCATGATGGCCGGCTGCGTGGCTTTGATCATCATCGGTTTCCTTCTTATGAGCGGTGGCTCGAGCAGCGTTGAGACCGGTTTCAACCCCGACATCTTCTCCACCCGCCGCATCGTGGTGGGTCCGGCCATCGCCTTCCTCGGCTTCCTGCTGATGGCCTTCTCGATTATCTGGACTCCCCGCCGCCGCAAGAGCAAATAATCTCTCATCCGTATATAACCACCCCAATACACCAACAGCTATGGATTGGCTTGACGCGTTAATACTCGGCCTCGTGCAAGGTCTGGCCGAGTATCTCCCCATCTCCTCGAGCGGACATCTTGAGATATTCCGCGAAATACTTGGCATCGACATCCCCAAGGATGATATATTGCAGTTCGACATCATGGTGCATGCCGCCACCGTGTGCAGCACCATCGTAGTGCTATGGCCCATGTTTGCCGGCCTCTGCAAGAGCTTCTTCACATTCCGCAGAGACAATGACTTCTACTATGTATGCAAGATACTTCTCTCCTGCATACCGATTGGAATCGTGGGTGTGTGCTTCAAGAGCTATGTGGAGTCATTCTTCGGCGACGGACTTGGAGTAGTGGGTATCTGCCTGATGATTACGGCTCTTCTGCTCACCTTTGCGCATTACAGCGACCGTATCGGCGGCCGGATGATATCTGCATCGAGAGGGCGCGACATCACTTGGCTCGACGCCTTTGTGATAGGCTGCGCCCAGGCAGTGGCCGTGCTTCCCGGTCTGAGCCGCAGCGGCACCACGATAGCCACCGGCATCATGATCGGCGACCGCCGCGACAAAGTGGCCTCCTTCTCCTTCCTGATGGTGATTATCCCCATCCTCGGCGAGGCGCTTCTCGACACCAAAGAGATGCTCTCGGATCCTGCCGGGAGTCAGGGAATCTCATGGGTAGTGCTGCTGGTGGGCTTCGCCACATCGTTTGTAGTAGGTTGCGCCGCCTGCCGCTGGATGCTTCAGCTGGTGAAGAAGGGTAAACTGATATGGTTTGCCATCTATTGCGTGGTGATGGGTGTGATCTGCCTCCTCTGGCAGTAATCCTTCAGCCACCACGGCGAGTATCCCGCTCCTCATAACTCCTCCTCCTCTTCATCCTCCTCCCTCCTCCGGGCGCCTACGCAGCGCTCCGCAAGCGCCCTAAGATGGCGCCTCTGCGCAATAAAAGCGATAAAAATCAGTTACTTAAAGAGTGACAGATCTAAAAATAATAACCTATCAACCCTCTATCCACGAATGGATTTTGTGACAGGAGAAGTATTAGGAATCGATAAGCCCCTGGGGTGGACATCGTTCGATGCCGTGAAGCGCATTCGCGGTGCCGTGCAGCGCCGCCTCGGGGTGCGGAAGTTTAAGGTGGGTCATGCAGGCACGCTCGACCCTCTGGCCACCGGAGTGCTCATCATCTGCACCGGTCGGGCCACGCGCCGCATCGACGAGTTGCAGGCCGGTCGCAAGGAATATGTGGCCGTGATGCGACTCGGAGCCACCACACCGAGCTATGATCTCGAGAAGGAGATCGATGCCACCTATCCCTACGAGCATGTGACCCGCGAGATGATACTTGCCACCTTGCCCCGCTTCACGGGTCATATCATGCAGGTGCCCCCCGTATTCTCGGCCGTCAAGGTAGATGGCCGCCGCGCCTACCTTTCCGCCCGCAAGGGGCAGGATGTGGAATTGGCCGCCAAACCGCTGGTGATCGATGAGTTTGAGCTGCTCGACTTCGACGGGCGCGACATGCGTCTGCGCATCGTCTGCAGCAAGGGCACCTATATCCGCGCTCTGGCCCGCGATTTAGGTCAGGCTCTCGGCAGCGGCGCCCACCTCATCGAGCTGCGTCGCACGGCCGTAGGCCCCATCACCGTCGACCGCTGCCTCAGTGTAGATCAGGCCGTGGAGATGATTGCCCGCACCCCCCTCGAGCTTCCCGAGGAGTGGCTCGCCGAGCATCCCCTCCCCGCGCCCAAAGAGGCGCAGCACCCCGCGCCGGCCGGCGCACCCTTAAAATCACAAGACATTACAACCCCCTAACACCACCCTATAATGAGTGTAATCCATGATGATATTAGCTTACATTTCACAACAATGAAGCTATCGCAGTTTAAATACAAACTGCCCGATAATCTGATTGCCCAGTATCCCTCGCAAAATCGCGACGAGTGCCGCCTCATGGTGCTCGATGCCCGCACCGGAGAGATCTCCCATCATATTTTCAAAGACATCATCGACTTCTTCAGCGAGGGAGATGTGATGGTATTCAACAATACCAAGGTATTCCCCGCGCGCCTCTATGGCAACAAGGAGAAGACCGGGGCCTGCATCGAGGTCTTCCTGCTGCGTGAGCTCAATGTCGACAATAAGTTCTGGGATGTGCTCGTGGAGCCGGCCCGCAAGATCCGCATCGGCAACAAGCTCTATTTCGGCGAAGACGACAGCATGGTGGCCGAGGTAATCGACAACACCACTTCGCGCGGCCGCACACTGCGATTCCTCTACGACGGCCCTCACGACGAATTCAAGGAGGCTCTCTACGCCTTGGGCGAGACTCCGCTGCCGGAGTATATCACCCGCCCCGTGGAGCCCGAGGATGCCGAGCGCTATCAGAATATCTTTGCCGAGCATGAGGGTGCTGTGATGGCACCGGCTGCAGGTCTGCACTTCAGCCGCGAACTCCTGAAGCGCCTCGAAATCAAAGGAGTGGAACGCGGCTTCCTCACTCTGCACTGCGGCAAGGGTAATTTCCGCGATATCGATGTGGAGGATCTCACCAAGCATCGCATGGACAGTGAGGAGATGATCGTTGACGGTGATCTGGTGGATACAGTCAATGAGGCCAAGGATGGAGGCCATCGCGTGTGTGCGGTGGGCGCATCGGTGCTTCGCGCCATAGCCTCATCGGTATGCATGAACGGTCATATCATGCCCTACACCGGCTGGACCAACAAGTTTATCTTCCCCCCCTACGATTTCACCGTGTGCGACTCGATGGTGACCAACTTCCACCTTCCCCTCTCCACGATGCTCATGATGGTATCGGCCTTCGGCGGCTATCGCAATGTGATGAATGCCTACGATGTGGCTGTCAAGGAGGGCTACCGCTTCGGTGCCTATGGCGATGCCATGCTGATACTGCGCTGATTGCGCATATCCCAATATATACCGACAGTCCCCTGTCGCCGGTCAGGAATGGCCGGCAGGCAGGGGACTGCTGTATTGTCAGAATCAGTTTTAGAGTGTCCTGGCATGGTCGGAGTCGGAATCCGTAGCCTTGGATAGCCGACGAAATCAGAGATTCTCCGCCTCCACCATAAAGTGCTGATAGGGGTGCAGGCAGGCAGGGCATTTCTCGGGAGGTGTGGTGCCCTCTGAGATATAGCCGCACACCATGCATTGCCACTTCACCGGCTTGTCGCGCTTCCACACAGTGTCGTTCTCAATGCGCTCGCGCATCTTGTTGAATCTCACTTCGTGATGTGCCTCGATTTCGGCAATGGCCAGGAATCGGGTGGCGATTTCATCAAATCCCTCCTTCTTGGCCACCTTGGCGGCGGCAGTATAGAACTCCACACCCTCCTTCTGCTCCTCGGCAGCGGCAATCTTGAGATTCTTTACAGTGTCGGCGATTTCACCGGAATCCACGCCAACGGGTGCATTCACCACACCACCGTCGACGAGATATTTCAAGAAAATCTTGCCGTGGTGCATCTCATTGTCGGCCGTCTCGCGTATGATTTCGGCATATTGGAAGTATTTATCTTTCTCGGCCTGTTTGGCATAGTAGGTGTAGCGGGTCACCGCCATTGACTCCGCAACATATGCGGTAGCCAGATATTCAGCTGTCTTGGTTCCCTTCAGGCTTTTATGGGAAGCTTTTGTGTCTGCCATAGTTGTATAGTATTAAGAGTGTCAATTTCGATTTTGCCGCCGCTTCGGGCAGTCATTGGTATAACAAACCGCCATCATTTATAGTTCTAATAATGGGTGGGAACGCGCTCTTAGCAACCGCGCATGTCTCTCTGCCCACGGAAAGAATCCCTACGAAGCCCCATGTTGATCAAGATTACAGGTCTAGTGCTGCAGACCATCCGCCATAACGACAGCACCGATATCGTGACGCTCTACACCCGCGAGCGCGGACGCCTGGCACTCCTTGTGCGCGGGGGCTCCTCGCGCACTGCCCGACAGCGCCGGGCGCGGCTGGCCCCTCTGGCGCTCGTCGACACGGAAGTGAATTTCCGCGAGACGCGTGATCTGCAGTTTGCCGGCGATATCGCCACCCCATATCCCTGGCGCAATCTCTATTTCGACCCCATGAAGGGGAGCATGACAATCTTCATGGCGGAATTTCTCAATCGGTTGCTGCGCGTAGCCGACCCTGATCCCAACATGTGGCGCTTCCTGCTCCATGCCATCCATTCGCTCGATGTGCTGGAGCGCGGAATTGCCAATTATCATCTTGCATTCCTGATACGTCTGCTACCGCTGGCCGGCATCGAACCCGATCTCAGCGGCTACCGTCCCGGTGCCTACTTCGACCTGTTGGCCGGCGCCTATACCGACCTGCCCCCATTGCACCGCAATGTGGTGCTCCCCTCCGAGAGCGGCATCATACCGCAATTGATGCGCCTCGACTTCAATAACCTTCACCGCTTCCGGATGAATGTGGAGCAGCGCCGTCGGCTGCTCAACCGCCTGATCCACTACTACTCTCTCCATCTCCCCGTCGGCGAGGACCTCAAATCGCTCGATGTGCTCCGCGAATTGTTTAGCTGAGACCACCATCCGAAGCTGCCACCGATGGTCGATCCGGTAGCGGTCAACGACTGCGACCCCAACGACCCCAACGACCCCAACGGCCCCGAAATTTTAAGAGCGCGCTCAAAGGAACGCGCTCTTAATAAAAAAAATTAAGAGAAAAATTCACTTTATCAAATTGCAATTACATTACCCCTCCCATGCGGGCTGCTCTTTAGGAGACTTGGCAAAATAACCTCAAACACATTCCTCCACCTATAATATACCATTTTAAACATTGCAAATAGAAAAGGGAAATTAACCTTTAAAAGCGTTAAAACGCTATGTGTGAGTGCATTTTGTGATGGGAAAATTTGCACGTAACGAAAAAAGTTATTACCTTTGCACGTGTTTTTCATGGTATTAGATTTAAGGTTAGAGGATTAGTTGTCGCGAGACAATTAATCTTTTTTTTTTATCCCTCTGCGTGAGCCGCTATTCCACGCCGCATCCCCCAAAATAAATATTCCAATCGCCGGCTGCATCTCCCGGAGGAGAAGCCATGGCCCAATGCCCCGACCTCAGCCGATGAAGGCATAGATGCCGCAAGCAATTCAGATGATTAGGTGATGATTGGCTAAAAATAAAAAATCTATCCCTTTTCACAAAGGGATAGACCGAAACCTTAATCTTAATTTAATACTATGAAAAACACGGTGTAAAGTTAGTTATAAATGTGCGAATGTCAAAACATTTGGCTTTGAAATAGAATCAGAAAGGGTGAATAAGCTACGTTTTTTAATTTTTTAGAGTGCGCCCCTCTGAATCCGACAAATAAAACCGGCATCGGCCGGAAATGCTCCGCCCGATGCCGGGGATAGAAATTCCATCCGGATAAATCGTGATAAATCCGGATTATCTTACAATCACCTTGCGCACCACCGTATCACCGCATCTTACCATATAGATGCCCGGTGCCACACGGATTTCAGCCGTGGCCGTGGCCGCGCGATGATAGGCCCGAAGAGTGCCGTCGGTGTCGAATACCCGGATGTCGGTGAGGGTATCCTCATTGATTCCGGCGATATATATCGCCCCCTTGCCACCGGCAATTGCCACACCATCCTCCTGAAGAAGCATCTGCACAGAGTCAGTTTCTGCCTGACCGAACCGATAGCCTCCCAGCAGACCATAGGTATAGCAGTCGGGGAGATCCACATCAATGGCAAGCTGAATCCACGGCATATTGTGATATGTCGCCGGGAGAGGCACCACAATCTCACGCCATCCGCCGTCGTAGGAATCAACCGAATAAATCAGCTTGAAAGGCACCGCGCCGAAAGTCGATGCATACACGCTCACACTTCCGCAAGGCTCGGTGGTCCAGAGTCGCAGCGTCAGAGCCGGATCCTCCACATTCTCGGTCGAGAACTTCGGAAGCTCCAGACGTGTCAGGCCGCCGTATTCATTATCCGTATAAGCCACAAGAGCATAAGGTATATCCATATCCCATGCCTCCGGCACTACCTCCTCAGGATATGCCACACTCCATGAGCCGTTATAATCCTTTGTGGGGGTAGCGATGTTGATCGGGCCGTAATGGAGAGCAGGATTAGCGCCACCGTCGAAATTCTCATCTACCACCGAATGGTAGGGAGTGCCGATAAGATGGTCAACATACCAGAGAGCCTTTGACACTCCACCCGCATTGGCGGCCACAATGCCGAGATACTTACGCTCCATCGGTGCGCCATCGGGGAGGGTATAGGTGTACTCATTCACATTCCCCAGATCAGTGGTGGTCACCCATTCATAGTCGCCATACACCTCATTCTCCACCATCTCCATAAGGTAATAGTGCATACCCTCCGGACTGTAATAACCCTCCAGATTCTCCTGGCCGCCCAGAGGTTCCTCCCATCGGAGGGTGACGCTCATGTTGTCGCGGCTCACGAGGCTTGAGAGTTTCTCCACATAATTCGGGGGAATGGTGCCGGTGAAGGCGGAGGCATTGGCCGACTGTCCCGCCTGACCATCGATCGAGCAATAGACCTCGATGCGGTTGTCGCCCTGATAGGTATCAATTGTAAGAGTCACAGTCTCGCCCGGCGCGGCATCGCGCACACTCCATTTATCCTGCACTCCGGCATGAGCCTTCAGAGCGGCCGAAGCCGGAATCTCCGAGCCGGCGATGGTGTGGGTGGGCATCCGGAAAGAGATGGTAGCCTTAAGGGTAGCGTCGTCGGTCGATAATACCTGAAGCTCTCCGGGAGCGCAAGGCACGTCGGCCGGTTCGTCGGTCTGCTCGATGATAATCTTGCGTACGATGAGCGACACCTGTTCCGGCGGCGAGACTGCCCGGATGGCGATATATGTCGGTCCGGCGCTCTTGGGCACAAACTTATTCGAGAAAGTCTCCCAGCCATTGGTGATAAACTCCGAGACCTTTGTCTCCGGAATAATCAGAGTGTTCATCGCATCCGGGTGGGCGGCATCGCCACACCACACCTCAAATCTCTCATCCTTACCCGTCATGCCGCCGCATATTGCATCGAGCGTGATGCGGTAGGCGCGTGAGAGGTCGGGGCAATTCACAGGGGGGAGAATCAGCCAGTCGTCGGCCTGCACCTGATTCCATCCCGAATAGAACACCGGTTCATGCCATCGGGAGGGTGAGAAATCCCACATCCCATATTCCGGGCTGCCATCCAGATTGAACACCTGTGTCAGTTCCGCCTGCTCCTCGGTGGGAATGATGGTATAGGGGAGGTCGATCGGGGCGCCGAATACAATCTTGTTCGACTTCGTGCGCTCCGACACCTGCGAATTGCAGCTCGCCGCCACATATGCGTAGTAGGCTTCCACCCGCAGGGCGGGATCGAGAGATATATCCATCGTGGTCTTGTCGGTAGAGCCGATGAAGCGATTGTTGAGGTAGACCTCATAGCGCATCTTTCCAGGTTCGAGATACCCTCCGAAAAGAGCATCCTCCACCGGAGTCCAGCTCACCTTGTCGGTGGTGAGGGTCACCTCGGCCGGAGCGAGCGGCATACCGTTGCCGAAATAGTGTCGCAGCACATACGGCACACCCTCGCCGGCCTCATTGCTGCAGCTGACGCGCACCACATGTTCGCCGTTCTCCACCGGACCGAGCTTGATGTCAACCTCCGCGCCCGGGTTCTCCTCGCCCGAGGAGATGATGGAATTGTCGAGATGGCAAGTCCACTTCAGCTTGCCAGCCGGAGCCGAACCGTCGGAATTGGCCGAAGGCAACTGCAGTTTGAGGCTACCTTGCAGCGCGCCCGGTGCAATCGATACTGCCACTTCACGTGGTGCAGCCGGAGCCTCGGGAACATACTCAAACGCCTCATCGATAAAGAAGAAGAACTGATTGTCGGTCGGGAAATTCCGCACAAACCTCATCTCCTTCTGTTCAGGATAGATGTAATAGAGCTGTGTGGCGTAATAGTAATACTGCGGTGTGTAGAGGAAGCACCCGTCATAAGGGCTGTAGACCAGCGCCGCCTTGTCATTCTTCACCCCCTCAAGCTCAAGAGAAAAGATACTCTCACGCTCACCATCCTTAGAGATGCGCACGAAATCCCCGGCGAAGGTGACCCCGTAGAAGTAACCGTCAATAGGGTTATAGCAGAGTGCAGTGGCGCGCTCCGACAGGTCATTGATATTGGCGATTACAGTCACATCACCGATCTTGGTGGCCGGCGACGAGCTGAAATTGAATCCCGCTCCGTCGCTGGTCTGGGTAAAGCCGTAGACCCGGTCCTCCTCCGGCACATAGGCGCAGCTGAGATAGTAGGTCCCCATATCTATGGTATTGCCCGGACTGACCGACTCCTCCTTAAGCGGATGGCCGGTAGCGGGGTCGAACTCCACATAGTTATAGCCCATTATCAAGCCGCCGTAATTCAGCACGGCCAGACCGCAGAGGCGTCCGTTGCGGAGCCAGCCGTTGTTGAGGTTCATCCCATAGGAGGCCATTGCATTGTTCCAGAGGAAAGTGTAGGTTCCATCGGGCATAAACCGATAGTAGCCTGCATCCTCCGTGGCAGTCGGACCCATATAGGTGGTGAGTTGTGATCCCGAAAGATTCTCTACCGGAGGCGCACCCTGCGAGGCCGCTCCCAAAGATGCTGTGCCGATAATCAGCCCGCACAGCAGGGCCGTGATAGTTTTCATAATCTTAGGTGTTTTAGCCCCCCCGCCCCATAGGGAGCGGGGGAGACCTGATTTTGGATTATCGCATTATTATCTTGTCAATGCGCACCGAGCCATCGGCCATGCGGCGGCGCACAATCACAGGCGTGCCAATCTCCGGAGCCGAAAGAGGCTGTCCTGAAATGGAATAATACTCCACCTCTCCCTCCATGCCGGGAAGCATGATGATACCCGAAGTCGGGAAATGAATCGGAGAAAGCATACTGATTTCAGCATACGCGTCATTATCAGGACTTTGCCCCGTGCATTCCGGATGAATGCCCAAGAAGGCATCATCTCCCACCGAAGGGGGAACTTTCGAGGCGAACGTCACTGCCGCCAGCGACCGGCATCCTGCAAAAGCTCTGTTGCCGATCTCGGTGAGATTCTCGCCGAAGTCCATGCGCTCCAATGCGATACAGTTCTCAAAAGCCGAATCCCCGATAGAGGCCACCGGAGCGATATTGCACTCCTTAAGACGCCCGCATCCGAAGAAAGCCTTATCGCCCAAAGCCGTCACCGACTCAGGCACCTTGAAGCTCACAAGAGATGTGCAGCCATAGAAGCAGCTTCCCGGAATCTCCTCCACATCGGCCAGAATCTCCACATTTCTGAGCTGGCGATGTCCGCTGAAAAGCGACGGATAGATGGCAGTCACCTGATATATCTTGTCGCGGAAGGTCACCTCCGAGGGCACCACAGCCTCCTCGGCCGCCGTATCGAAAGAGAATACGGTCACCTCATCCCCCTTCACATTATAAGTGAAATCACCCACTGTGAAATAGGCGAGCGGTATGCTCACCGGGTCGGCATATGCTATCGGAGTCTCGAAATCATTCTCATAGCGTGTGGCCACGGCGAAAGTATAAGTCTCACCCTGCTCAGGATTCTCAAAGCGGTAGCCCGGCTGATCCACGCGGTCAATCATGCGGCCATTGAGAATCACGTCATAGCCCACACTCTTCTCACCGGCACTCTCCGGGAGTTCCCAAGAGAGGATGATTCTCTCCTGATCATATTCAGCCGTAAGATTTGTCACCCCCGGATAATCATCGATGGCTATGTCGTCGATAATTATTGGATAGCGTCCGTTATCAGGGTCGGGGTAACAGAAACGGAACCGGATCTTCGTACGCTTCATTCCGGCACACCCGGTCAGAGGAATGTTGAGGGCAGTCCATCTGACCCCATCCTCCTGAGCCACCTCCTTGCCATCTGCGTCAAGCCCCACGCAATGAGTGCGTAGCGTCTCGAAGAGAGGTTCACCCGCATCATCGGTTTCGGCTGTGGCCATCTCCACCGCCACCTCGCCGGTGCATCCCGGCACAGTGGCATAATGGAAAGTAAGAATCGGATTAGAGGCATTCGCCATACTCAGATTGCCCGACGTGAGATAGCCCGGAGCAGAAGAAGAGGTATAGGCGCCCGATGTGACATAATAGAATGCATCGGCTCCCGTCTCCTCGTTGCCCTCACCGCCGGTGCCGGCGCTCAGCGACTGTTCGCCACCGGCATATTCCACAGTCACGTCATTGCGCAGATAGTGGGTATTGAAAGTATAATAGTCGAAATCCTCCACCCATGAATTATCGGTGACTTTATTCCACTTCGAGCCGGAATTGAAAGTCTCTCGGAATGGCAGAGGAGCCGGCGGACCGGCCAGTATGCCGTTGCGGGTATCGGCATAATTATAGGTATTTTCCGGAGCCTCCACATCATTGCAGGCATACACACGGTAATATACAGTCTGCTCCTCCGTAAGGTCGGAGAGGTCATCGACAAAACGGCATTGCGTCACATCATCGGCACGCAATTCCGGATTGCGGCCATAATCATTGTCGAGACGATAGATTTTATAATAGAGTCTATCCGGGTCGATGCGACCGCCGTTGTAACCCTTCTCCGGCGCCTCCCATGTGAGGGTGATGACTCCGTCGTGATCCACAGCCGAGAGGTTCGACACCCGGTCGGGGTAGTCATCTCCCACATATATGTCGGCTATGGAATACTCGCTGCGGCCATACGGTGTGGAGGTGCGCACACAATAATAGTTAGCCCCCTCATCGGGATTCTCATCAATATATTCATACTCCTCTCCCGGAGTCGGATTCTCCTTTGAGAAGAGGATAATCTCCTCCCCCTGCTTCATCTGTTTGAAAAGCTCGATCATCGAATACTCCACACCCTCCGGGAAGGGATACGAGTTCCAATAATCACCCTGCACGGCATCCGGGCAGCTGAATTTCACGCGCACCGGCGCGTAGCCATCGGTGCTTTCCAGTTCCGGTGCGTCAGGACGGATCGGGCACACTCCGAAAGTGACATATGCATAACCCTTGCTACCCTCCGCACCCTTGCACACGGCATAGGCCGTATAGGTGTATTCCTCACCCTCCGAAAGAGGCGCATTATCTTCAAAATCAATATTTTCACCCGGATGGATGTTGTCCCATACATTTATGGCGACATCATCCTCATATCCCTTTGAGCGGCAGAGTATGAGTCGGTCGATCGAGGATAGCTCCACCTTGTTCCAGTCGCTGTCTCTCCCCTCCGACGGAGCAGTGACATTAATCATCACATTGGTAGAGCCATCGGAGATATTGACCCGGAATTCCGCCGAGATAGCAGGAGCGAGCGGAGTGATTGCATCATTGTCTGAGCGTGGCGCGGCGGCTTCGGCACGAGGGAGTGCTAAAGCCGCATAGGTGAGTGCTCCTCCCGACGCGAGGATTGCGGCCGCACCTAAGGCGTAGATGTAAACAAATTTCTTCATATTTCAATGTATTAAGTACAGGCGGTGGAGAGACTTCCTGTGATTATGACGGTGTGGCAACTACGGCTACATTGGAATTCCCGCAAAAATAATGCTGTGACCGAGAGTTGGAGCGCGTTGCTTAAGGAACGATGCGCTCTTAGTGGCAAAGATAAAAAAAGATGTTCAGAAATGAAAACATTTGTGAACATCTTGAGTCATTTGTTAAGGTATAAGAAGCAAAGGTGTTATTCTATCTTCAATATGAGAGAAATATGCGCTGTTTATCCATTCGGTGTGGTGCAACGCTCTAATCCTCGGTCGATATGGGAGCGGCTTCTTCGGCGGAGGTGGCGGCGGAGGAGGAATCGGCGGCGGAATCGTGTCGGTTGTGGGTTATGGTGTGGATATGTCCGTCGACCATATTGACCACCCGATGGGCAATCGAGGCGAGAGTCGGGTCGTGGGTCACAATCAGGAAGGTGTGGCCGCGAGTGGCGCAAAGGCGCGAGATGATTGCGTGAATCTCCTCGCGGTTGTGCGAGTCGAGCGAACCGGTAGGTTCGTCGGCCAGCACGATGCGCGGATTGTTGATCAGGGCTCGCGCTATTGCCACGCGTTGTTTTTCGCCCCCCGAAAGTTCGGCGGGACGGTGGCCGGCGCGTTCGGCCAGTCCGAGCAGACTGAGCAGACTTGCGGCCTCCTCCATCACCTGGCGCCGCTTGCGCCCCGCGATAAGCCCCGGCATCGCCACATTCTCAAGAGCCGTAAACTCCGGCAGAAGCTCATGAAACTGGAATATAAAACCGATATTCCGGTTGCGGAACTCCGCCAGACGCTTCTCATTCATGCGGGTTATATCGGTGCCATCGTAGGTCACGGTGCCGCTGTCGGGACGGTCGAGCGAGCCTGCAATCTGCAACAAAGTGGTCTTGCCGGCACCCGACGGACCCACGATAGCCACGATTTCACCGCGTCCCACCGAGAGATTCACACCCTGCAGCACATTCAGAGAGCCGTAGGATTTATATATGTCGTGCAATTCAATCATTCTATTCCGGATATGTGATTAATAACTTTTGCGGCCAGCATGATACCGAACATCGACGGGATTGTGGCCAGAGTGCCGTAGGATGACCGCTTGTTGGGGAGGTCGAGGTCAATCACCGAGTGCCGTCGCGGTGCCTCACTGCTTGCCACCACTCGGAGCGGTCGGCGCAGCCCCATTCGCTTCAGCCGCTGCCTTACGGCGCGTGCCAACCCATCCTCGGCAGTGCTCCAGAGGTCGGCATATACTACTTTCGACGGGTCGATACGTCCGCCGGCGCCCATTGAGGAGATGATGCGTATCCCCCGGCGCATACACGCAGCTATCAGTGCCACCTTCGGTGCCACCGTATCGATTGCATCCACCACATAATCAAACCCCTCATTGAGGAGCGAGTCGACACTCTCGGGGGTAAGGAATCGGCAGAGTGGGGTCACACTTATTTCGGGATTGATATCGGCAAAGCGGCGAGCGAAGAGTTCGGTTTTCGGTTCACCCACGGTGGAATGCAACGCTATAAGCTGGCGGTTGATATTGGAAGTGGCCACATCGTCGGCATCCACCAAAGTGAGATGACCCACCCCCGAGCGGGCCAACATCTCGGCCGCATAGCCACCCACACCACCGGTGCCCACCACCAATATGCGGGCGCGGCGCAGGAGGTCGGCACCCTCCGTCCCGATCAGGGTGAGGGTGCGGTCGTCCCAGCGCTCCGGAGCATCGGGGTGAGAGGTCGAGCCGGAGCTGGAGGTGGAGGTTGAGGTCGAGGTGGAGGTGGAGGTGGAGGGAGTGGTATCGGGAGTCACTAAATCTTTATTCTCCATGGGGCAGGGAAGAGGTTGTTGGCGCGGTTGCCAAGGTTTTTCATAAGTCCGAGGGGGAGCGACCGGTAGCATACGGTCACATATCCCTTCGGTGTATCGGCCGGCAGTGGTATTGCTTCACGTCGCAGATATCGGAGAGCATCCTCCATCGAGAGTTCCACACGCGGGAATGCCTCAGGCCGCATGGCCAGCGATAGGGGGAGTCGCGAATCGGGTATGGCATCGGCCCCCTTCAGTTCTCCCACCGGGAGGCCGGCTCCGGTCACCCTCACATTGGCGCGGAGCAGGAGTGCCAATATCGGTTCGGCGGCTGCCGGCAGCGCACTCACCAACGAGTCGTTGAGATGTAGTTGCATGTCGAGATCCGGGCGCATCAGAGATTCCAGCCAACTCCTCATCGGCGGCGTGAGGATGGCGCGAGAAGCAGATTCCGGTTTCCCCTTCGCTCCCCGTTCGGCTTTGCCGGAGCCGCGAGAGCCCCGGTTGTCGCGGCGCTCGCACTTCGCCCCCCTCCCTCGTTCGCGATGATTGCTCTGACACTCCGCCACATAGTCGGCCGGAGCCCCTGCCGGGGTAAGCAGCCACGGCAGAAGCGTGCCCGGGCGGCGGAACACACTTACGAAGAGCCCCTCCCCACACGTGAGATGCGGCATAAACCGCAGAGCCTCCACATCCTCACAGAGTGCGCGTCCGGCCGGTTCCACACCTTTCAGCCCCAACTCCGCGAGCCCCACCGGTTGCAGTCCGAGAGAATCGCGGATGAAGCGGGCATTCTCCTCATCCTCCTCCGGATTGAAAGTGCAGGTGCTGTAAATAAGATAGCCTCCCGGGCGGAGAGTGCGGCACACATCGGAGAGAATCTCCCGCTGCAGCGCCGCGCATTCACTCACCAGACTGCGGCTCCATTGAGATCGGGCCACCTCCTCCTTGCGCATCATCCCCTCCCCCGAGCAGGGAGCATCGACCGCTATAACATCGAATATCTCCGGCAGAGAGGCATAATCGGATGCCGAAGCCCCGGTGGTGATCACTGCCGGATAACCCCACTTCTCAAGATTCTCGCGGAGAATCTTCCCCCGCGAGGCCATAAACTCATTGGCCGTCACCACCGAACCCTCCGGAAGCGCCGAAATCATCGCTGTGGTTTTACCACCCGGCGCCGCACAGAAATCCAGCAGCGAGAGAGGGGTAGCCTCACTGCCGCATGTGGCATCGATGGCGGCCGAGATGCACTTCATAATCCCCGAATGAATCATCGACGAGGCATCCTGCACATAAAATCCCCCTGCATGAAGCCAAGGGTGAAGCGTAAAAACAGGACGCTCATCAAGATAATATCCCTCGGCGCACCATTCCACCCCCCTCATATCGGGATAGGGGAGGGGCATATCCGGGCGAATCTTCCGGGGATTTACTCGCAGCGACACGCTTGGAGGAGTGTCAAGAGCCTCCAGCAGTGCATCGGCGTCAAGGCCGGGAAGCTCATGAAGCATCCCGGCGAAATCTTCTGGTATTGGTACGGAAAGTCTGGCCATATCTACAAAATTACGCGTTTTCGGAGTGGTGTGCAAATTTTCAGTCAAATATATGGCTATAAATTTGGAATAGGAGGATAATGGTATTATATTTGTAAGTTGGGATGGCTCACCGCCCCTTCTCTCACATCCTCTGTTGCTCCTCGCTCAATATTACAATTGAATATGGATAATCCCGAATCCCGCCACAGCATACCCGCTATTCCGGACACCGCCGACCGCCCGGCGGATGTCGTTGCGCCCCCCGCCGCCGCGCTATATCTCATCCCCGTAGGTATGTCGGAGGCCCCCTATGCCGATGTATTGCCGGCCGGCAATCTCGCCATAGTGCGCGGCATACGTCATTTCATAGTGGAGAATCTGCGCAATGCCCGCCGTTTCCTGAAGCGCTGCGACCCCGGTGCCGACATATCGGCCATGACATTCCACGAGCTCAACCGCCACACCGACCTCAGCGAAGTGGCCGGATGGCTTGAGCCCCTGCGCCGAGGCGAGCCGATGGGTGTGATGAGCGATGCCGGATGCCCGGCGGTGGCCGACCCCGGTGCAATCGCCGTGGCAGTGGCTCAGAGAGAGGGGCTGACGGTAAGGCCGCTTGTGGGACCCTCCAGTATTCTGATGGCTCTCATGGCCTCCGGATTCAACGGACAGGGCTTCAGTTTTCACGGTTATCTCCCTGTCAGCGACAGCGACCGGGGAGCGGCGATACATCGGCTGGAGAGTGAATCCCGTCGGCATGACATGACCCAGATATTCATCGAGACCCCATACCGCAACGACCGGATGCTCCGCGTGCTGGCCGACACCCTTTCACCCACAACCATGCTATGCGTGGCGGCCGACATCACCGACCCCCGCCGTGAAAGCATCCGCACCTGCAGCATCCTCCGCTGGCGCACGATGATAGCAGCCGGCGAGGTGGAAAGTCTTGACAAGCGCCCCGCGATATTCCTCATATATGCAGGAGCCGGAGAGAGTGTGCATCAATCCAAGGAGAAGACCCCGGTCGGCCACAGGCATAAATCATCCCGACGCAGATAATGTAGTTATCTAAACTTATTTGCGAATATGAAATTTTTAAAAAGATGTAAAGCATTTCATTCTCTTTGTCAATCTTCCGTCATCTTTCCGGCGTATTTCCATCCGGTCATCGGTCACGATGCCCGCATCGCTCCCTCTTCCTGAATGAAAATCCGCTCGAAAATCTGACGAAATCTTAACAAAGAAATAAGTTTAGACAACTTCAATACTCCGCCCCCTCAATAATCCACAAATCAAAACGAAACAGGCAGACAGAAAAACATATAATGGCACGACGACGCACGGTAATAAACTTTGTGGGACAGATGACCATCCCCTTCGAGGAATTCAATACACTTCACAGCATTCCCCCACCGGCCGAAAGCGAGCGGCAGGAGAATGACAATCCCGCCACCCGGGTAATCAACTATATCTCATTCGGATCCGGCTCCAGCGGCAACTGCTGTTATGTGGGCACCCGCCACGGAGGGTTTCTGGTGGATGCCGGAGTGAATGCCGAAGAGGTGACCTCGCAGCTTAAGGCCAACGGCCTGCGCATGGAGCAGGTGAAGGGTATACTCCTCACCCACGACCATTCCGACCACGTGAAATATGCCTACACCCTGCTTCGCACCAACAAACACATGCGCCTCTTCTGCACCAACCGTGTGCTTAACGGACTTCTGCGCCGCCACGGCATATCGAAGCGCATCAAGGATTATCATGTGCCCATCTTCAAAGAAATCCCCTTCAAGCTCGCATCGACAGAAATCACCGCTTTCGACGTGCCCCACGACGGCACCGACAATATGGGCTTCTCCATCAACTACGACAACCGCAACTTCGTGATAGCCACCGACCTCGGAGCCATCACCGAACGCGCCCACTACTACATGAGCCGTGCCAACTACCTCGTGATCGAAGCCAACTACGACCTTCAGATGCTACTTCACGGACCCTATCCAGAATATCTCAAGGCCCGCATACGCACCGAGCGCGGCCATCTCGACAATGTCGACACCGCCGCCTTCCTCAAAGAGGTGTGGAGTCCCGACCTGAAATATGTGTTTCTCTGCCACCTCTCCAAAGACAACAACACCCCCTCCAAGGCTCTCAAAGCCGTTCGCGAGGCTCTCGAATCGCGCGGCGCAAAAATCGGCGACGGCGAAGAGACACTCCACGACCGCCAGTCAGACCTCCAATTGATCGCCCTCCCACGTTTCGAGCCCACGCGCTGGTACGTTTTCCGCCCGTAGGCCAGCATCCCTTCCATTGCGCTCTTAGAGGTGAGATGTGGTGAGTGTTATAGACCGGTGTCGGTTTCAGAATTATTAAGGAACGCGCTCTAAGCTTCTTCCGGCGGTTCTGTCTGCGGGAAGGGGGCTAAGAGGGGGGCTATATATAGTAGTCAATCATTTCGACAAGACCTGCACGCAGGGCATATTTGGTAGCTTCATATATGTTGTTGACGTCAAGTTTCCGGAAGATATTCTTTTTATGAGTGATAATGGTATGAATGCTGGAATTCCGATCGGATGCCATCTCTTTCACGCTTCGTCCACGCGCGATTAGTTTTAATACTTCTATTTCAGTGGGCGTGAGCAGGTTATGCACATCTTTCTTCCCAATCTCCGTCAACATCAGGTTAGCCACCTGATGGCAGAGAAAACGTTCGCCCCGCGCCGCACAGATAAGCGCCGAACGAATCTCTTCTCCCGAATTATCTTTAAGCACCATCCCGACGTTTTCCTCCACACATACCCTCCGGATAAAATCCTCACTCAGTTCAGAAGAAAACATCACCCAATTTATATCCTGAAATCGCTTATGAAGAATAAGGAAATCCTCCACGCTCCGCAAATCAAAAAGAGTATAATCAAGGATGACCACACCTCTCTCACATCTATCCAACTCCCCGATCAAGTCTCGCTTACAACCTGCCTCGACAATATGGGCTCCTTTGAAATACCGCGTTATATATGCATATAGTCCCGCACGTGTTATGTCCTGATTGTCGGCAAGGATAAATATTGGATAAGGAGTCATAAATGTAATGTTAAATAAGGAGTGGTGCCACAGTGATATGAAGTTGTTTCCACTTTTTTACGGAGATTGATTTTCTTATGGCTTTTTACATAAAAAAGACCTCTTTTGCAATCTTGCTCCATCTTTCCGGTCGCTTTTGAAACTTTCATCAGTCGTTTAAAACGACTGATGAAAGCTTCAAAATTGACTCGAAAATCTGACGAAATCTTGAAAAATAAAATGTCGAAACAACTTTACTCCGACACCTTTACTCAGAAATATTTAAATAGGATACTCATCAAATGCATAGAGCACTGTAGAAAGGTAGCGTTCGCCGGTATCGGGAAGGATCGCTACTATGGTCTTCCCTGCATTCTCGGGTTTTCGAGCCTCACGCAGGGCGGCCGCAAGCGCAGCTCCCGAAGAAATACCTACCAGCAGCCCTTCTTTCTCGGCAAGAAGACGCGATGCCTTGATAGCCTCGTTGTCCGGTATCGGGATCACAACATCCACCACATCAGGATTATAATTTTTGGGGACAAATCCCGCTCCGATACCCTGAATCTTATGTGTACCGGGATCCCCGCCCGACAGTACAGGAGAGGAGGCAGGTTCCACACCGACAGTCTTCACCTCAGGATTATGAAGCTTCAAAGTCTCGGAGGTGCCGCTTAAAGTGCCACCGGTGCCAACTCCCGCTACAAAAATATCAACCTTTCCGTCGGTGTCTTTCCAGATCTCTTCACCGGTGGTTCGCCTGTGGGCGTCGGGATTTGCAGGATTTTCAAACTGCTGGAGTATCACGGACCCCGGATTCTCTTCCTTCAGCTCTCGGGCTTTCCTTATCGCACCTTTCATGCCCTCACTTCCCGGAGTGAGCACAAGAGTGGCACCGAGAGCCTTGAGGAGATTCTTTCGCTCCACGCTCATCGTTTCCGGCATGGTAAGTATCAGTCTGTAACCTTTTACCGACGATACCCAGGCAAGTCCGATTCCGGTGTTGCCGCTGGTCGGCTCAATAATTACAGACCCGGGCTTTAGATCTCCCGATTTCTCCGCAGCCTCAATCATGGCGAGGGCGATACGGTCTTTGACGCTACCGCCGGGATTGAAATATTCCAGCTTCACTATCACTCTTGCTCCAAGAGATTCCGACTTTTCTATGTTCTTCACTTCAAGAAGTGGGGTAGCTCCGACGAGCTCGGTAAGATTGTTGTAAATTCTTGCCATAATCGTGTTTTTTAGATTTAGTTTCTGATTAATTTTGATGTTGCAAAATTACACACATATTACCTCACCACAAATACCATTGATGTGGTATATCGCATACCATACTTCACATTTTTCATACCATATCCCGAACCGGTCTCATATCCGTTCCTCCTTTAAGAATGCACTCTAAACAGCTGTCAGACAGCAGTATTTAAGGGGCCGAATACTCTAAATTCCGAGACCATCTGTGAATACGGCCGAGACCTCACGTCGCTGAAGTATACGCGATCCGGGAGGTACGGAATGGGTAAGCCAAATGTTACCCCCTATTATAGAATCGCGTCCCACCGTTATCCTTCCCAATATAGAGGAATTGGAATAGATTGTCACATAATCTTCTATTATAGGGTGACGGGGCACATTGACGGGATGACCGTTGCTGTCGAGTGAAAAATTTTTCGCACCTAACGTCACACCTTGATAAAGAGTGACATGATTGCCGATTATACACGTCTCCCCGATGACCACACCGGTGCCGTGGTCGATGGCAAAATACTCTCCTATTCTTGCGCCGGGATTTATGTCGATACCCGTGGAGGAATGAGCCAATTCGGTTATAACTCTGGGAATAACAGGAATGCCGAGACGCCACAAGACATGTGCCGCCCTGTAATGCACCATTGCATGCACCACCGGATAACTGAGAATCACCTCGGCAAAGTTGTCGGCCGCAGGATCATTGTTATACATCGCCTCCACATCAGTATAGAGCAACCTCTTTATTTCCGGCAATTCATCGATAAACCGCAGCACAAGCGATGAAGCCTCATCCGCCACCTCATCCTCACTATAGGTGTTGTCAAAACGAAGCGCACGCCGCGTCTCCGTGACCAGAAGAGAATAGAGTTTCTCAAGGTTGACCCCTAAATAGCATGAACGTATCTTCTCATTATTGCGGTGGCAGTCAAAAAAGTCAGGGAAGACTATCCCTTTTATAAGGGACACTATCTCCTTCAACACATCAACCGACGGGAAAGATCCCTCACCACGGGGCACCATCCTCATTTCCTGAGGAGAGGATTTCGACAATATCCTTACATTTCTCAAAAGCACATCCTCTACCGATATTCTGTCCATTTTTTCATTTTTTGAGAGATAACAATCCTAAGAGCGCGTTCCCTAAGGAACGCACTCTTAGAAGCGCGTCCCTTAGGAACGCGCTCTTAATGACCTTAAGCAAAGAACTGTTTAAGTTTTATGCAAAGATAGTGCTTTTTGTTGTATTCTGTGCGCTGACGGACGAAAAATCCAACACAAGTTTGGCGTTTTGACCGATGATCTCATCACATTACGCAATTTGATATAGTAGGAAGGCGTAGAAGAGTGCGCCATGGAGAGCACAAGTGTCTATTGGATGCCGATATGGCGAGTGCTTCCGACAAGAGTAAACCCACATCTTGTCGATCCCTACTTCATACGAGTGCGTTCCTAAGCGTGCGCTCTATAGATATAGGAGAGGGGGAGGGTTTTGTGAGGTGGAGATTTGGATAATATATTGAGAATGTTTAATTTTGCAGAGTGACGGTGTAAAACTCGGCATTTATGGAACTTCTTTACCACTATTTGTGGAAACATAAGATGATGGGGCGTCCGCTGGCTACGGTCGATGGCCGCGAGGTAGTGGTCCGGTCGCCCGGTCGGCATAATAATGATGCCGGACCGGATTTCTCCGGGGCGCGTCTTATTGTGGGTGGCGAGGAATGGGCCGGTAATGTGGAGGTGCATGTGAAGGCTTCCGACTGGTATGCCCATGGTCATGATAAAGACCGTGCGTACGACACTGTAATTCTGCATGTAGTGGCCGTCAATGATGCCGAAGTCAAGCGCAGTGACGGAACCGTAATCCCACAGGTAGAGGTAATTCTGCCGAGAGATTTCTATGTGACCTACGCCTGTCTGATGGCCGACCTTAAAGGAACCCGTTGCCGCGAGATGCTTCATCAGCTTCCGGAGCTGGTGAAGACCGATTGGCTCGAAAGTCTGTCGATGGAGCGGATGCATTTCAAGTCAGCCCGGCTGTTGGAGTATTATACGCAATTGAACTCCGACTGGGAACAGTCGGTATTCACCCTGATAGCCCGCGGACTCGGTTTCGGCCTTAATGGTCTGCCATTTGAGATACTTGCCAAAAATCTACCACTTAAATATCTTTATCATCATGCCGACGATCTGCTGCAGACCGAGGCATTGCTTTTCGGGCAGGCCGGATTTCTTGACGGGGCGCTCTATCCCTACGACGAATACTATCAGTCGCTCTGCCGCGAGTATATGTTTCTGCAACGCAAATACGGCTTGCGTCCGCAGGCACGCGAGATGTGGAAATATGCCCGCACCCGTCCGCAGAACTTCCCTCACCGCCGCATAGCCCTCCTTGCGGCTGCCATCCATGCCGGCACTCACTTTTCATCCGGACTCGTAGAGGCCAATGCCGACATAGACCGACTCATGGAATACTTCGACTGGCGCCTTGACGGATACTGGGGCACTCACTGCGGCTTCGGGCCTCAGAGCAGCGAGATAGTGGCACCCCGCACCCTCTCGAATGCCAGCAAAGAGTTGCTGATAATCAATGTGGCCGCCCCCTTCTACTATGCTCATGCCCGCTTGTCGGGCAACTTTGAGTTGGCCGAGCGTGGCGCGTCAATGCTGATGCAGCTTCGTGCGGAGCGCAATACAATTCTCTCCTCCTGGCAGGCGTGTGGACTGGTGGCGCAGGATGCCCTGCGCAGTCAGGCACTGCTTCATCTTCGCGCCGAATACTGCGATCGCAATCGTTGTCTCGACTGCCGTTTCGGCCATTACTTCCTGCGCTCCGGAGCTGCCGGCCGCCTCTTCGACTATACCCGCATCCGCGACAACACCTTTGTCGAGGTCAGCGACTGATGTATCCTTTGCGCAAGTCTTTAATCGATAAAACCGCCACTTTTACATAGAAGATTGTAATATATATAAGCGTATGAATCAGGACGTACTTGAATTTGTGACATACTGCATTAAGCAATTATCGCTAACCCTTAATATGAAGCAGGGGGAGGTGTACCGTCGTCTTAAGAGCGCGTTCCTTAAAAATCGCCGCCCCTACGACCCCGAAATTTTAAGGAACGCGCTCTAAGCATGATATGGAGAAACGATATATAGTTCTCGAACTTCAGAATACGAGACCAACGCCAAAGGCCAGCATGTGGTGCCACTCGCCGGCTGGGACTCTGTTGATATCGTAATAGTAGCCATATTCGGTATCGTAGTTGAGGTATACTTTAGTTCTGTAGCCACGAAACTCATGGAGATTGTAGGTAATCTGGAAGTTTAGCCCAAAATGCTTGCGAAACATTTTCTGCCATCCGATGCCGATATTCCAGAGAAATCCCGGTTTGACCTTCCAAAACACTTCGCCGAGTCCGACACCTAAATCAGTTACCGCATAGAAATTTTTCAGTGACGCCTTTTTGAATGGTCTATATCGGAAAGTTCCAAAAACAGGGGCTTTCAGTATAGTCCCCTCTCCACATGAGTAGAGTCCGATTCCCAGTCCGAGTCCTGCACTGAATTTCTGATTGATGTTGTAAAGTCCGGTCACAGTTGTATAGCCACCACCAAAATATTCACCAGTATTCTTGACATCATATCCCGGCTGAAAATAACCCAGCCCCACCGCATAATGGTAGTCAATCCCAATTTGAACTTTGCCTGGTTCCACAGCGTGTGTCGAAAACCAGCACATTGAAAAGATTCCAATGAGAATAGTTATGATTCTGCTAACTTTCATAAGAATGGAATTTTCTATTTAAAGGTCATAGGCTTGAAGGCGCTTGTTTCACAATCTTCATACCTCGCCAATCATAATCGAAGCGGCCGCATACATACGCCTCGCCACCAATAAGGGTGTACCTCTGTTTTAGGAGTTGTTCAAACAATGCATGTAAGACTCTGACAAGTTGTAGTGGGTTCTTTAAATTTGCATCGTTTATCGAGAAGCCTACATTGTTTTCATAGCCAATCTTTATTTTAACTATTTCCTCTGCAAATACTTGATTAATATGCTTGCAGTCTTTTTTCGATATCATATCATCTTGAAATAGGATATATATGACCTTGGGACTTGCAACAATGCACCCCTCTGTAAACTTTAATTGATCTACTTTCAGGTTATATCTACTTGCAAGATACTCACATAATCCTGTCACTCCTCCTGTTTGCATATATCTCTTTAGTTCCTCCGGGATAGACGGGAACATTAGAGTGGCAACCATGGCTGTTCTATTATTTACTAATCGCTGAGTAGGAGGTTGATAATATGGTTCCTTAAGATTCTTTAGCACTTCGACTTCTTCATCGTTAGGTAGGACTTTGATAATCAAGTGTCTCCACCCCACACGAAGTTCATCGGCAGGTGTCTTTGTCCAGCCCGCACTAGCCTTTTTGTCCGTCCATCCTTGGATTCCTATACTCTTTACGAATGCATAGTTGTAAAAGTAGAATGAACCACGAAGTCTCTTTTCATTAGAGAAATTAACAGTATGCTTTTTGTTGGCTCCAAAGAGATTCTGCCATATTTTCCCAAAAAATGTATGATGGTTTGCATTAAATGTTGCAAACTTGTTGAAATTAGGTTCAGGGATTGGACCATTGGGATATATTATATTGGGACCAGATTCCGATACTAAATCATACAATTCATTATGAGTCTTAAAGGAGTGAAAAAGCATGAGCTTAGAGGTAATTATAGAAGTGCCTCCTGAGGTCTGAGTCCCCATGTCGCTTGGATGCTTTTCAATGTAATCAAGGCATTCCTTTTCATCTGCTTTAAGAAACTTGTAAGTGCCCAAGGGTGTAATTTTATATACATATTCTGCGACCTCAACCTCTCCCTTGTAATTAAGAAGTTTGGCAATTTTTTGATCTGGAACGAGTGTGTCGTAGCCATAGACCTCATAGTAGGTAATGTTTCTACCGGGCATAGGAGATAGCAAACCTCTATATCCAGAAATTGTTACACCGGGGTCGATAGGAAGATTGAGTGAGCGCGTGGCGATACCGCTACCCTTATGGTCTGTAGGTTCTGCGGAATCTTGTGCCTCCATTTCTTGAAGTACTTTTTGTACTTCCTCTTCTGAATCGAAGTGGAGTCTGACATCGGATTCCTCCACTTCCGCTCGAGTGCGGATAGCGTCATTCTCATTATCGAGCGGAGAGTCGAGCATAGGATAGCTATCGCTACATCCTGCCGCGAGCATCATTAGAGTGATAATGATGCAGAGTTGTGAGATTGTTCGTTTCATAATGAATTGCATTATGGGTTATTTTCTGTTTAAAACCATCGTTTCTTTGAGTTGTGGCCGGCCTAACTGAGTGAAACTTTGATTTCATGTGGCAAAGATAAGAGTTAATTTTATTAAAAGCAAATTATGTCGTAGATTTTTTTAACATAACAATATCATTTATGTTATTCAATGTCTTACTTGCGGTCTAAGAAATAGATGCAAATGAATATGTAGTGTGGAGGGTTGACCATGAAACAGTCGGTTAGAGCATTCATAAAAGTAAAGTGCTGAGATCGGGGATGCAAATTTGCAAATTTTCCTGAATAACTGAGCTATGAATCGCGAGAGTTTGTTAACTTTGTAGGAATTTTTGACCCGAGATGACGGTATGTGGGGGCTGAAATGCGCCAACATGCTGTATATCAATATATACTGATAGAGATTTATGTCATTCAAAAAAAGAGACACGCGGCAGCCCGACCGCATTTTGGCCCGCCGGAACAGAGGCACCGAAATGGTGCCGCTTATGCAGTTTGTGGCCGGGGAATTTCCCGACGCGCCACGCAACGATGTGAAGAAATGGCTCAAATTCGGCCATCTCATGATCAATGGGGTGGTGACCACCCGTTTCGATGCCCCCGTGGAGCCGCAGCAATGGGTCGAGCTCAATCTTACACGCCCTTATGCCGTGTTCCGCCATCCGCGTATGCAGATGGTATATGAGGATGAAGACATTATCGTGGTCAACAAGGGCTACGGTCTGCTCTCGGTGGGCACCGGTTCGCTGAAGAAGGAGCAGACAGCCTATAATATCCTCAAGGATTATGTGAAGGAGGTGAATCCGGCCAATAAGATATTTGTGGTGCATCGTCTTGACCGCGCCACGAGCGGGCTGATGATGTTTGCCCGCCATCCCGAGGCCCAGGAGGCAATGCAGCATAACTGGAACAATATGGTGATAGAGCGCTGCTATGTAGCCGTGCTTGAGGGATTTGTCAATGACGACGAGGGGGAGGTGCGCTCATATCTCGGCGAGACTTCGCAATATGAGGTATATTCCCGGCCCGAACCCGGCGAGGGTTTGAAGCTGGCCGTGACCCGCTATAAGGTATTGGCTCGCGGTCACGGATATTCATTGGTGGAATTCTCGCTCGACACGGGTCGTAAGAATCAGATACGCGTGCACGCCAAGGAGATGGG
Source organism: Muribaculaceae bacterium (assembly GCA_029051525.1). Lineage (GTDB taxonomy): Bacteria > Bacteroidota > Bacteroidia > Bacteroidales > Muribaculaceae > Lepagella. Next base: position 45,084 of record JAIDKG010000098.1, read on the forward strand.
ACATCCGATAGTGGGCGACCGCAAATACGGGGCCAAGGCGAGTCCGATAGGGCGTCTGGCACTTCATGCCCGCACACTGCGTTTTGCCCATCCGGTGACCCGACGCGACATGCGCTTCGAGACCCCCGTGCCGGCGAAGTTCCTGAAAATGACCGGAGGCATAAAAAAAGCTAATTCCAACGATTGATTATTCCATTATGGAAATCAAAGATTACAGAGAGCCTGCCCCCCGTCGGGGCCAAGAGGCCGAGCCGATCCGGGAATTCTCAGCTGCCGATGAGGCAATCCATGAGGCGGAGGTTGCCGCAGAGCCCCGGGAGCAGCCCATTTCCGAGAGGGGAGGGGCACGCTTCCTTACCGGAGTGTCGCACCTGCTGTCGTGGGTGCTCTCGCCTGTGCTGATGCCCACTTATGCCATAATCACGGTGTTTGGGCTCTCGATGCTCTCCTTCGCGCCTATGCACTCGAAGCTGATAATCATAGCGATAGTGTTCGGTCTGACGGCAGTGTTGCCCGCTCTCGCCATATTGGTGCTTATGAAATATGGCGATGTGCATGATGCCGCCCTCACGCGGCGCACCGACCGCTTCATACCCTACGTGGTGACCGGCTGCTGCCTCTTGGGCTGCGGATTCTATCTCTCCACTACGGGTGTGCCGCGCTGGGTGTGTCTGTTCTATATCGGTGCGGCACTGGCCACAGTGGTGAATCTATTGGTGAATTACCGATGGAAAATCTCGGCTCATGGGGCCGGGATAGGAGGCTATATTGCCATGATAATGATAATGAACCGCTACGGATTGCCGCACTATAACCTCTGGGGATGGTGTGTGGGGGCGGTGCTTGCCGCCGGACTGCTCGGCACGGCCCGCGTATGGCTCGGGCGCCACACTCCGATGCAGACCGTGATTGGAGAACTCGTAGGCTTTGCCGGAGTGCTCTCGATGGAACTCCTGATACCGGAGTAAGTATCAGGGTGAGATATTAAAATGAACTGACTAAGACGAAATGAGCAGATATAACTATCAGCGCCGTCGCAGCACTCCGGTGCATGTGGCAGGTCTCGAAATAGGTGGCGACTCCCCGGTGAGGGTGCAGTCGATGACCAATACCAATACCCTCCACACAGATGAATCGGCCGCCCAGGTGCTCCGCATCGCTGAGGCCGGCGGCGAACTGGTGCGCCTCACCACCCAAGGGGTGGCCGAGGCGGCCAATATGGCCCATATCCGCAGTGCAGTGCGTGAGGCGGGATGCGCGGTGCCCCTCGTGGCCGATGTGCATTTCAATCCCAAGGCCGCATATACCGCCGCCGCCACATGCGACAAGGTGCGCATCAATCCCGGTAATTTTGTGGATGCCGCGCGCACATTCCGTCGCCTCACATTCACCGATGCAGAATATGCCGAAGAGATAGAGCGCATCCGTGAGGGTTTGCGTCCGCTGCTGGAGATATGCCGCACACATCACACAGCTCTGCGACTCGGCGTCAACCACGGTTCGCTCTCCGACCGCATCATGAGCCGCTACGGCGACTCGCCTGCCGGAATGGTGGAATCGGTCATGGAGTTTCTGCGCATATGCGGCGAGGAGGATTTCCATGAGATTGTGATTTCGATCAAGGCCTCCAATGTGGTGGTGATGGTAGAGACTGTGCGGCGTCTGGTGCAGGCCATGCAGGCCGAGGGTATGGCATATCCGGTGCATTTGGGTGTCACCGAGGCCGGCGACGGCGAGGATGGCCGCGTAAAGAGCGCGGTGGGTATCGGCACACTGTTGGCCGAGGGTATTGGCGACACAATCCGTGTGTCGCTCTCCGAAGCCCCCGAAAATGAGATACCGGTAGCGATCGCCCTGCGTGATTATATAGCCGCACGGGCCGGACATACCCCCGTGGCCGAACCGCAGAGCGAAGCACCCTTCCCCGCCCGTGGCGTGGCCGGAGAGGTGGCCGGAATAGGTCGCACTCAATGGCCACTGGTTATCGGCCATGACCTGGAATTGCCCGAAGCTGTGTTTGATATCGATGCCGCCACTCCGGTGGAGTGTGTACCGCAGGGATCGCTGGTGCGGCTGACATCGCATCATCTCAATCCGGTAGGGGAAATCTCCTCATGGATAGAGCGATATATAGCGGCCGGCGGTCGCAATCCCATTATCATCTCTCTCTCATATGCCGATGCCGATCCGGCATTGGTGCGCCTCAAAGCAGCCGCCGACCTCGGTGCGCTCCTGCTCAACGGTTATGGCAATGCCCTGGAGCTGCATGCCCCGGCGCTCTCGCAGCAGGAGATCACCGCGCTGCAGCTTGGCATACTCCAGGCCGCTCGTCTGCGATTCAGCAAGACAGAGTATATCGCCTGCCCGAGTTGCGGCCGCACCCTGTTTGACCTCCCTGCCACATTGGCCCAGGTGCGGGCCGCCACCTCCCATCTCAAAGGACTGAAGATAGGTGTGATGGGATGCATAGTCAATGGCCCGGGCGAGATGGCCGATGCCGACTATGGCTATGTAGGGGCAGGCCCCGGCCGAGTAAGCCTCTACAAAGGGAAGACCCTCATGGTAAAGAATATACCTGCCGATGAGGCCCTGCCTCAGCTCATCGCCCTCATCCGCGAGCATGGCGATTGGAAAGACCCCGAGTGACTCCCGCCAATTTGATTAATCTATAAAATCCCCGAATCACACGTAATATTAAGGCCGGCAGCTTCGACAAGCTGTCGGCCTTAATATTATGCCGTTTTAGGGGGGGTGAATTAATCTATATTAAAATGATGATAATTTTAGGCTTTTAATTTAGAATCGTAAACGTCCCATAAAGCGCATAACTCTCTTAAGTGCCCGAAGTTTCGGGCACTTTAATATTTCGTATCATAAAAAA
>JAIDKG010000099.1 GCA_029051525.1 Muribaculaceae bacterium
TCAAGCAGCTGTATAATGTGTAAATAAATCCAAATCAAAGCTATAAATCATAAACGGCTTTTTAACATACACATTGGTCTGGCTGTAAGATGAAGTTACCTATGGTCTCGCATCCTTGGGCGTATTTTGCCCCTTGCTTTCAGTCGCATACCTCGGTATGCTCCTTGCAGCAAGTGACAAAATCCACTCCAAGGCTGCGACCCCTACGACCCCGAAATTTTAAGGAACGCGCTCTTATATAATCCGGGCTATGCCCGGCGAAGACTCAGGTGTCGGTATCGGCAAGGAACTTCAGAAGTTATAGCCCAATGTGAACTGGAAGAGATTGTTTTTCATTGTTATGGCACCATTGTTGCTTTCCTTTATCTGATTGACCATGCCGAGGTCGCCGCTCAATCCTACATAGTAGTTTTTGAGGAATGTGGCTCCTACGGATATTCTCCATGCGCAGTCCACACGATTGAAGGTGTCTTTATAGAGTGAGCCGCTGTAGTGTGAGCGGTATGCCTCGTCGGAGTATGCTGCAAAGCGTGTCTCGGTGGTGAGATAGTAATCATCCGAGAAACCGACTTTAAGCACCGGACCGGTGGCCACGTTGAGCGAGAATTTCGGCGTGAAGTCGAAGTGGTAGCCCAACATCACCGGCACTCGCATACCAAACGAGCGGGTGGAATGACTCTTCCAGTGAGCCTCCTGCATGAAATCATCGTCGAGATTGATTTTGGTGGTATTGTAGTAGAGTTCAAGACCCGGCTCTACGGTGAAATTGGCCACAATAGGCTGGTTGTACACCAATCCGATACTTACACCGGCTCCGGGGTCAAATACATTCTCGCTGATATTGCCATAGTTTACATTTCCGGGCACAACACTCTCAGCCGAAAGCCGCACTCCTACATATGGCTTATTGTCGGGATTGTCAACCACCGGTGATGCTGCGTAAGCTGTTGTGGTGGCCGCGCCTGCCAGAATGGCGGCTGCGAGTAAAACAGTCTTTTTCATAATAGCAGATATTTTGAGTTATTTGGGATTCGAGTTTTGTTTTCGTACATCTTGATTCGAGATGGTTTTCAGCACTATAACACGGTGCCGAAATCATGGGTTTAACCCCTGAGGCCCTTATTCAGTTTTTTAACTCTTATCAGCTATTTTTAGGCTACAATACAAAAAAATTGTAAATCTCTCAATCTCTCTATAGTCAATAACCGGAGTTTTCTTCCTGCTGGAGATTTCCGGAGATTTCTTCCGGTTAAAAATTTGCAGTTTTAATTATTTTTAGTAATTTAGGGCAAAAATATTGAAACCTGCCGAGCAACGACGTGTTATGTTCACCTTTGGCAGCTACAATCATTTAAGTGGGCTCCCCACCACACCATGACGTGGTGTTAGCCTGCCATAAGAGATAATTATCCCAATTTAGTCACTTTTTTCAACACCTCAACAGTTATGACGACCAAACGACTCACCACCGTAATCGCCCTCGGCATTCTGGCAGGAGGAATCATCTCCTTCATCCCCTCATCCTCTTCGGCCGATTCTTTCTTCACTGCCAAGGCTCAGAACAATAACCGCCACACCTCGGGCTCTACCATTGAGTGCCCCCACTGCGGCCACTCCATACGTCTCTCCGCTTCCACCGGGAGTGAAACCTCCGGAAGCTACAACTACGACTACAATTACTCCTACTCTGCCGGCGACCGCGCCGATATCCCCTCCGACAATTCACAAAAGGTAAAGACCATCTCTGTGAATAATTTCACAAAGGTGATGGTGTCCAGAGGTTTGCCGGTCATCTATGTGCAGGGAGCACTGAAACCCGTAAAAATCGAGGGGAAACGCGACATCGTGGATGCCGTCAAGGTGACCGACGACTACGGCACTGTGACCATCTCTCTCCCCTCCGGCAAAAATTTCAACACCAAAGATCTAATGATCACCCTCACATCGCCTAATCTCACCGATGTGCAGATCAGCTCCGGCAGCTCATTCATGTGCAGCTCTGAAATCAAAACCTCTAAGGCGCTCAATATCACCGGCAAGGCGGGATCGGCCATCACGCTATCTTCGCTCTCGGCATCCACTCTCAATGCCGACATCTCGGGTGGATCCGCTCTTTCGATAGGACGCGCGAATGTTGATACCTCCAATTTAGACATCTCGGGTGGCTCGGGCATAAATCTGACACAACTCAAATGCAAGACATTCAATTGCAATTTGAGTTCCGGCTCGGGACTCACCGTATCCGGTAGCGCCAAGAACGGCAATATCGGCATCTCGGGCGGATCAAGTTATAATGGCAATCAATTTGACATGGGTGCCGGCAATATCGATATCTCCGGCGGCTCGGCTGCAAATCTCAATGGCAATAAGCTGAATGTGGACTGCGACAAGTCATCAATCGTCACCGGCTTCTCCAGCAAAAATTCTTCAAAGATCAAAATCTCCAAGTGATCCGAATACTCCCCTCTGTATAAAAGCAAATGCGGCCTCATGTGGGGCCGCATAGCTTTTTTTATGTGTGGTTGTAGCGAGTGCGCCGGAGGGCAGATGTAAGAGGCATCACATGCCACACAGACGCATGAACTCCTGGCGCAAGCCGGCGTCATCGGTAAATCGGCCGCTATAGTCGAATGTCACCGTAGCAGCATCCTGCTTCTCCACGCCGCGCATCTTCATGCAGAGATGCTCGGCCTCGCAGGCCACAATCACACCCTCATTGGGCAATGCCTCGCCAAGCAGGCTGCACACCTGCGCCGTGAGCCGCTCCTGCACCTGCAGGCGGCGGGCGAAATTATCCACAATCCGAGCCAGCTTCGAGAGCCCGATCATCTTGCCCTTCGGTATATAGCCGATTGATACCTTTCCGAAGAAGGGGAGGATATGATGCTCGCACATGCTGTAGAACTCTATATCCTTCACAATCACAATCTGCGAACCGGCATGTTCAAACACTGCCTTGCGCGCTATCGCCATCGGGTCTACACGATAGCCCTGGGTGATGTCGATAAGAGCCTTGGCAGCCCGCACCGGTGTCTTGAGGAGTCCCTCGCGATCGGGATCCTCCCCTATTAGTTTCAGTATCTCACGATAGTGATACGCTATCTGCTCCGTAAGCTCAGGATCATGAGTCTCTTTTCTTGCCATAGTCGGATTCCTACTTAAGCACAATTATCTGACATTTCACCACTCGCATCTCATCGGCAAATGAGGGGAAGCTGCGACGCAACTCCACCAGGGCCTCGCTGGCCTCGGAGGCTGTCTGGAAATTACCCACACGGGTATACCAGTTGGGTGCCGAAGAGAAGGTATATACCTGGCCGCGGTATTTAGGAAATTTCGCCGTGATGGCATTGCCTCGGGCACGCGCACGCGATTCGAGACTGTGCTGGTTGCGCCCGTCGCTGAATACCTGAATGCGATAGCCGGAAATCTTGTTGAGTCCCGGTCGGATGGCCGGGCGATTACCCGTCGATGCTTTTTTGTGGGCGGTGGGAGGTGTCAGTATTTTCTCCATCAATTCATCATCGATCAGAATCTCCACATTACCTTCCGATGATTCGACTATGCGCTGAATCACATTCGGACCGGTCTTCTCGACAGTCTCCCCATTCTCCTGTTCCGTCTGGGCTCCTGCGCGGAGAGGATAGCCCACAAGGGCGGGGAGAAGTATCAGCAGACGAAGATAGGGCAATGCTTTACGTAGTTGCATGATTCTATGGAATTAATGGTGTTTTCACCACTCAGCCGGTCTGTTTCCCCGGTGAGTTTCTGAAAGTTACTCCTGCATCATAGGCCTGCCACCATCGGCGGGAAGCACATGATGCAGGAGATTGTGTCTATTTCAATTAGTTGAAGGCCTCGATGATGCCCATGAATGATTCAGCATCGAGAGCTGCGCCACCGATCAGACCACCGTCTACGTCGGGCTTTGCGAAGAGCTCCTTTGCATTGGAGGGCTTGCAGCTGCCGCCGTAAAGGATCGATGTATTGTCGGCCACCTCTTTGCCATATTTCTCGGCAATGACGTTGCGGATGTGGGCGTGCATGTCCTGTGCCTGGTCGGCAGTGGCTGTCTTGCCTGTTCCGATGGCCCATACCGGCTCATATGCGATCACGATCTTGCCGAAGTCCTCGGCTGAAAGCTCGAAGAGAGCCTCTACCTGGCTGCTCACCACGTCGTTGTATGTACCGTTCTCACGCTCCTCAAGCACCTCGCCTACGCAGAAGATGGGCTTCAGACCATTCTTCAGAGCCTGCTTGGTCTTTTCGAGAAGCTGGGCGTTGTTCTCACCGAAGTACTGGCGACGCTCGCTGTGACCGAGGATCACGTGGTTGGCACCGGTGCTCTTCACCATAGCGGCCGACACCTCACCGGTGTAAGCACCTTTCTCGTGCTCAGAGCAGTTCTCTGCGCCGAGACCCATGAGATCCTGATTGATTACAGCATTTACCGATGTGAGATGAGTGAAAGGCACGCAGATCACTACGTCGCAATTCTTCTCCTTACCCTGCAGAAGGGTGTTGATCTGATCGGCAAGTTCCACACCCTCTTCAAGGGTGGTGTTCATTTTCCAGTTGCCTGCAACAATGTTTTTTCTCATAACTTAAGATGTGTAGAATTCAAATCTAAAATCTTGCGAAATCCCGAGAGGAGGGGAAATATTTCCGCTCGCAGCCTACGACCATAACAGCCGATAGCCATCCCTCTCGCAATCCAACAAGCAAAGTTAACGATTTTCCGCGACATTCCCAAATATCATCACATCATCACTCCTCATCACTCCTTAGAGAGTATTTTAAATTTCTAACTGTGGCCCCACGTACGTGCGGGCACAACCGCCTCCAAATCACTCATCCAATCCGGATGCCGGGTGTCGGGAGCTGGTCGCGGCAGGCCACACCGTGTGCCGTCGGCCAGTCGCGGAGCGACTGCACTATATGTACCGTCATGAGGGGTGGGCGGCGGTGGGAGTGGTGTATATATGGAGACGTCCGCAGGTAAGCGCTTGCGCTTATCTGCGGACGGTAGGGATTGTTATGGGGCAGGGTTTATTTGTTGACCTGGAATTTGTTCCAGCCATCTTTCAGGTAGGCGATGGTCTGCTCGGCAGCAGCCACACCGGCGTTGAAGTTGGCCTCGGCTGTCTGTGCACCCATCTTTTTGGGTGTGAAGAAGCAGCGGGTTGCAAATTTCTTCTCAAACTCTTCGGCAGCGGCCGGACGGATGTCGGATACGTAGCGGAGGTCGGGACGCTCTTCGAGTGCCTTCATCAGACCCTCTTCGTCGATCACCTCTTTGCGGGCTGTGTTGATCAGCACACCACCCTTGGGCATGAGCATCACGAGGTCGTAACCGATTGAGTTGCGGGTCTCGGGTGTTGCGGGGATATGGAGCGACACAAAGTGGTTGTTGGTGAAGAGCTCCTTCACATCGTGCACGGGCTTCACACCCTCACCCTCCATAACTGCATCGGGCACGAACTTGTCGAGAGCCTCGATGCTCATATCGAAACCTTTGGCGATGCGGGCCACATTGCGGCCTACCTGACCGAAGGCATAGATACCGAGTGATTTGCCTTTCAGTTCGATACCGGAAGTGCCGTTATACTGGTTGCGGCACATCATCACTACCATACCGAATACGAGCTCTGCCACCGCGTTGGAGTTCTGACCGGGAGTGTTCATCACGCAGATACCACGCTCTGTAGCGGCGTTGAGGTCGATATTGTCGTAGCCTGCGCCTGCGCGCACGATTACTTTCAGTTTGGGAGCCGCAGCCATTACCTCGGCATCGATAATATCGCTACGCACGATAAGTCCCTCGGCATCCTTTACGGCCTCCATGAGGTCGGCGCGAGTGCCGCGCTCTACGAGTGCGAGTTCATTGCCTGAAGCATTGACAGTGTCGGCGATTGCCTTTACGGCATTCTGGGCGAAGGGTTTCTCTGTGAATACAAGAATCTTCATGTCTATGTAGGTATATTTTGAGCCGGGGCCGAAGCCCCGGCTTTTTGTTCTTATTTTTTCTAATCGGATTCCCTCAACCTTTTCCGGCGTTTCGTCTGAAATCATGACGGCTCGGAATCGGGGCCGGGAGGTCCGGAATTTTATTTAGGCGTGCTGAGCCTCATACTCCTTCATGCACTCCACGAGAGCCTCTACGCTCTCCATGGGGAGGGCATTGTAGAGAGATGCGCGGAAACCGCCCACATCGCGGTGGCCCTTGATGCCGACCATGCCCTTGGAAGTGGCGAAGTCGAAGAAGTCTTTCTCAAGCTCTTTGTATTCGGGCTTCATGACGAAGCATACGTTCATGATCGAACGGTCCTCCTTGTTGGGAACAGTGGCCACAAACATCTTGCTGTTGTCGATAGCCTCGTAGAGCTTCTCGGCCTTGGCGATGTCCATCTTCTCGATCTCCTTCAGGCCACCGAGGCTCTTGTAGTATTTGAGAGTCTGAAGAGCGGCGTAGATGGGGAGCACCGGGGGAGTGTTGAACATTGAGCCCTTGTCGACGTGAGTCTGATATTTGAGCATTGTGGGGATCACGCGGTCCACGTGGCCGAGGGCGCTGTCCTTCACGATGCAGATGGTCACACCTGAGGGGGCGAGGTTCTTCTGCGCGCCGGCATAGATGAGGTCATATTTGGCCACATCCACGGGACGGGAGAAGATATCGGAGCTCATGTCGCAGATCATGCGGCAGGGCACATCGGGATCGCGACGGATCTCGGTGCCGTAGATTGTATTGTTGGATGTGAAGTGGAAGTAGTCTACATCGGCAGGCACCTTGCTCTCGAAGTCTTTCGGGATATAGTTATAGTTCTTATCCTTGGAAGATGCCACTACATCAACCTCGCCGAAGAGCTTGGCCTCCTTGATGGCTTTCGATGCCCATACACCTGTGTCGAGATATGCGGCCTTGGTATTGAGGAAGTTCATGGCCGACATAGCGAACTGCAGTGATGCGCCGCCGCCGAGGAAGAGCACAGAGTAGCCTTCGGGCACCTCAAGAAGCTCCTTGACAAGAGCCACGGCCTCGTCGACTACAGCCTGGAACTGCTTGCTGCGGTGGGAAATCTCGAGGATCGAGAGACCCATGTCGGCGAAGTTGATCACGGCATCGGCCGTATTCTTGATTGTGTACTCGCTCAGGATGCAGGGACCTGCATAGAAATTGTGTTTCTTCATGATAAGAAGGGGTTAGTATTTAGGTTTTACTGTTTCGGTATTGCGGAGGATTGCACCTTTTTCTCACCATACACAGGCTATCTCGCTGATTGACCGCAGATTGACGCCCGGCAGAGAGTGAAATCCCCGATTTCAACGGCAAATTTAACTCATAATCGATACATGACAAAATTTTATAGGCAATTTTTTCTCCCGATGCGTTGTGTTATATAGCAGAATTTTGTAATTTTGTTGTGGAGTTGGCGCGCATAGCCCCGGCAACTTTCTGTTTTGCCACGCTTTGACCCGCCTGCCACCCCACCCCTACCCTGCGGCACTTCCATATTGCCGCATGATGCCTATGGATTTCAAACTCACATCTGAATATATGCCTACCGGCGACCAGCCGGAGGCCATCGCCGAGCTCGTGGCCGGTCTGGAGGAGGGCAACCCTCATCAGACCCTCCTCGGCGTGACCGGTTCGGGCAAGACCTTCACCATGGCTAATGTGATACAGCAGGTGAAGCGACCCACTCTCATCCTATCCCACAACAAGACCCTCGCGGCTCAGCTTTATGGTGAGATGAAGAGTTTTTTCCCCGACAATTCGGTGCAGTATTTCGTGAGCTATTACGATTACTATCAGCCGGAGGCCTATATACCTACAAGCGATAAGTATATCGAGAAAGACCTTCAGATTAATGAGCAGATCGACAAGCTGCGCCTTGCCACCACAGCCGCCCTGCTGTCGGGGCGCCGCGATGTGATTGTGGTGTCGAGTGTGAGTTGCATCTACGGCATGGGCAATCCGGAGGATTTCTCGCAGAGCGTGGTGAAAATCAGTATCGGCCAGCGCATCAGCCGCAATGCTTTCCTGCGGCGACTCGTAGATTCGCTCTATAGCCGCACGGCGGCTGAATTAGGTCGCGGACAGTTCCGCGTGAAGGGCGACACGGTGGATATCCTGCTGAGCTTTGAGGAGATTCAGCTACGTGTGATGTTCTGGGGCGATGAAATCGAAAAGATACAGACCATCGACCCGGCTTCGGGGGCGGTGCTCAGCAATCTGGAGGGTTTCAATATCTACCCGGCCAATATCTTCGTGACTTCTAAGGAGCGCACGGCTCAGGCCGTTGACCAGATTGCACTCGATCTCGGTGCCCAGGTGGAGTTCTTCCGCAATGAGGGGAAAATCCTCGAGGCCGACCGCCTCCGCGAACGCGTGACCTATGATCTGGAAATGATCAAAGAACTCGGTCATTGCAGCGGCATCGAGAATTACTCCCGATATTTCGATGGCCGCGCTCCCGGCGAGCGGCCGTTCTGCCTGCTCGACTATTTCCCGAAAGATTATCTTACTATTATAGATGAGAGTCATGTCACGCTGCCGCAGATACGCGGAATGTATGGCGGCGACCTGTCGCGAAAGATGAATCTCGTGGAGTATGGCTTCCGCCTCCCGGCGGCAATCGACAACCGACCGCTGAAATTCGATGAGTTTGAACGGCTCACGAATCAGGCCATCTATGTGAGTGCCACACCGGGTGATTATGAATTGCAACTCTCGGAGGGGGTGGTGACCGAACAGGTGATCCGACCCACAGGTCTGCTCGATCCGGAAATTGAGGTGCGTCCCACAATGAATCAGATCGACGACCTCATGGAGGAGATCCATCTCCGCATAGAGCGCGATGAGAGAATACTCGTCACCACCCTCACCAAGCGCATGGCCGAAGAACTCAACGACCATCTGCAGAAATGGGGGGTGAAGTGCTCCTATATACATTCTGATGTGGATACACTCGACCGGATCCGCATCCTGGAGGATCTGCGCAATGGCATATATGATGTGCTGATCGGTGTGAATCTGCTGCGTGAGGGGCTCGACTTGCCACAGGTGAGTCTGGTGGCTATCCTGGATGCCGATAAGGAGGGGTTCCTGCGTAATCACCGGTCGCTTACCCAGACGGCCGGTCGCGCAGCCCGCAATGTGAATGGCAAGGTGATAATGTATGCCGACCGCATCACCGACTCCATGCAGCTCACTATCGACGAGACCGAACGCCGACGCAGAAAACAGATGGCCTACAATGAGGCCCACGGCATCACCCCCACCCCTATCGTGAAGAAGAGTTCTACCGATCTTATCGATATCTATACCGGTGGAGCCGACCCGGAAGGTGCCTCGGCCGCTCCGCAGCGCCCCACGCCCGGTGCCGTACCGCGCAAACCCCGCTCTGATTCGCGCGGTGCCTCCGCGCCGGTGCCTCCGCGCCCTTATGTGGAAGTGGAGGAGGATTCACGATTCGTGGCCGATCCGGTGACGGCATATATGAGCACCGACGAGATTCGCAATCGTATCGAGAAGGTGAATCGCGATATGGTGGCGGCCGCAAAGCGCACCGACTTTATTGAGGCGGCGCAACTCCGCGACGAACTCCTCGCCCTCCGCAATCTCATGGAGAGCAAGATGAAAGCTCCGTCAGAGTAATGTGCCTGAACGCCCCTATACCTGCAGAATGGCATAATTGAAAAGAAATTTGAATCAACAGATTATCAGAATAGAATATGGATCCGCGTTACGATAAATCCCTCTATCTTCCTACCACACGCGAGGAGATGGATCGCCTCGGCTGGAAGCAGGCCGATGTGATTCTGTTCTCGGGGGATGCCTATGTGGATCATCCTTCGTTTGGTGCGGCCGTGATTGGCCGCGTGCTTCAGGCGCATGGCTATAAGGTGGCCATAGTGCCGCAGCCCAATTGGCGCGATGACCTGCGCGATTTCCGCAAACTCGGTGCGCCGCGTCTATTCTTCGGTGTGTCGCCGGGCGCGATGGATTCGATGGTGAATCATTATACAGCCAATCGGCGCCTGCGCCATGATGATGCCTATACGGCGGGGGGCCGACATGGTGCCCGGCCTGACTATCCGTCTATCGTATATTCCCGCATACTGAAGGAGCTGTTTCCGGAGGTGCCGGTGATCGGCGGCGGTATCGAGTGCTCGCTGCGCCGGGTGTCGCATTATGATTATTGGTCCGACTCGCTGCGCCCCTCGATTCTCACCGAGGCTCCGATGGATATGCTTATTTATGGCATGGGTGAACGAACCATGGTGCAACTCGCACACCGACTCGAGGCCGGCGAAAAGATTCAGGATATCACCGATGTGGCGCAGACGGCCTTCATCACCGATGCTCTACCCGACCCGGAGACCGATATCATCCTCCACAGCTTTGAGGAGTGCCGGCGGGATAAGAAATGCCAGGCGCGTAATTTCCGCGATGTGGAGATTGAATCCAACCGAATGCATGGGCGCCGCATGTGGCAAGCCACTCAGGGGCGCAATATCTGCATCAACCCGATGCTCCCTCAGATGACTCCCGAGGAGATCGATGCCTCTTTCGACCTCCCCTATACCCGTTATCCCCACCCTCGCTATAAGGGGAAGGTGATACCGGCATATGATATGATCCGCCATTCGGTCAATATGCACCGTGGCTGTTTCGGCGGATGCGCTTTCTGCACCATCTCGGCCCATCAGGGGAAATTCATTGCCTCGCGATCGAAGGAATCTATCCTCCGGGAGGTGAAGAAGGTCACAGAGATGGATGACTTCAAGGGGTATATATCCGACCTCGGCGGCCCGTCGGCCAATATGTATGGCATGAAAGGGCGCGACACTTCGCGATGCGAGCGCTGCACTCGCCCCTCTTGCCTGCATCCTCAGCCATGCCCCAACCTCAATAATGACCATGCCCCGCTGCTCGAGATATATCGCGCGGTCGATGCGATGCCGGAGGTAAAGAAGGCCTTCGTGGGGAGCGGCGTGCGATATGATCTGGCGATGGCACCTTCGCCCGATCCACGTGTGGAGGCCACCAACCGTGAATACCTCCGCCAATTGATTGCCCGCCATGTGAGCGGCCGACTGAAAGTGGCGCCGGAACATACGTCGCCCGCTGTGCTCGATGTGATGCGGAAACCATCGTTCCACCTCTTCCACCGGTTCAAGCGTATCTTCGACCGTGTGAACCGTGAGGAGGGTCTGCGCCAACAACTCATACCCTATTTCATCTCCTCTCATCCCGGCTGCCGTGAGGAGGATATGGCCGAACTGGCTGCCATCACCAAGGAACTCGACTTCCATCTTGAGCAGGTGCAGGATTTCACACCTACCCCTATGACGGTGAGCACTGAAATCTATTATACAGGGATACATCCCTACACCGGCCAACCTGTATATACAGCCCGCAACGAACGCGAGAAACTCGCTCAGCGACAGTACTTCTTCTGGTATAAACCGGAAGCACGCCGCGATATCGTGACCTCGCTGCGCCGGCTGCACCGCCCCGACCTGCTGAAGGCTCTCTATCCGGGAGGGGTGCCACCCATCGATGAACCGCGCCACAGTTACAACCCCAATTTCCGCTCCGGCTCGCGCACCGAAGGTAGGCCCGACCGAGCCAAACGCTCGGGCGGCTCCGACCGCGACACTAACCGGAAGGGGCTCGGCTCGCGCAAAAATGATAAAAATTCCAACCCGAAATCTAAACCATAAAAACTCTAACAATTAATTTCCCGACATTCATGAACAAATTCCTGATTCCAATGGGCATTGCGTTCCTGCCGGCGCTTCTCGCCGGATGCCAGTCGAAGGAGGGTCACGATGACGACGCTCTGATCGAAAAACCGGAAGTGAAAATCGAGAACGGCATGCTCACCCCGGAGGTGCTTGAGGCATTCGGCCGTATCGGCGAAATCACACCCTCGCCCGACGGCAAAATCATTGCCTTCACTCTCACTTATGAGAGCATAGAGCAGAATAAGGGCAATGCCGAAATCTACACTATGAATCCCGACGGTTCCGACATGAAGCGCCTCACCCACACAAAATCGTCGGAGGGCAATCTGGCCTGGATCGACAATGGGGAGCGCCTCGCATATATCGCTACCGATAAGGAGACCGAGAAACCGCAGGTATTCACCATGAAGCCCGACGGCTCCGGTCAGCAGCGCGTCACTTCGATGGAGAATGGCGTGGAGTGCTTCAAGTTCTCTCCCGATGGCAAGAAAATCGTGGTGGCCTCAACTATCAAGCCCTACAATGCCAATGAGGAGCTTTTCAAGGATCTGCCGAAGACCACAGGCCGTGTGGTAGATGACCTGATGTATAAGCATTGGGATGAGTGGGTGGCTGAAATCCCCCACCCCTTCATCGGCGATTTCGATGGTCAGACGGCCTCCAATCTCACCGACATCATGGCCGATGAACCTTTCGAGTGCCCGATGCGCCCGTTCGGCGGTGCGGAGTCGTTTGCATTCTCGCCCGATAGCAAGCAGCTTATCTATGTGAGCCGCAAATTCGCCGGTATGGAGTATGCCTTCTCGACCGATTCAAATCTCTATCTCTATGATATTGCCGAGGGTAAGACTGTGCGCAACCTCACTGAGGGTATGCCGGGCTATGACACCGACCCCGTCTTCTCCCCCGATGGCAAGCAGCTCGCTTTCCTCTCGATGGCCACAGCCAAATATGAGTCGGACAAGAAGCGCCTGATGGTAATGGATATGTCGACTTTCGAGATGCGCGACCTTACCGCCGACTGGAAGTATTGGCCTGAGGAGATTGCCTGGGAGGCCGATGGCAAGAGCATCCTCTTTGCCGGTTATTGCGAGGGAACGGAGCCTGTGTTCCGCATCTCGGTGGCTGATGCCGCTGTCACTCCCCTCACGGAGGGTATGTGGGATTATCACCGTGTGATCCCCTTCGGCGACCGTGTGCTGGCTCTTCGCCACAATATGCTTCAGCCCGACGAACTGGTTTCTATCCCCGCCTCCGGCGGCGAAGTGAGCCAGATTACTGAAATCAACAAGGATATCCTCTCGCAGCTCGCCGAGGTTAAGGTGGAGAAGCGCGTGGTGCCCACCACCGATGGCAAGGAGATGACCGCATGGGTAATCCTCCCGGCCAATTTCGATTCTACCAAGCAGTATCCGGCCATCGTGTATTGCCAGGGTGGCCCGCAGCAGGCTGTAAGCCAGTTCTGGAGCTATCGCTGGAATTTCCGCATCATGGCGGCCAACGGTTATGTGGTGATTGCCCCGAACCGTCGCGGCGTACCCGGATTCGGCGAGGAATGGAACCGTCAGATTTCAGGCGACTACAGTGGCCAGAATATGAAGGATTATCTCTCGGCTGCCGATTATATCGCTGCCGAACCCTATGTTGACGCAAAGCGTATCGGTGCCATCGGCGCAAGCTATGGCGGTTTCTCGGTGTATTGGCTGGCCGGTCATCATGAGGGTCGCTTTGCCGCACTCGTGGCACATGCAGGCATCTTCAATGTGGAGGCTCAGTATCTTGAGACTGAGGAGATGTGGTTTGCCGATTTCGACCTCGGCGGCCCCTACTGGGATAAGGAGAATGCCATCGCGCAGCGCACTTATGCCACTTCACCCCATAAGTTTGTCGACAAATGGACTGCCCCGATTCTCGTGACAGTCGGCGAACTCGACTACCGCATCCTTGCCTCGCAGGGCATGATGGCCTTCAATGCAGCCAAGATGCGTGGTCTGGAAGCCGAGATGCTCGTATTCCCGGATGAGAACCACTGGGTGCTCAAACCCCAGAACGCTATCCTCTGGCAGCGCGTATTCTTCCGCTTCCTCGACAAATACCTCAAGGCTGCCCCCGCAGCCACTGAGGCTCCCGCAGCCGACTCAACAGCAAAATAACACCTACCCCTACCCAAAATCCGAGGGAGGATGGCGACTTGATGCGCCATCCTCCCTCTGCTATACACACTCCACAATCAGATACAATATCAACACCTTTAATATATTACTATAGGTTAACAAATGCAGTCAATTCCAATTTAAGTCCATCAAAATTTTGAAAATATTGATGTTTACAGTATTTTTGCAAATAACATCGATACACTCAATTTATTTGTGTTTTAAAACAATTTTAAACCTAAATAAAACTAACATGAAAACGACCCTAAAATCCATTCTCTTTGCGATGCTTTGGGTCTTCATGGCTGGATGCTCAGAAGAGATTCCGGTTCCCGGTATCGAAGATGCCGCACAAGATGTGACATCTCATCGCATCGGGATAGAAGACGCTCTCGCCAACGCTGAAGCTATCATGGCGGACTTTGATCCAGCCACTCGTTCTGCCAACCGCAAAGTTGCAACCATCAGCTCTGTTGTGACTCAGTCTAAAACGCGTAGCGGGGCTTCAGACACGCTCCTGTACGTGGTCAACTATGCTGATAACAGCGGCTATGCGCTATTAGGCGCAGATAAACGTGTAAGACCTGTCTACGCATTCTCCCCGACTGGCCAACTTAACTTAAATGACACTGTGTCCGACCAAATGCTCGGCCTCATGATCAATTCGGCCATCAAAGATGCTAACAAGAGAATAGCACCCCCTCCTATTTCAGGAGACATCATCGGGATAAAGCCCGCATATTATATGGAATACCGCAATAAGCGGACTGCGGATGCTGGCATCCCTGATGTACTAAAAGATCTTATTATTGGAGACCAGGATAATCTTCAAAAGAAAACCATCAACTGCACACCTATTGCATTGTCCTTATGTAAGATTCTATCGACTGTTTACACAGATTATTGCATTAACTATTATTATGGAGACTATCAAATAATTCTTAAGAAATCTTTGGAGGAATGTTTTGATAACATTGTGTCTCTCACACACGATTTTGACAGCACACTACACGACTATAACTACGATTTTGATTATAGACTCCTATATGGTTTAGGAATATATATCATGAGCCGCAAAACCTTTCACTATGAATATACTGGATGTGGCTGTGATTCTTATTGGGGGATGAGATGTAGGTTCCATACAAAACAAATGTTCAATCTTCTATCTCCGGGATGGGATGGGTTATATGACTCTCACCGTTCACAGGGATTTATGGTTACTGCGAAAGATGAGGTCGGCAATTCAACCCCATTCTTCGTAGTTGATGCGCTCCGCTATCATGACGCGTATAAATACAGCAAGTTGAACTACACCCTTATTGAAGGCCCAACACCTGAAATATGGATGCACTGCCTTTGGTCAGAACAGGGCAACGCCAACGGATACTTTCTTTTTACAGAAAATACCGAACAACTGGAATGTGGGAACAGCAATGGCATATCAGACCTTTATTCTCTCAATATATTTGGAGGATTCGAGCAAGCCCATACATCTGGTATTTAAATTTTTGAATATGAAAACGAAAATATCAACAATAATAAGTATCTTTGCGATGCTTATGGCCAACGCTATTTTCTCGACTGCTCATGCAGCAAATGAGAAAGTTGCTGTCAAAGACTTGATTGTCTGTGTCGCCGGTGATTTCAACAACTGGCAACTTCCGACAAAGGATAGTGACAACGGAGCTTACCTACTGGCTTTAGAGACCACTCAGTATGGTCATAATTATTTCATCGGGAAAGTCTCATTACCTCAAGGTGACTCAGAATTCTCGGTGTTCGGCCTGCATCCTAACACATATGAGCTGATCCGAAAATCGGATACTACATTCCCAAATTTCGAGTTGATGAATGCATCGGGTCATAATGATTATCCGCTGGAATGGAAAAATTATGACCGAAGGTACGACATATTCCAAAAAGACTTCATCGATATCTGGATATCCAGAGATCTAAGTTTTAATATCAACAATTCCAAAGATACAACACCATTTAGAATACTCAATTGGGGTGGCGGTGAATTGGAATTAAAATTTGGAGCTGAAGCAGCCATTGACTTCATCAGTTTTAAATCTGATAATGCTCCCGTCTATGCACCTATAGTTGAAAACAATGTACTATATGCTATAGTGGAATGTGACAATGCACCGGCGCAGATAATCGAACTCCCATTTTATCGGACAGATAAATATATGACTGCCGTAAGTCTTTCCGGAACAACAAAGAGCACCATCATTTTTTCAACAGAGAAATCCCTGACCCCCGCACCGGAAAACACGTGGGGATGTTCGACTCGGAATAATGTCGAATATACCATGAGCAAGGTGCATTCACCAAAAAATGTCTACATGGATCTTGTCAGAGGTGGCCAGCCCTATGAAGTGACATTAAACGATGTTGGTATCATAGCATACTATACTGATTGGGTCTCTAAGCAAGTCCAGATATACGCCTATTATGATACCCGCCGCACCGGCCCGGTAACCGCACGGATAAATATTGACGGAAAGGAAGAGTATAGCAAACCTTTGGAAGTAGACCCGGCGACAGGCTTTTATCCTCCTATAAGCGCAGAGGGTAAAAATGTCTCGATTCTCTTTCAATATGATATCTACGATAATGATGGGAAATTACGTTCTGTAGCATCATATGGCTATACCGATGACCCTTATCGTCAACTGCCGACAGATGAACGGTACCCGGATTATTCCTATGACAAGTTTAAAACATACGGCTCTGAGCCATTCTCCGCGTCATTCAAGGAGTGCGGCACTATGACAATGGAACTTTCTCCGGTATATGGAATATGTTATTGCCATTATGATGGAGAGCTTGACCAATCGGCTGCCGAGATAGACAACATCCTTCCTGAACTTTCGGAGGAATCACCGAGTGACAGCAATGTCACCGAGTATTTTGATCTGATGGGACGCAGACTCCCCGGGCCTCAAAAGGGAATATATCTCGAAAAGAGAGACAATAAAGTCAGAAAGGTCATGAATTATTGACTTCTAAAGAAAATCGGTTGCATCAGAGAATTGATGCAACCGATTTTCTTTAGTAATGGCCGATAAAAGTCGGCCTTACCCTTTGCGGAGGGCGAGGCCGATTCGGCGACGTGCCGAGTCGATGTCGATGACTTCTACGAGGATCTGCTGATTGAGGTGCAATACGTCGGAGACGGCGGCTACCCTGCGGTCGGAGAGGCGGGAGATGTGGAGCAAGCCGTTCTCTTTTATGCCAAGGTCGATGAAGGCACCGAAGGCGGTGATGTTGGCCACTTTGCCGGGGAGGGTCATGCCGGTGTGCAATTGCTCGAAGCTATCTACGCCGGGTATGAATGCATCGGTATTGCCGTCGGTGCGCGGGTCGCGACCGGGTTTGCGGAGTTCGGCCACAATATCGCGCATTGTCTCAAGTCCGCCCACCCCTTCAGCCGCAAGTCGGTCAAGGTCTATTTTGGAGAGAAGTTCGGAGTTGGCCGGAAGTTCGGCCACTTCTGCACCGATTGAACGGGCCATTTTCTTGACCAAAGCATAACTCTCGGGGTGGATTCCGGTATTGTCGAGCGGTTCTTTTCCATCAGCCACGCGCAGGAATCCGGCCGACTGCTCGAATGCTTTTTCTCCGAGGCGGGGCACTTTCTTCAATTCCGCTCTCGACCGGAAAGGACCATTGGCAGTGCGATAGGCCACTATGTTGGCGGCAAGTGCCGGGCCGATGCCGGATACGTATTGCAGCAGACTTGTCGAGGCAGTGTTGACATCCACACCAACGGCATTGACGCAACTCATCACCGTATAATCCAACGCACCCTTAAGCCGCGTCTGGTCGACATCATGCTGGTATTGCCCCACGCCGATCGATTTAGGGTCGATCTTTACAAGTTCGGCCAATGGGTCAATCAACCGCCTCCCTATCGAGACGGCTCCGCGCACGGTGACATCATGGTCGGGAAATTCCGCGCGGGCCACATCGGAAGCGGAATAGACCGATGCGCCATCCTCGCTGACCACATATATCGACTCCTGCGGCAAAAGAGCAGACTGTTTCAGAAAACGTTCAGTCTCGCGCGAGGCTGTGCCATTGCCGAGCGACACGACATCCAGCCTATGCTTACGTATCATACGGGAGAGAATATCGGTGGCCCCGGCCACATCATTGCGCGGGGCGGCGGGATATATCACCGCCGTGTCGAGAAGTGCCCCCTGCTCGTCGAGAGCCACCACCTTGCACCCGGTGCGATAACCGGGGTCAATGGCAAGCACCCGTTTTCCGCGCAATGGCGGCGCAAGAAGGAGCTGTCGCAGATTGTCGGCAAAAATATCTATCGCCACGCGGTCGGCCTCCTCTTTGAGCGATGCGGAAATCTCGGTTTCCACGGCCGGACGTATCAGACGCTTTGAGGCATCGGCCACTGCATCGGCTATCAACTCTACACTGTCACCCCCGGCCTGACGGGGGATGTAGTTGTCGATCAGTGAGTCTTCAAGTGAGCCGCGACTCTCATCGAGCTGATATTTCACTTTTAGCAGTCCCTCCTTCTCGGCTCGGCGCATGGCGAGATACTGGTGAGAGGCCATGCGGCGCACTGACTGCGAAAATCCTGCATATTGCGCAAACGGAGAGCCTGCAAGTTCTGAATCCTTATCTTTAGCCACAGTGGCCGAAAGACTTCCGCCGCGCCGGTAGGCATTGCGTGTCATATTGCGCAAGCGGGTTGATTCGGAGGCCCATTCGGCTATGATGTCGGAGGCGCCTCGCAACGCCTCAACGGTGTCGGCCACCCCATTCTTCCCCACAAAACCCGCCGCGGCACGCTCACAATCATTTCCACGGCCACTCATTATGATTCGGGCCAGCGGCTCAAGACCTTTTTCACGGGCCATGGTGGCGCGGGTGCGCTTCTTCGGCTTGAACGGGGCATAGATATCCTCAAGTTCTGTCATGGCGGATGCCTGATTCAGCCTATTCGATATTTCAGGCGTCAGGTTGCCGCTCTCCCGGATGGCATTACTGATAAACTCGCGCCGCGCATATAGCTCACGGACAGTCTTCAACATTGATTCAACCGATCTTACACCCACCTCATCCATCGAGCCGGTGCGCTCTTTGCGGTAGCGGCTGATGAAGGGTACCGTGGCACCCTCATCAAGCAGGTCGATTACTGCCGACACCCCCTTCAGGGGCAATTCCAGGCGCGAGGCCACATCTCTCTTTATATCTTCCGCCATAGTCGAGGCGGCTACTGAATTATCTGTATTCTGCATATCCTTATTATTCTTGTTACAAAGTTAACCCTCTTTACATTCATATTATCATAAACCAGATTAAGACTACAACAATCTCTCTACGTTCCGCCTCAGTTATAATCGATGACTGTGCAAATTTGAATCACAAGAGGAATCATACGTGCAATCAGAAATCCATAAACATGTGAAACATAGTTAATTTTTCAAAATTTAACGGAGATTATCGACATATTTATTAACTTTGCCGCAAATCACGATTCCACATGTAACTGTCATGGCTACTATCTCGCTTTATAATCTCCGTGCCGCTTCGGCCTCGGCTGCCGTCGCGACTCTGCTGCTTCTACCTCTTACGGCTTCTCCTACCGCAATGTCGCAGAAGAGAGAGGTCACCGATCTGCCCGAACTCCTCGTGGAATCGAAGCGCCGACCGGTGTTGCATCTCACCGGCTACCTACGCGAGTATTCCGCTATGACCGGTTCGGGCGACACCGTATTCCTCTTTCGCGAAAAGATAGTGGACTTCATGGTGCCCGGCAAACATACCTCGGGCTTCAAGGGCTGGACCACGCCAAGGATGCTGGCCACAAGGTCATATTACCGATTCACCAATTCCAATGGACTCGACAGCGTCAGCGCCCATTACCGCGGACATTTCTCTTGGTCCGACTGGGTGGGGATACTGCATCGCACACCTATCCCCGGTTCGCTTCGGGCACTCGACTCCCGGGCCGACACTATCTTCGGCAAATACAGTCCGTCGCAGATCTGGACACGCTTCGACGATGGCTTACAGCTGGAAATCAATGTATTGGCCGATACTACCAACCAAAAGTGGATACCCGGCTTCAACACAATGATGCGCAGTGATATGACATTCGACAAAATCAATGTGCAATACGACTTCTCGGCCATCGGCAGCACCGAACTACTGGCCGACAATATCGACCGCATCAGATTCCTCATCGAGGCCAATGGAGCTTCCCGCAATCGCTATCGGCTCGGCAACCGCTCCACCCCGAGCTATATGGACACCTATGCCGAAATCTATATCACCGACCGTGAATATCTATCGGTCAAGGATGCACGCCGCCTGGAGAAACACCCGCCGCGTAACGAAGATATCTACATTCAGTCGCCTCTCGATGCCCCGCAACTACCCGACGGGATATTAGCACTCATGTCGCGGGTAGATGGTATCGACTACAAGGCCCTCCGACTTGAAGCCAAAGTCGATAACCGCCTCACTAAATTCGAGCGCCGACCACCCTCAACCGTCAAAGTCTTTAAGGCCAAGGCGAAGCGACTGCTGAAATCACTGTTTGAATAGTGCGGCTTGCCATGGCCCGCAAAATCATTTGTAACCGGCAGCAACTGAAGCGGCAACCGGGTTGTATTTTTAAGAATTTTCAGCTCCAAGGTGTGATTTTTCTTATTTAGAATGATTCTAATTAGAATTATTTTTGTAATTTTGCCCTCGCAATGGTGAGAGCAGCCCCGCTGCGTGGGGATAGCTCATCATCTGCTCTCCATCCCCCATGATATAGATTACCCCGGGGCAGGAGACTAACCCCTAAATGTAGATATGAGACTATCACAACTTAAACCCGGAGAGAAAGCCGTGGTGACCAAGATTCTTGGCCACGGTGCTTTTCGCAAACGTGTGATGGAGATGGGATTCGTGCGCGGCCGTGAGGTGACCATGGTGCTCAATGCCCCTCTCCAGGATCCCATCAAATATAAACTGATGGACTATGAGGTGAGTCTACGGCGTTCCGAGGCCGAACTTATCGAAGTAGAGCCCTACGAGCAATGGATTCTCCATAAGAACCGAGCAGCGCATCCCGAGACAGCAAGTCACGACCCGGCCTCTTCCGACAATGCCGAGGAGTTTGAGCCCAAGGATAGAATCATCAATGTGGCTCTGATCGGCAATCCCAACTGTGGCAAGACGTCGCTCTTCAATATCGTGTCGGGCGCCCACGAACATGTGGGTAATTATGCCGGTGTCACCGTGGGTGCGAAGGCGGGCACTGTGAAGTATAAGGGGTATCGGTTCAATATAGTCGACCTTCCGGGCACTTACTCCCTCTCGGCTTATTCGCCCGAAGAATTATATGTGATGCGCTATCTCAATCAGGAGATGCCCGACGTGATAGTCAATGTCGTGGTGGCATCCAATCTGGAGCGCAACCTCTACCTCACCACCGAACTCATAGATATGAACCGCAGTATGGTGATCGACCTCAACATGTATGATGAGCTCGAGCGCTCCAAAGCGGTGCTGGATTATGAGAATCTCGGCAAACTGCTCGGTGTGCCCGTCGTACCCACCAAGGCATCAACCGGATGGGGTGTGGACCGACTGCTCGACACGATTATCGATGTCTATGAGATGAAGCACAATGATGTGCGACACATCCATGTAAAAATGCGTCCGGAACTGGAGAAGGGTATCACCCGGGTGAAGGATATCATCAAGAACGACCACTCGGTGCCGGCCCGATTCTCGCCGCGCTATCTGGCCATCAAGATGCTGGAGGGGGATCCGGAAGCCGATGCCCTGCTCAGCCGATCGGATTCTTACAAAGAGATCCGCGATGCCCGCGATGCCGAGGTGCAACGCATAGAGCGCGATCTGAAGGAGGATGTGCCGGCTGCCATATCGGCCGATAAGTATGGATTCATTCAGGGCGCTTTGGCCGAGACGATGCAGGGGAATGTGCTCGAGGAGCAGAAGACCACCCGAATCATCGATGCATTGGTCACCAGCAAACTATTCGGTTTCCCGATCTTCCTTTGCGTGATGTTCCTTATGTTCTGGGCCACTTTCCAGTTGGGGAGTTATCCGATGGAGTGGATCGAATCGCTCGTATCATGGATATCCGGTCTCATCGGCAAGCATATGGCCGATGGACCCCTCAAAGACCTGCTGCTCGATGGCATAATCGGCGGTGTGGGAGGTGTGATCGTTTTCCTCCCCAATATCCTGATACTCTATTTCTTCATCTCAATGATGGAGGATACCGGCTATATGGCCCGCGTGGCATTCATCATGGATAAGGTGATGCATAAGATGGGGCTGCACGGCAAGTCGTTTATACCTCTGGTGATGGGATTCGGCTGCAATGTGCCGGCCATTATGTCGACCCGAATCATCGAGAGCCGGTCGAGCCGATTGATCACAATCCTTATCAATCCATTCGTGAGCTGCTCGGCCCGTATCCCTATCTATGTGCTCCTCGTGGGGGCCTTCTTCCCGCATCAGGGGGCGTTGGTATTCTTCTGTCTATATCTGCTCGGCATAATCGTGGCGGTGCTCACGGCGCGCCTTATGCGCCGATTCTGGTTCAAGGCCGATGAGACACCCTTCGTGATGGAGCTCCCACCCTACCGCATACCCACCGTAAAGGCAATCGCACGTGGCATGTGGAGCAAAGCCCATCAGTACCTCAACAAGATGGGTGGCATAATCCTCGTGGCCTCTATCATCATCTGGGCTCTCTCCTACTTCCCCCGATATGAGATGCAGCAGGTGCCCGAATCATATGTCACAAATACAATCGCTGAGATGCCCGCCGAGCTCCGCCAGGAGAAGACTCCCGAGCAACTCGACGCACTCGTGCTCAACGCCTACCAGCAGGAATACTCCATTCTGGGCCATATCGGCAAATTCATGGAACCCGTGGTAGAACCCATGGAGTATGGCTGGCGCACCACCGTGGCACTCCTGGCCGGAGCCGCCGCCAAGGAGGTGGTGGTATCCACAATGGGTGTGCTCTACGTAGGCGAAGACGACGCCGACCTGATTTCCGAGCGTCTCACAAGTCCCTCCCCCATCACCGGCCAACCACCCTTCACCCCGGCCAAGGCCTTATCCTTCATGGTCTTCGTGCTGCTCTACGTGCCATGTATCGCCACCCTCGCCGCAATAGCCCGCGAGACCGAATCATGGAAATATGCTGCTTTCTCCCTGACCTACAACACCCTCCTGGCCTGGATTCTCGCATTCATCACCTTCCGAATCGCCATCCTCTTCTGAGGAAAGAGGTCTCATAACATACTTTGCTGCGGCACCCTGATGTAAATTCGGCGTGCCGCAGCAATCTTTTATGGGGCCGAAGCGTTATTAAGATAGTGTCTTAAGGACTTGGCGGCTCTCGGATGCCGCTATCTTTCATGAATACGGGTAACTGTAATACACACTTTTTCATGAATACGGGTAACTGTAATACACACTTTTTCATGATTACCGGTAAGGGGATTACCCACTTTTAATTCTTTTTGGCACACTTATTGCTATTAAAAAGAAAAACCAAGTATAGATGCGAAACGACTATTCAAAGCAATTCCTTCCGATTCTCAATAAGGCCTACGATGTGGCCCAGGAGTTTAAGTCTCCGGTCATTCGTGTGGAGCATTTTCTGCTGTCGGCCCTGCGCGACCGCGAGGGCTACGCATTCAAGATTCTCGCTCAACTCAACGTGCCTATCGAGACGATGATCTCCGATCTCACGGAGTATATCTCCACTTCCGAGAGCAATGAGGAGGTTACCACTCTTTTTGAAGAAAAATTCAAGATCACTCTTTCGGTGATACGTCTGCTGCAGCTTGCCACCTCCGAGGCGCGCAAGATGAAGGCGCATACCATCGCCGGCGAACATATCCTGCTCGCCCTGATGCACGACCAGCGATCCATGGACAGCAAGGCGCTCGAGTCGCTCAAGGAGAATTACCTCAACTTCGATATATCCATCCAGAATATCGGAGAGGGGGGCCCCGACGCTCCCCGCAAGGACTCTTCGGCCAAGGGGAATCCGTTCGATTCCGATGATGACGAAGATGAGGATGAAGATGATCCCTTTGCCGAAGCCAGCGCCAAGGCTAAGCAGAATGCCGGCAAGGGCAATTCCAAGTCGGGCACTCCGGCTCTTGATAAATTCGCCCACGACATGACGGCCGCCGCCGAAGAGGGGAAACTCGACCCGGTGGTGGGACGCGAACAGGAGATCGAGCGACTCGCCCAGATTCTCTCGCGCCGCAAGAAAAACAATCCTGTGCTCATCGGCGAGCCCGGTGTGGGCAAATCTGCCATCGTAGAGGGACTCGCCCTGCGCATCGTGCAGAAGAAGGTGTCGCGCATACTCTTCAACAAGCGTGTGCTCGCCCTCGATATGGCCGGTCTGGTGGCCGGCACAAAGTATCGCGGTCAGTTTGAGGAGCGCATCAAGGCTGTGCTCGACGAACTCTCGCGCAATTCCGATATCATCCTCTTTATCGATGAGATCCACACCATCGTAGGTGCCGGTGGTGCCCCGGGCTCGATGGACGCAGCCAATATGCTCAAACCGGCCCTGGCTCGCGGTGACATACAATGTATCGGTGCCACCACGCTCGATGAGTATCGCCAGAATATCGAGAAGGATGGCGCTCTGGAGCGCCGATTCCAGAAGGTGATGGTGGAACCCACCACCCCCGAGGAGACTCTCGAAATCCTGCGCAATGTGAAAGATAAATATGAGAGCCATCATAATGTGAATTACACTGATGATGCGCTCCAGGCATGTGTGTCGCTCACCGAGAGATACGTAAGCGACCGCAATTTCCCCGACAAAGCCCTCGATGCTCTCGATGAGGCCGGCTCACGTGTGCATATCACTAATATCGTGGTGCCGGAGGAGATAGAGCGTCTCGAAGCCGCTATCGAGGATACGGCCCGACAGAAGTTTGAAGCCGCCAATTCCGAAGATTTCGAAAAGGCCGCCGCGCTCCGCAAACTGGAGCACCAGCAGAAGGCCTCGCTCGCCCAAGCCAAGAGCGAATGGGAGAAGAAACTGGAGTCGGAGCGGCAGTCGGTCGATGAGGATAAAGTGGCCGAAGTAGTGGCTATGATGACCGGTGTGCCCACTCAGCGCATAGCCCAGGCCGAAGGCAGCCGCCTCCTGGAGATGGGGAAAGCGCTCGAGGGTTCGGTGATAGGTCAGGATAATGCCATCCGCAAAATCGTGAGGGCTATCCAGCGCAACCGAATCGGTCTGAAGGATCCCAACAAACCAATCGGCACATTCATGTTTCTCGGCCCCACCGGTGTGGGTAAAACCTACCTCGCCAAGAAAATCGCGGAGTATCTCTTCGATTCTTCCGATGCCCTGATTCGCATGGACATGAGCGAGTTTATGGAGAAATTCACCGTGTCGCGACTTGTTGGTGCGCCTCCGGGATATGTGGGATATGAGGAGGGTGGTCAGCTCACCGAAAAGGTGCGCCGCCGTCCATATTCAGTAGTGCTGCTCGATGAGATCGAGAAGGCGCATCCGGATGTATTCAATATCCTGCTGCAGGTCATGGACGAGGGTCGTCTCACCGACTCCCTCGGCCGCAAGATCGACTTCAAGAACACCATCATAATCCTCACCAGCAATGTCGGCTCACGCCAGCTGAAGGATTTCGGCAGCACCGGTGTGGGATTCCAGACAGCCGAGAATGTCAAGGAACTCTCCCAGGGTGTGATCACCAAAGCACTCAACCGCGCATTCTCGCCCGAATTCCTCAACCGTGTGGATGATATCGTAATGTTTGACCAGCTCGATCAGCAGGCGCTCTTCAAGATCATCGATATCGAGCTGAAGGATTTCTTCGGCCGCGTGGAGAAACTCGGCTTCCGTCTCAACATCTCGGAAGAGGCCAAACGCTTCATCGCCGAGAAGGGCTACGACCGCAATTTCGGCGCCCGTCCGCTGAAACGCGCCATCCAGAAATATCTGGAGGATGAACTCGCCGAACTCATGCTCCACCTCAACGCCGAAGGCCAGATAGGGGGCGAGATTGTGGCCACCTACACCGAAGGCGCCGACAAGCTCGACATCACCTACCGCCCCCTCTGCGCAGAGGAGAGCCCTGCCGGCACCGAGGCTGCCGCCGACCGGTCCGACCTGTCTGACCAGTCCGACCTGTCCGACCTGTCCGACCAGTCCGATCGGTCCGACCGGTAAGCCCCCCCAAGAAAATGAAACGCATAGGAATCCTAAGCGATACCCACAGCCACTGGGATGATAAATACACCCTCTACTTCATCGACTGCGATGAAATCTGGCACGCCGGCGATATCGGGGATATCTCCCTTCTGGAACGTCTGGAAGCAATCGGCCCAAAAGTAAGAGCCGTGAGTGGCAACGTGGACCATGGCGAAGTGCGCCGACGCTGCCGCGAACTGGAGATTTTCACCATCGAAGGTGTGAAGGTGCTGCTCACTCATATCGGCGGCTATCCCGGCAAATGGGCTCCGGGGATGCAGAAACTGCTGCGCGAAGAGAATATCACACTGATGATCGACGGGCATAGCCACATACTCCGTGTGATGTATGACCCTCAGCTGCAGCTGCTCCACATCAACCCCGGAGCCGCCGGACGCCAGGGATGGCAAAAGAAGCGCACTCTGGTGCGCCTCACAATCGACGGCACCGATATGCGCGACTGCGAAGTAATCGAACTGGCCTGAGGAGCGACGCCTGCGCCATCCTTCCCTCGGCTCCGGCAACCCCCAATCCGGCCTACACTTCTCAAAGAAACTGCCTCTTTTGCACCTATCGGGCGCAAGGGAGGCTTTCTTTAGTTAGTAAGAGCCGACGTTGGCTGCCCGGCAGTTGGCTATGTCGGATTTTTTTCGTAACTTTGTAGCTTAGGAAAGCCCCTCGCAAGAGGAGACTTTTCACAAACTTTTGTAGAAAAAACAACATGCAAGGAGACGACAAGATTATCCCTATCAACATTGATTCGGAAATGAAAAGCGCGTATATCGACTACTCGATGTCGGTAATCGTGTCGCGCGCACTTCCGGATGTGAGAGACGGCTTCAAACCGGTGCACCGCCGTGTGCTCTACGGTATGAACGAGCTCAACAACTTCTTTTCAGGCGATACTAAGAAATCAGCCCGTATCGTGGGCGAAGTGATGGGTAAATATCACCCTCACGGCGACTCCTCTATATACCTCACCATGGTGCGCATGGCCCAGGACTGGTCGCTGCGCTACCCTCTCGTGTTCGGCCAGGGTAACTTCGGCTCAATCGATGGCGACTCTCCGGCAGCCATGCGTTACACCGAGGTCAAACTCGCCCGTATGGGTGAGGAGATGCTCGCCGACCTCGACAAGGATACCGTCGATTTTGTGCCCAACTTCGACAATACCCTCTCCGAGCCGGCTGTGCTCCCGGCCCGTATCCCCAACCTGCTCGTCAACGGCGCCTCAGGTATCGCCGTGGGTATGGCCACCAACATGCCTCCCCACAACCTCACCGAGTCGCTCAATGCCTGCCTCGCCTATATCGACAATCCCGATATCACCATCGAGGGCCTGATGGAGCACATCATAGCTCCCGACTTCCCCACCGGTGGCGAAATCCTCGGCATGCAGGGTGTGCGCGATGCATATGAGACCGGACGCGGGCGCATCGTGATCCGCGCCAAATGCGAAATCGAAACCGATGGCAACCACGATGTAATCGTGATCTCGGAAATCCCCCACGGTGTAATCAAAAACGAACTCGTGAAGAGCATCGCCGACCTCGTGGAGGAGAAGAAAATCGAAGGCATATCCGACATCACCGACACTTCGGCCCGCGGGCAGATGCACATCGCAATCGACATAAAGCGCGATGCCAACGCCAATGTGATCCTCAACAAGCTCTATAAGATGACCCAGCTGCAGACGTCGTTCAGCGTCAACAACGTGGCTCTGGTCAACGGCCGTCCGCGCACACTCAACCTGCGCGAACTCATCGGCAACTTCGTGGAGCACCGTCATGAGGTCGTAATCCGCCGCACACGCTATGAACTGAAAAAAGCCGAAGAGCGCGCACATATCCTGCGTGGTTTAATAGTAGCCGTCAACAACATCGATGAGGTAATCGCTATAATCCGAGGCTCCCGCACCACCGAAGAGGCTCGCACCACTCTCGCCTCCCGATTCAACCTCGATGAGGTGCAGACCCGAGCCATCGTGGAGATGCGACTCCGACAGCTCACCGGCCTCGAAATGGATAAACTTCAGGCCGAATATGAGGAAATCATGAAACTCATTGCCCACCTCAACGACATCCTCAACCACGATGAGGTGTGCCGTCAGGTGATGAAGGATGAGCTGATTGAAATCCGCGACAAATATGGCGATGAGCGACGCACCCGCATCAACCACCATGCCGGCAATTTCAATGCCGAAGACTTCTACCCCGATGATGAGATGATTATCACCATCTCTCACATGGGCTACATAAAGCGAACTCCCCTCTCGGAATTCCGCACTCAGAACCGCGGCGGCCTCGGCGCCAAGGGCTCCGACACCCGCAGCGAGGATTTCATCGAATATATCTATCCGGCCACCAACCACAACACCATGCTCTTCTTCACCGAGAAGGGCCGATGCTACTGGCTGAAGGTCTACGAGATACCCGAAGGTGGCAAGAGCTCCAAGGGAAGAGCTGTGCAGAATCTGCTCAACATCGACCCCGACGATGCCATCAATGCATTCATCAATATCAAAAAGCTCGCCGACGAGGAGTATACCCGCAGCCATAACTTGGTGTTCTGCACAAAGAAGGGTATCATCAAAAAGACCTCGCTCGAGGCTTATTCACGCCCGCGTGCCAATGGCGTGAATGCAATCATAATCCGCGAAGACGACCAGCTCATACAGGTGGCCCTTACCGATGGCAATTCCGAAATCATCATGGCCAACCGCGAAGGCCGGGCCATACGTTTCCATGAGAGCAAGGTGCGCGAGATGGGCAGAATGTCGACCGGTGTGCGCGGCATGACACTCGGCGAGGAGAATGATGAAGTAGTGGGCATGATCACCATGAAGGCCGATTCATCCGACACCATCATGGTGGTGAGCGAAAAGGGATTCGGCAAGCGCTCCGACCTCGACGACTACCGCATCACCAACCGTGGCGGCAAGGGTGTGAAGACCATCAGCGTGACCGAAAAGACCGGCTGCCTCGTGGCAATCAAGAATGTGACCGACGCCAACGACCTGGTGATCATCAACCAGAGCGGCATCACTATCCGTCTGGCCGTGAAGGATGTGAGAGTGATGGGCCGAGCCACTCAGGGTGTGAAACTTATCGACCTCTCACGCCGCAACGACACAATCGCATCAGTATGCAAAGTCGACTCCGATCCTGAAGAGGCCGCCGAAGCCGAACTCGCTGAGGAGACACGCACCGAAAACCGCGAAAGCATCGACACCCTCGCCGGTGAAATAGAGATGCAGGAGGCCGAAAATCTCCTCGACGAGGAAATCGACGAGGAAATCGATGAGGCAAATGAGGAAATCGATGAGGAAGCCGACAACTTGTAAGCCCTCACGATTGTTAAAAATATAAAACCTTAACCCCCGACACTTATATATGAAGAAAGTGATCACAATGGCGCTTTGCATCGCGGCCGTAGGCTCGATGAGCGCACAGAAAGCCAATGTCGACGGAGCAAAGAAACTCTCCGGTAAATTCGACAAAATCGAAGAGGCCCGCAACCTCATCAAGCAGGCCATGGAGAACCCCGAGACAGCCAACGATGCCAACACCTACTATGTGGCAGGCAAAATCGAGTTTGACGCCTACGACAAGGGTGTGCAGGCCGGTATGATCAATCCCGACGACCCCTCGGCCAATCCCGAGGCTATGGCTCAGGAACTCCTCAACGGCTACTCGTACTTCCTCAAGGCACTCCCCCTCGACTCAGTGCCCAACGAAAAGGGTGAAATCAAACCCAAAGTAAGCAAGGATATCGTGAGCAAGATTGCCGGCCATTCCAACGACTTCTTCACCAGAGCCGGTGCCACAATGTATGAGCTCAAGAAATACTATCCCGAAGCATATCAGGCATTCACAATCTATGCCGACATGCCCGATCAGGCATTCCTCGGCAACAAGGCTCCCAAAATCGACGAACAGAGCCGCGCTCTCGCCTATTTCAACGCCGGCCTCTCGGCCTATGTAGGCAATGAGGTGCTCCCCGCCGCCGATGCATTCCGCAAGGCTCGCCTGCATGGCTACACCGATCCCGACAGCGATGGTGCCAACGCCTACATCTACGAAATCGCCTGCTGGCAGAACGCCATGCAGCGCGACAGCACCGTCACCGATCAGGCCACTGCCCGCATCATGGAGGTGTCGCAGGCCGGCAATGAGCGTTATGGTGTAGAGCGCCCCGTATTCATCAACAACCTGGTGAACGCCTACGTAATGGAGGGCGACTTCGACAAGGCAATCTCTACCGTCAACGACCTCATGGCCAAATACCCCGACAATTCCAACCTCTACGGTCTTCAGGGATTTATCTACGACCGCGCCGGCAACGATGATGCCTCAATCAAGGCCTACCGTGCTGCCGCAGCCATGAACGACTGCGACTATGAGACCCTCAAAAACGCAGCCAAGAAGTTCTATCGCGTGGGCGCTGTGAAATTCGGTGAAATCGACCCCACCGATGCCGCTGCCAAGAATCAGATCAAAGCCGACTACTACGACGCCGCCAACCAGATCTGCCAGCGCGCCAAGGCCATGCAGCAGGATGATCCCGACCTCGACCACGTAATCGATGCCATCGACTACGCTCTGACCACCTACTTCCCCGCCAACTGATCATTTCCATCTCTCAGATAAATAACCTCGACCCCGCCGGGATATCCTCACCAAGGCTCTCCCGTCGGGGTCGATGTCATGTAGTGACAGCAGCTCCCGCATAGGCTCGGGATCCCCTCATTTATGTTATAAAGCATTTTTTTTGGATTTTTCCATTAAAAAACATCCCTGATTCCTTTATTAAGTGGCGATTACTTTGTAACTTTGTAGTCTGTAACACAAATAAACCCTCCGACACTGTTTTCTATGGGACTTTTTTCATTTACTCAGGAAATCGCGATGGATCTCGGCACCGCCAATTCCATCATCATCCATAACGACAAGATTGTGGTCGACGAGCCCTCGGTCGTGGCCATTCAGAATAAAACCGATAAAGTAATCGCCGTAGGCACCACCGCCCACCAGATGGAGGGCAAGGAGTCGCCGGGCATCCGCACTATCCGCCCGCTGCGCGATGGTGTAATCGCCGACTTCGACGCCGCCGAGCAGATGATCCGCGGCATGGTGAAGATGGTGAGCTCGAAGCGACGCTGGTTTTCACCCTCTCTCCGCATGGTGGTATGCATCCCCTCCGGCTCAACCGAAGTGGAGATTCGCGCCGTGCGCGACTCGAGCGAACATGCCGGTGGCCGCGATGTGTATATGATCTATGAGCCCATGGCCGCCGCTCTGGGCATCGGGCTCGATGTGGAGGCGCCCGAAGGCAATATGATTGTTGATATAGGTGGTGGTTCCACTGAAATTGCTGTGATCTCGCTCGGAGGTATCGTAAGCAATAAGTCGATCCGTCTGGCCGGCAACGAACTCACCGCCGACATCCAGGAGCACATGGGCCGTGTGCACAATCTCAAGGTGGGCACCACTATGGCCGAGCAGATCAAAATCCATGTAGGCTCCGCTCTCGAAGAGCTCGATGATGCGCCGGAACCCTTCGTGGTGTGCGGTCCCAACAAGCTCACATCCCTCCCCATGGAGGTAAAGGTGACTCATCAGGAAATCTCCCACTGCATCGACAAGACCATCACCAAGATGGAGGTGGCAATCCTGGCAGCCCTCGAGCAGACTCCTCCGGAACTCTACGCCGACATCGTGCGCAATGGCATCTACCTCGCCGGCGGCGGCGCCCTGCTCCGTGGACTGGCCAAGCGACTCACCGACCGCTTCCAGATCGAGTTTAAAATCCCCGAAGACCCACTGCATGCCGTGGCTCGCGGCACAGGTGTGGCCCTGAAGAATATCAACCGGTTCTCATTCCTGATCCGCTGATGCGGCAACCGATTAAGTGAGAAATCTACTGAATTTCATCATCAGATATAGCACATGGTTCGTTTTTGCGATCTATGTGCTTCTGAGTTGTATGATGTTGTCGCAACGCGATGATTACCATGCCTCGGTGCTCCTCTCAAGTGCCAATGCCGTAAGCGGCGGTGTGTATCGCGGTGCGCGCACCGTGACAGGTTATTTCCACCTGCGCGACATCAACCGCAGCCTCCAGGAGTCGAATGCGGCTCTCGAGAATGAGATTCTAAATCTCCGCAACAAGCTCGACGAATACCGCACTCTCCTCTCGGATACTGTGGCTGTGCGCGAGGAGCATCGCTACGACTATATCCTCGCCTCGGTGCTCAATAACTCCACACGCTCTCCGCGCAACTACATCACAATCGACCGCGGCACTCTCGACGGTGTGGCCCAAGGCATGGGCGTGGTAGATCACAACGGCATCGTGGGAATAGTCAATGTGGCCGGTCCCCACACGGCCCGCGTGATCTCGATCCTCAACCAGACACAGCATTTCTCGGTCAAGCTCAAGGACACACCCTATGTGGGGTCGCTCTCCTGGAAGGGCTCCGACCCGAGAATCGCATACATGGAGGAGGTGCCGCGCCACGCGCAGTATCACACCGGCGACACGGTGGTCACATCAGGTTTCTCCACCACATTCCCCTATGGCATCAATGTGGGCACGGTGATGAACCGTGTGCGTATGGCCGACGATAATTTCTACGTGCTTAAAATCCGTCTGGCCAGCGACTTCGAGACTCTCAGCACAGTGCGTGTGATCAAGGATTTCTATAAGGAGGAACTCGATTCGCTCAGCAAATTCGATGTGGAGCCCCCTCTCTGACCCACTCTCCTCTTCACTCCCTCTCAACAGTTGCTTATGACTAAACAGATGTTGGCCCTGGGGCTGCTATATGTGCTCCTCATTCTCGTGCAGGTGCTGATATGCAATCATATCATGCTCTTCAATGTGGCTGTGCCTTTTATCTACATCTATTTCATTATCCGCCTCCCGGTGGGTATGTCGCAGACTTGGGTGTTCACACTGGCATTTCTGATGGGGGCGGTAATCGACATTTTTTCCGACACCCCGGGGGTGAATGCGCTCGCAGCCACACTGCTCGCAGCCGTGAAGACGCCCGTATTCTATGCCTATGTGCCCCGCGACGACAAGACCAAGCGCATCACTCCGGCCATATCGACCGTGGGATGGCAGAATTATAGCAAATATACGCTCACGATGAGCGCTCTATTCTGCCTGATGGTCTTCAGCATCGAATTCTTCAGCTTCGCAAGCATTGAGATGATTCTGCTGCTCACAGCATGCAGCTCAGTGCTCACTTTCGCACTGATTCTGGCTGTCGACTCTCTGATGAGTGTCGATAAGTCGATTATGGCGTGATTCCCCCCTCCCACCATCTCACAGTCCAACAATCCTCTCAGGTCAAAAATAAATTGAAAGATTACAGCCTCAATAAACGAAAATATGTGATTGCGGGCTTCATCACCCTCCTCGTGCTGCTCTATATCGGCAGGCTCTTCGACCTTCAGGTGCACGATGAGCGATATAAGGAGAATGCGATGAGCAATGCTTTCCTGCGCCGCATCATCTATCCGGCCCGCGGATTGATGTACGACCGCAACGGCCGCCTGCTCGTATTCAATCAGCCGGCCTATGATGTGATGGTCATCCCGAAGGATATCGGCAAAAATCTCGACACTCTCGCCCTTTGCGATGCTCTTGGCATCACCATGGAGAACTTCCGCGAGCGTTGGGCCGAAATGAAAAATCCTCGCCACAATCCGGGATATAGCTCTTATACCCCTCAGAAACTTATATCTCATCTCTCGCAGCAGGACTACGGACGGCTGCAGGAGAAGCTCTATATGTTTCCGGGATTCTTCGTGCAGAAACGCACTGTGCGCCAATACGAATCACCGGCCGCTGCCAATATCCTCGGAAATATCCGTGAGGTATCGGCCAAGGATGTGGAGCGCGACGACTATTACCGCGCCGGCGACTATACAGGCGACCTCGGCGTGGAGAAGAGCTACGAGACCGACCTGCGAGGGAAAAAGGGGGTGGAGATTCTTATGAAGGATGCCCACGGACGTATCCAGGGGCGATATGAGGAGGGGCGATATGATGAGGCTCCGGTGTCGGGCCGCAATCTCACTCTGGCCATCGATATGGATCTCCAGGAATACGGGGAGCGACTGATGGCCGGGAAGATAGGTGCGATTGTGGCCATCGAACCCAAGACGGGTGAAATACTCTGCCTGGTGACATCGCCCAACTACGACCCCTCCCTGCTCGTGGGGAAGGAGCGTGGACGCAATTACGCCGAATTGGTGCGCGACCCCTATAAGCCCCTCTACGACCGAGCCATTCAGGGTGCCTACCCTCCGGGCTCCACATTCAAGCCCACTCAGGCTCTGATATTCCTTCAGGAGGGGATAGTGACCCTCTCCACCCAATATCCCTGCTATCACGGCTATGTGAATGGCCTGCGGGTGGGTTGCCACGGGCATCCCTCCCCCATCGCCCTCAAACCCGCACTCCAGACCTCTTGCAATGCCTACTTCTGCTGGGGATTCAAGAATATGATCGATAAGAAGGGCTCGAAACCGGCCAAGCAATTCGAGCGCTGGAAAAACTATATCGTCGAGATGGGCTATGGCTATAAACTCGGTATCGACCTCCCCGCCGAGAGCCGTGGATTCATACCCAATTCGGAGTTCTACAGCAGTTCCTTCCGCGGCGCCAACTGGAGCGCCAATTCCATCATCTCAGTATCGATCGGTCAGGGTGAGGTGCTGGCCACACCTCTCCAGATCGCCAATCTATGCGCCACAATTGCCAACCGCGGCTATTTCATCACACCCCATGTGGTCAAGGAGGTGAAGGGTGGCCATATCGATTCTCTCTATTATGAGAAGCGACGCCCGGAAATCAGGAAGGAATTCTATGATGATGTGGCCGAAGGTATGCGTATGGCTGTGCTCGGCGGTACTTGCCGCAGCGCCAACATCCCCGGCATCGAAGTGGCCGGCAAGACCGGTACAGCTCAGAACCCCCACGGCCGCGACCACTCCGCATTCATGGGCTTCGCCCCCTACAATGATCCGAAAATCGCCGTATGCGCCTATGTGGAGAATGCCGGGTTCGGTGCCACTTTCGGTGTGCCTATCGGATCGCTGATCATTGAGAAATATCTCAACCGCGAGATATCCCCAGCGCGGCTCTATCTGGAGGAACGAATGTTGAATTCTAATACTATCGTGTCAAGTGGTGTCAAAAAACACTGAGGCCAATGTGGCGGTATTCAAGGGGCTTGATTGGGTCACCATCCTGCTCTATATACTCCTCGTCGGTGCCGGAATCGTGAGCATCTACGCCGCAAGCTATAATTTCGACAATGCCGGAATCTTCGATTTCAACGAGTTCTCCGGCAAGCAGTTCATGTGGGCCGGGCTCGGTCTGCTGCTTGGTGGCGCGGTGCTGCTGCTCGACTACAGAGTATATGAAGCCTACGCTTATCCTATCTATGGAGCTGTGATTCTATTGCTCCTTGTCACTATCTTCATCGCCCCGGATATCAAGGGGTCGAGGTCATGGATTGTGCTGGGGCCGATGTCGCTGCAACCGGCGGAGTTCGGCAAGTTTGCCACAGCTCTTGCACTCGCCAAACTCTTTGATTCCTACAATTTCAATCTCAATCAGAAGCTCTCCAACTATTTCCGGGCACTGATTATCATATTCGTGCCCATATGCCTGATTCTGATGCAGAAGGAGACCGGATCGGCATTGGTCTATCTCTCGCTCATATTCGTGCTCTACCGCGAGGGTATGAGCGGATTGGTGCTATTCTCGATTCTATGCGCAGTGGTATATTTTGTGGTGGCGGTGAAATTTGCCGAGCCGCTTGTGATGGGCATTCCGGTAGGGCAATTCACGGTGCTCCTCATCATCACTTTGATATTCTGCTGCATGCTCCTGCTTTATTGCCGCAATATCATCATAGCGCGCAATGTGATTGTGGGATATGCCATCGCCGGTGCGGTGGTAGCGGTGCTGGCCTTATGTGGTGTGACTGTCAATGGCAATCTTTTCTTCCTCCTCCTGCTGGGCGGCGGCATATTCTATGTGCTCTTCGCCATGCTCCACTATCATATCAGCAAATTCCTGATCACAATAGGATTCGCACTGGCCTCGGTGGCGTTTCTTTTCTCGGTCAACTACGTATTCAACAACATTCTCCAGCCTCACCAGCGCCAGCGCATCAAGGTGACTTTAGGCATAGTGGAGGATCTGCGTGGTGCCGGTTATAATGTGAATCAGTCGAAAATCGCTATCGGCTCGGGAGGATTAACCGGCAAGGGTTTCCTCAACGGCACACAGACCAAACTGAAGTATGTGCCCGAACAGCACACCGACTTCATCTTCTGCACCATCGGTGAAGAGGAGGGGTTTGTGGGAGCCACAGCGGTGCTGGTGATATTTCTGGCATTGATACTTCGGCTCATCATGATAGCCGAGCGACAACGCACCCCCTTCGGCCGTGTGTATGCCTATTGCGTAGTAAGTTATCTGATATTCCATCTATCCATCAATATCGGCATGGTGATCGGGCTATGCCCTGTGATCGGTATCCCGCTCCCATTCTTCAGTTATGGCGGCAGTTCGCTATGGGGTTTCACCATCCTGCTCTTCATCCTGCTGCGCATCGATGCCTCGCGCAAGGAGCGCCGCGACTGAACCGACTCTCCACTACCCCCGACGATATTCCCCCTCAAAGCAAAAGATACCCGGCCATGTTTTACACTGACCGGGTATCACTTTTTATTGATAAGATGATTATCTATTTCATTGATAATCTGAGTTTCTTCTCAGTGCAGCATGGTGCGGTTTCACGCACCATACTGCGCGATGAGCTTCTCCAGATCAGATGCCGAATGCACACCCGATGCGCGCCACTTCATCTCACCATCCTTATAGATCATGAGAGTGGGCACACTGCGCACCTTCATCTGCACGGCAAGAGCCTTATTCTGCTCGATATCGATTTTCACGATCTTCACACTCTCTCCCAGTTTCGCACTGAGTTCCTCCAGAATCGGGTGCATCATCTGGCAGGGGCCACACCAGGTGGCATAGAAATCTATGAGCACAGGCACATCCGATTTCACAATATCTTCAAATTTTGTCATAGTATTGAATATAAGTATTGATTTCTCTACACCCAATCAACACTTTGCCACGACATTTGGTTTAACCGTTATGAGCGCGTTCCTCAGTCGGGGAGCAGCCGGAAGGGATCGGAATCGCGATAGGCCGGGAATTTCTCACGGAATCGCAGCAGCTTCTCCATCGAGAGCGAGGCATACAGATGCTCCTCATCCACGTTATTGGCGATATCCTTCCCTTTGAAATCGAGGGCCATAGAGCTGCCGTCGTATTCAAAATCGGCTGTATCGGTGCCTCGGCAATTCACTGCCACCACATATGCCTCATTCTCAATGGCACGGGCTCGAAGCAGCTGATTCCAGGCATCCACACGC
This sequence comes from Muribaculaceae bacterium, assembly GCA_029051525.1. GTDB lineage: Bacteria > Bacteroidota > Bacteroidia > Bacteroidales > Muribaculaceae > Lepagella. Next base: position 37,653 of record JAIDKG010000099.1, read on the forward strand.
ACCTTGGGCCAATTGGCCACGGCTATCAGCAGATCATATTCATTATTCACATTGCGGCACCACACGGGGAAACGCACGTCGTAACACACCACCATGGCAATCTCCCAGCCACGATAGCGCACCTTGAGGCGGTCGTGGCCACGTGAGAATTTCTCATGTTCGCCGGCCATGGTGAAGAGATGACGCTTGTCGGCATAGGTCTCCTCGCCCGATGGCTCTATGAAGAAGGCGCGGTTATAGAGCGAGCCTCCTGTATCAGCTATAAAGCTGCCGGCCACCGCCACACTATGCCGCGCTGCAAGCGCTTTGAGGAAGTCGATGGTAGCGCCGGTATTGCGCTCGGCAAGCGGACGGATGCTCTCCTTGTCGGCCCCCACGGGAAATCCGGTGGAGAAGGTCTCGGGGAGCACCACGAGATCGGTGTCGGGATGAAGGGTCTCGAATGCGCGGGCCACATTGCTGAGGTTGCGCTCCTTCTCCCCCCATTCAATCGCAAGGGGGAGCATACAGATGTTGAGATTCTTTACGGTCATCGGTCAGGTCAGGGTTGGTTTTACGCTCCGTCCGGAAAGATGGTAGCGAAGTGAGTCGGTCAGCGCGGCTACTACGACTCCTATGAACGCGCTCTAAACTTTCTACTTCCGGTCGGGCAATTTCTTATATTCACAGTCGAATTTTTCGGGATGAAGGGCCCCGTCGTCGTAGATACTGTAGTAATTCTTTATGTAGGTCATATCTCTCTCCACATCGCCGGTGGGGATATACTTGGCGCTGATACACACACTCTTCAACCCGTAATCCACCACACCTAAATAGATCGGCACCCCGGCTGCATAGGCTATGCGCACCGCTCCGGTGTGCCAATTGGGCTGACGCGAGCGGGTGCCCTCGGGCGTCACGGCGAGATTGAGATATTTCCTCCGGGAGAAGTCGGCCACAAGCTGATCCACAAGCGAAATCTTCTTTTTCTTGCCCCGGCTCACCGGAATACCTCCCACGGCACGCAGCAGGCATCCCAAGGGCCAGAAGAACCACGACTTCTTCATCAGAAAATTGGCTTTTCTTCCCACTGCATGATAGGCGGCAAATCCCAGAAGAAAATCCCAGTTGGAGGTGTGGGGAGCCACACAGATCACACACTTGTCGGGTATCGGCAAGTGTATGTCGACTTTCCACTCGAACAATTTCAGTATTTTGCCCCAGACATTCATAAGCATCCTGATTTTTTAGTGTTAAGAGAGATATATAGAGATAGAGAGACGGTAGCAAGATTGGAGGAGATTGGAGGAGATTGGAGGAGATTGGAGAATACGGAGGAGCGGGAGGCGGGTAGCGATAAGGAGCCCTCGGCAAAAATCATGTCATAGCCTTACAGATAGAGAGAAAGAGGGCGCTCCCGGCCGGGATTCAATCGCGGCCGGGGTGCCCCCCTCTTACTGTATGCGTGCCCTGCCATCGGATATGATCGGTGCAGGACTGCTATGCCTCTGGCGCCCTATCAGCGAGCCGCCTCCTTCTGGGCCTGCTTCACTTCTGCGGGGAGAGCAGCGTTAAACTGCTTGAGACCTGCATTCACCTGCTCGCTGAAATCTTTCTCGATTTTTGCAAAAAGCTGGCGGAAGAATTTGCGCTTGGCCACTGAGTACTCTCTGCGGCTCTCAAACGACTTGGCACCGCGGTCGAAGAAGCGGTTGGCATTGTTTTTTGCCTCCTCCACTGCGAGAAGCACCTTCTGCACAGCCTCTCCTACAGCCTCACGGTCGATACCCTCTACATTGTAGTAGGCCACCATCATCTCCTGGGCCACTGATGTGCCGAGCGCATCGGCAAATTTCTTGAATTCTCTTTTATTGACCATAACTTCTTTATAATTTTTGAGTTATCTATTCTTAGAGCGCATTCCTCAGTATTACCGTAGGCCCCCTGCGAGCGTCGGCTGACAGCCGCAGGTATCTGCTCTCCTATTTATATAACGGTTTTTAACCAAAAAAGTAAGTGCACATTCTTAAAATATTGCATCTCACTCAGGAGCCCCGAGCAGATCGATACGCATCGTGAGCAGGTCGATACTTAGCACACACCCCGCGAGCCTGCGCCCCACACCGAGTATATGCTTCAGCGCCTCGGCCGCCTGCACCGATGCGATTGTAGCTGCAGTGGCACCCATCACACCGAGCACCTCACATGGAAGCATCGAGGGATCGCTCTCCGGCGGCGGGAAGATATCTGCAAAGCTTGGCAAACCATCGTCACAGCTGCCGCTGATGCACATCACCTGCCCCTTCCAGCCGGCCACTCCGGCTATGCAGCCGGGGCGCCCGATCTCGCGGCATAGGCGGTCGGTCATATATTTGGTGGCCGGATTGTCGGTGGCGTCTATGATATAATCATACTGCGATAGAAGCGCAGGTCCATCGGCAGGGCGGATCATACGCCGGTATTCATCCACACGTATGCCGGAATTGAGCGCACGCATCCGCTCCGCTATCCGGCTCACCTTCGGCTGACCGGCGTCGGCTTCGGCAAAGAAGAGCTGACGCTGCAGATTGCTCACATCCACCGTATCGAAATCGGCTATCCCTATACGCCCCACTCCGGCGCCGGCCAGCAGCATAGCCACCTGTCCTCCCAGGGCACCACAACCGATTACAAACACGGAGGCGGCCGAGAGTCGCTCCTGACCCTCGGCCCCTATACATGCAATATTTCTTGAATATCTGTTTTTTGTCATTCTATTGTATTAGCCGCAATGCCAGAACTTGCGCACCACCTCGAGCATCTCTTTCGGATTACCCTCGAGTTTGCGGCGCAGGTTGGCGTCTTTGTGCTTGCGGAGCTTGTTGATGATGCCGTCGATCAGCGCGGGCGAGAATACATCGTATTTCTCGAAGTCCTCGCGGTTGGCGGCAAGTGCATCGGCCGATGCCTCGCAGCTGTCGGGGAGCGACTTGAGCGATGCGAGCTTCTCTTTATTCTCATCGTTGTGGATGTTGACGCTCACATACATCTCCTCGGCACGCTTCAGTGCATCCTCATGCTCGAAACCGGTGCGGGCTGCCACCACCATGCCGGCAATGAGCTGATACACATCGGCCGAGCAGTCGGCCGAGCGCAACTCCGCAGTCTGCTTCTGAGGTGCAGACATGCGCGAATCGCTCTCCAGCGGATTGGCCTGCGAGCACATGTCGATCTTGCCGGTCCAGCCCAGAGGCACGCGCACCAGAACCGAGCGGTTGCGGTCGCCCCAGCATATCGATGTGGGAGCCTCCTGATGGGGCACGAGGCGGAAGTAGCTTGTGGGCACCTTGTTGCCGAAGGCGGTGATGGCATCGGCATGGTCGAGAATACCGGCGATGGCCTTGCGGGCCACGTCGCTCAAGCGGCCGTCGGCATCGGTCATCATATTCTGATCACCCTTCATCACCTTGAAGTGGATGTGCAGGCCGCTGCCGGCCTTGCCGGCGGTGATCTTCGGTGCGAAGGTCACATCATAGCCCTTGCGGGCTGCCAGACCACGGATAATCCATTTGGCCACCATCAGATTGTCGGCAGCCTGAATTGCCGGCACGGGGAGGAACTCTATCTCGTTCTGCTCATAGATCTTGTCGTCGAGAGTAAAGTTGCCCACCTCGTTGTGGCCATATTTGATCTGACCACCGGCCTGGGCAATCATCGCCATACATTCGGCGCGGAAGTCGCTGAATTTCGAATAGGGAGCCGACTCATGATAACCCTTCTGGTCGGAGGCGGGGAATATGCCGGGATCGGTAGAAATCACATAGTATTCCAGCTCACCCATAGCATAGAAATCCATGCCGGTCACCTCGTGGAATGACTCCACAGCCTTGCGCAGAGTGTATTCGGGCGAAGAGTGAAGCGGCTTACCCTCCTTGTCGAAGAAGGATGCGAGCATAGTGAGCGTAGGAATCTCTGCAAAGGGATCCACGAAAGCTGTGCTGAATCGGGGTATTACATAGAGGTCGCTATTGCCGGCCTCGATGAAGGGGAAGAGTGAAGAGCCGTCCACACGCTCGCCATAGCTGAGGATCGAGTCGAGATAGTCGGCATCATTGATTACGAAATTGAGGGTCTTCAGACGATTATCGTCGGCAGGATACATGAAATTGATCATGCGGATACCGTTCTCCTCCACAAAACGGATGATATCCTCTTTGCGGATCTCTGAAGGCTGCTTCTGCAGATACTGCACCACCTTATTGGGGCAGAGTTTTACTGAGTTGTTCATGGTAGGTATAAATGTAGATTTATGGTATAGATAGTCCCGATGGTCTAATTCCCCAAAGCTAAAGCCCTTTAAGCTAAAGCCCTTAAAGCCCCTAAAGCCCTTAAAGCCCTTAAAGTCCTTAAAGTCCCTAAAGTCCTTAAAGTCCCTAAAGTCCCTAAAGTCCTTAAAGTCCTTAAAGTCCTTAAAGTCTTTAAAGCCCTTAAAGCCCTTAAAGCCCTTAAAGCCCTTAAAGTCCTTAAAGCCTTAAAGTCCTTAAAGTCCTTAAAGCTCTTAAAGCCTCCCCCCCGGCCAATAAGCGCCAATCGGCTCAAAGCCTCAGCCACTTTGACTCACTGCAAATTTACGAAATTTTTTCGATGTGCCAAAACATTTTCCACCATGAATCTGTTCTATTACCAAAGAAGATAAGAAATCGTTTCATGATGTTAGGTTAGTTCGAAAAATGTATTATAGACACCACTAAAGCTGTTGCTTGTGAAAGTAGCAGCTTTATTTTTGCACCCACCCTATCCGCAGTCGCTCGCGACTCATGGGGGAGAATACAAGCGAATCCACCCGGCTTCGAGGTCTGCACTCCGATGGAGTGCTGCCTGTAAGCACGGATGGATCCGCTCAGTGCGATATCGGGAGATATCAGTGGCTATGTCAGTGTCTGGGCTTAGTCGGCCGAAGAGGGGCTTTCGGGGGCAATCAGCTTATAGCCTTTGCCGTGGATATTGATGATTTCGATATCCGGGTCCCCCTTGAGGAGTTTGCGAAGTTTGGTGATATACACGTCCATGCTGCGGGCGTTGAAATAATTGTCGTCGACCCAGATGGTCTTCAACGCATAGTTGCGCTCCAGCACATCGTTGAGGTGCTCACACAGCAGGGTGAGCAGTTCCGATTCTTTTGTGGTGAGTTTGGTGGTGGAATCGTTGGCGATAAGCACCTGTTTCTGGGTATCGAAGGTGAATTTACCAAGTTTGTAGACGGTGATTTCTTTGTCGCGCTTACCCTTCACACGGCGCAGGATGGCATTGATGCGCACCACCAGCTCCTCCATCGAGAAGGGCTTGGTGATGTAGTCGTCGGCTCCGATCTTGAAGCCTTCGAGCACATCCTCCTTGATACTCTTGGCGGTGAGGAAGATGATAGGCACCTCGCCGTTGACGTTGCGTATCTCCTGAGCCAAAGTAAACCCATCCTTCTTCGGCATCATCACATCGAGCACACAGAGGTCATATTTATTCTTTAGAAATGCCTTGTAACCCTTCTCTCCATCATTGCAGAGATCGGCATTGTAACCCTTCGCCTGCAGAAATTCGCGAAGCAGCATCCCGAGGTTCTCGTCATCCTCGCAAAGTAGAATTTTCAGTTTATTATCCATAGTATCTATATCTTTTTTCTGGTTTGGTAATCCCCGCCGGTCGGCGCCCGACGGGCGGAATTTTGCACCGAGGAGGGAGAGGGTTCACTCCTCTCTGTATATTTTAACGCTTTAACGTGTGTTAAGTTTGGTGAAAACCCACACTTCTGCATCTTTTTTCACCCTTTCACACCACTTTCAGGCGCATTTTTAACCTAAGTTACTCTTCCGCCGCATCTGTGTCGGGGTCGGGATCGGCCAGAGGTAATTTGATGATAAACTCACTCCATTTGCCGAAGTCGCTCTCCACAGTGATGGTGCCTCCGAATATCGACACCATCTTCTTCACATAGGCCAAACCGAGTCCGAAGCCTTTCACATCGTGGCGATTGCCGGTGGGCACACGATAGAATTTCTCGAATATCCGCTTGAGGTCCTCTTTGCGGAGTCCGATGCCGTTGTCGCGGATTCGGATTTCGAGTTGGTTATGGGCCACATTGCGGGTACTCACCTTAAGCTCGGGAGCGGTATCGGGCTTCATGTATTTCAGGGCGTTGTCGAGCAGGTTGAAGATCACATTGGTGAAGTGCATCTCATCGAGCCGCACATCAGCATCGATGGCATCCAGAGCCACCTCAATGCGGCCGCCATCCTTTTCAGCCTTGATTTTCTGGGTATTGGCGATATTGTAGATTATATTGTTGACATTGACCACAGTGAATTTCAGGGCCGATCCTCCCGCATCGTCATAGACCGACATCTGGAGCACCTTCTCCACCTGGAATCTGAGTCGCTTCGACTCCTCGCCTATCACATTGGCAAGGTGCTTGAGCGAATTTGGAGACTTCCTCACCGAGTCATCATCGAGCATCTGAGCGGCAAGCGATATTGTGGATATCGGGGTCTTGAATTCGTGGGTCATATTGTTGATGAAATCCGTTTTCATCTCGGAGAGCTTCTTCTGGCGGAATATCAATATCACCGTGTAGAGAAATATCACAAGCAGTATCACGGTAAATGCCAGAGTGGGGATGATGAATCTCACCGATGAGAAGATATAGGAATCGCGTGTGGGGAATTCCACTACAAGACGGTAATTGGCTCCTGCATTGGGGAAGAGCACTGCCGAATAGGCGGGCACATCGGTGCTGGTCACGAAGCCGCGGGTCTGATAGGCATAATGACCATAGGCATCGGTCACTCCGAAGGTGAAGGGGATTGTCACACCATTGCCGGCGAGCTCATCACGCAGATAGCGGCGCACCTCTACCGAGTCGGCACGCTCCAGCAGCGGACGCGTAGGAGCCTCGCGCAATATATTGAGGATTATCTCATTGAGCAATCCCTTCTGGTATTGATATTGGCGGCGCAGGGTGGTCTGAAGCTGCTGATAACTCTCCGACACTCCGGTTGTGGCCGATGGATAGCTGATTTTATTATTGTGAGAGGGTGAGGCGGCGGCGAGAAGAGTCTCGCTCGACACCTGATTCTCATCAATATATGAGTCCCCCTCCGAGGCATCGAGCATACGCACATCCTCCTCAAGGTAATGAAGAGTCTCGCGGCGCTGCAGCATCTCGGCTGTGGCATGGAGCGAGCGCATCACATTTTCGGAAAATTGCGCCTCGCGCATCTTCACCATATTCTCCAGATACATAATCTGAAAATATAGTAAAGACCCGAAGGTAATGGCCATGACAGCCGTAAGAAGCCATATAAGTGATTTTTTCATTTCTTTTTCAGATAGTTGCATTCTCCTCGCAGAGAAAATATGCTTGATTCACTCTGCCGAAACCGGCGGAATATGCCGACCTCATCCGGGTATTCACCATTTTTAACAAACATCCACCCTATTGGTTTAAACGAAATTTTACCATTTTTCATACATCTCCCTTGTATTTAGACCGCGTTTCAACCCTTTCTTGTTTGGTTCGCTGAAATTTATGTAGTAATTTTGTGTTTTAAAGCGTGCTCTCATGGTGCGCATATCATCATTACGCTTGATATTATTTATGACTGATTATAAGCTTTCGTTTCCCTCTCTCCTCCCCCGCGCCAGCCGGATGCTGAAGAGATTCCCTCTTGCGGCAGCGGCTGCCTTTACGATTCTGCTCCCGGCATGTAGCGATGATCCGAAGCCTGCTCCTGATCCGAATCCCTCTGAGGATGCCACATCGATTTTACTCTATGCCGTGGCATCCAATAATCTGCACTATGACCTGCAGGACGACCTCGCCGAACTCTATTCGGGCATGGAGCAGTCTAAGCCGGGTGAGGCCGATGTGTGGATCTATTCGCTTGATCTGAAGGAACTCCCCTCTCTGCGCCATGTGGTGCGACAGGCAGACGGGTCTTACTCTGCGACTGTGGTCAAGCAGTACGACCGCTCGCAGTATTCCACCGACCCGGAACGCATATCGCAGGTGATCAGTGATTACACCGCCCTTTCCCCCGCCGCGCAACGCGGCATCATCTTCTGGAGCCACGCCACCGGATGGCAGCCCGATTTCAACGACCATGTGGTGCCGGAGAGTTCTGAAAACCGCCGCCCGCAATCTGCCTACAATGCGGGACAGGTGAATTATTCCTATGGAGCCGACCAATATCTGGGCACCACCGACTCATGCGATATCATCGAACTCAACGAAGCCATCCCCTCCGGGACTTTCGATTTCATCTGGTTCGACTGCTGCTATATGTCGTCGATCGAGGTGATATATCAGTTGCGTGATAAAGCCTCGCATATCGTGGCCTATCCCACTGAGGTGGCCTCTGAGGGTATGCCTTATAACCTTACCATCCCATATCTGGCTCGACGCGACTACGACCTCACCGGAGCAGCCTCGGCAATGTCGCAGTATTTCCTTGACCGCAGCCAGGTGGTGACAATCGCTGTGATCGACACCTCTCACCTGCCGGAGCTTGCGCGCGTGGCTGAGACTGCCGTGGGTGGCCAACGCCTTTCGATGGTGAAACTGCAGCGGTATTCGCGTTCTCCCAACGGGCCATTCTTAGATTTCGGCCAGTACACCCGCACCTGGGGCGCCAACCGACCTGATGCCGGGTGGGATGAAGCTGCATTTACCCGGGCTCTCGACGCTACGGTAATCTATAAGGCAGCCTCTGATTATGGATTTGACGGACGCACCATACTCCCTGAGAATTTCAGCGGCATTTCCTGCCATTATTTCTACGATGATGAGTCGGAGAAGGCTGAATATTACAAGAAGCTCGACTGGTTTAAGGTCGTATATCCCAGATATACTGAAGATTGACCGCCTCGCCACTTGCCAGATGTGGTAAGCGTGGCAAGCAACTATTATATAATCTGCAATTAATCCGACACTTAATATGATTCAGACCAACGATCTGCCGATAGTACCTCTCCCCGACACCCCGGAATCGGAGAAAGCCGCTTTTGAGGCTTTCAAGGGGCTTTCGCTCGACGATACGCTCACCAAGATAGCCAACAGCATGGTGGATTTCGCATTCAAACTGCTGATTGCCATCCTGGTATTCTACGTGGGACGCTTTATAATCCGCAAACTTTATGCCATGGTGCATAAGCTGATGATCGGGCGTCATGTCGACCCTTCACTCACCACTTTCGTGCTCTCTCTGGTGAGGATGGTGCTCTATTTCATACTGATTATCACGATTGTAGGTATTATCGGCCTGGAGACGAGCTCTTTCCTGGCTCTCTTCGCCTCGGCCGGTGTGGCTATCGGTATGGCTCTGAGCGGCACTCTCCAGAATTTCGCCGGTGGTGTGCTGATTCTCCTTCTCAAGCCTTATCGTGTGGGTGATTACATTGAGGCTCAGGGATATGCCGGCACAGTGGGTGAGATTCAGATTTTCCATACTGTTATCAATACCCCCGACAATAAGAGAATCATTATCCCCAACGGCGGACTCTCCACGGGGTCGATCAATAACTATTCCACCGAGAATTACCGACGTGTGGACTGGACCATCTCCCTCTCTTATGATACCGATTTCAATGCCGCACGCGAGGCGATCATCAATCTCCTTCTGGCCGACGACCGTGTGGTGGTAAAATATGTGGAAGATGATATTGCCAAACGCGGACTTGCCGCCGAAGTGGCCCGTGAGGCGGAACGGAAAGAGGCTCTCGAGCATGGCGACACTCTCCCTGAGGAGGAGGATCTATCAGCTCCCACCACATGGTGGGGCCGGCTCACCGAGTCGCACCGCCATAAGAAGCGCCGCATGGCCAAGGCTCTTAAGGAGAATCCTGCTCTCAGTCCTACAGCACAGCAGCGAGTGGACCGTGCCCCCTTTGTGGGACTCAATGAGATGGCCGACAGCAGAATCAATCTCACAGTGCGCGCATGGACCCATAGCTCCAACTATTGGGGACTCTTCTACGATATGAATGCCACATTCTTCTCGCGCCTGCCGGAGATGGGCTTCTCATTCCCGTTTCCTCAGCTGGATGTGCATCTGGATGCAGCCTCTGCACCTACCGATGCCAAGAGTTCCTCTCTCTGAAACTCAAAATGTTACCAACCCAAAAATCATACCTCGTTTAGACACCGATGAGATTCCTTTATCTGATTTACCAGTGGTGTATCGCCTACCCTATCCTGGTAGTGCTCACAGCTATCACGGCGATTGTGACTATAGTTATGGCCGGCATATGCGGCAATCATTTCTGGGGTTACTACCCTGCCCATATCTGGAGCCGATGTGTGTGCACGCTCCTTTTTGTGAGAGTCAAGGTTGTGGGGCGTGAGAACATCGACCCGAAGACGAGCTACGTATTCGTGGCCAATCATCAGGGAGCTTTCGACATATGGGCAATCTACGGCTATCTAAACCATGATTTCAAGTGGCTGATGAAGAAGGAGCTGGAGAAGATATTCCTCGTGGGCAAGGCTTGCCGCCGTGCGGGGCATGTGATGGTCGATGATTCATCGGTGACCGGTATCCGCACCACTATTGCTGAGTCGGAAAAGACGCTGCAGGGTGGCATGTCGCTCGTAATCTTCCCTGAAGGCAGTCGCACTTTCGATGGCAAGATGATTCCATTCAAGCGTGGGGCATTCATGCTGGCCGCCGAATACCGCCTCCCGGTGGTGCCCATAACTATTGACGGTGCTTTCCGACGCATGCCGCGCACCACATATAATACCACACCCGGCCGCATCACCCTCACCATCCACAAGCCCATCTATCCCGGTGAGAAGGGATTCAATACGAAGCGTCTGATGGCGGAGTGCTTTGATGAGATAGAATCGTCGCTCCCGGAGAGAGATAAAACACCTCGCGCCGATGCAAAGTAATACCACTCAGGTGCCGGTTGTGGCTCTCGTGGGGGGCACGGATTGCTCGGGTGGTGCAGGGCTGTCGGCCGATATCGCTGTGGCGCGCCATTTGGGCGCATTCCCTATGCCGGTGGTAAGCTGCGTCACTTCGCAAGGCCCCGACGGCCTGCGCATGATGATCCCGGTCGAGGAGACTCTCTTTGCCGACCAATTGAGTGCTGTGCTTGATAATGCCAGGCCTTCGGCTCTCAAGATCGGGATGCTCCCGTCGGCGCGACATATGGCAATACTGAAGGGAATGCTGGAGCACCATAAGGTGAGCAATGTGGTTTTCGACCCGGTGATGGCACCCACTGCCGGAGCAGCCAATTTCAAGGCCGATTGGTGGGAGGAGGAGCAGGAATTGCGTGCTTTTCTGCAATGCGTGGATATGGCCACTCCAAATCTCGTGGAACTCTCCCGCCTCACAGCACCTCTTCTCTCTGCCTGTGAGGAATATACCGGCAACTCCCGGGCTGCATCCGGGCGCCTCACCGATGCCGACGCTCTCCTGGCGGGACGCACTTTCCTGAAGCATTACCACTGCCGGCACCTATTGCTTACGGGTGGTCATAATGTGGACCATCCATACTGCGACATCCTCTTCACAGCCGACCCTTCGGGCGATGCCCCGCTCATAGCCCGCTTCACCGGGGGCGAGGTGCCCACTCCCAATACTCATGGCACCGGCTGTGTATATTCCTCGGCCATAGCCACTCTTCTGGCTCTCGGCCACCCGGCTCGGCAAGCAGTGCAGATGGCCCGGCTGCTGATGCACAATCTGCTCCTGGAGGGTGCCGACTTCCGGCTTTACCCTGACCGGCCGGATAGCCATGGCCCCACATTCGTGACTGCCCTGGCATCACATCAATCTAAGAGGCGCTCTCATATCTGAAAATTATCTACACTATGCATATCTCTGTAATTATCAATGGCCAGCACATGGATCTCCCCGAGGAGGTGAAGAGCGTGGCCCAGCTGCTGGAATGGCGACATATACCGGTGAGCGGCACTGCCGTGGCCCTGAATTCCCGACTTGTGACAGCCGCTCAACATGCGGCCACAATGCTCAACCATGGCGATGTGATCACAATCATATCGGCCGCCTACGGGGGCTAAGAGCAGCCAGTCTATCCTTTACGCTCTATGCCACACGGATTTCTGATAATCGGCATCACACCACCCGCCATCCGACCGGATGAGGCGCAGATAATCACCGCGCATCTCTCGGATGGCTACGTGGATTATTTTCATCTGCGACATCCATCGGCTACGGCCGATGAGATGCAGCGCCTGATTTCTGCCATTCCTGCTCCGCTTCGTGAGCGACTCTCGCTGCATGATCACCATCATCTTGGCGGGGCCTATGGTATAGGAGGCCTGCATCTCAATTCGCGCAATCCCAGGCTCCCGGTGCTCCCGGAGGGCTACAGACCGAGAGTGAGCAGATCGTGTCATTCTATAGCGGAGGTGATGGATGCGGCGCATGCCGGAGCCGACACCCAAGGATCTGAATCCGCCACATATCCATTAGCTTATGTGACCCTCTCCCCCATATTCGATTCCATCTCAAAACAGGGCTATGGCGCGGCATTCCCTCCGGAGCAGTACCATCGGTTGCGCAGCGACCTGACAGCGGCCGGGATTCCGGTGGTGGCCTTGGGTGGAGTGACACCATCGCGGATTGACCTGCTGCAAAAGCTGGGATTCGCGGGGGCTGCGATGTTGGGTGCCCTTTGGCCTGAGAGCTCCTGTCATCGGATGGACTAAGAGCGCGCTCCTTAAGAGCGCGTTCCTTAAAATTTCCCCGAAAAGATTCCTGATTCGGTTTTATTTTGCTATTTTTGCAATTCGAGAACCGCCCGGAGGAATCAAAATCTCTACTCTGCGCGTTATCTCTATAGATATTCGGAGGATGCGCTATATCCTCCGGTCGAAATTCCCCGGCCTCGACGATATATAGGTTGTGAAGGGTGGGGTCTAAATCTAATACATATGCTTCAATATATTACCAATACCGATTCTCCCCACTCCATCCCGGAGCAGGTGAAGGCCGTGCTCGAGGGTGGTTGCCGCTGGGTTCAACTTCGCATGAAGGATGCCTCTGCCGATGAGGTGGCCGAAATGGCCCGCACCATAAAACCTCTGACCGATGAGAAGGAGGCTTTTCTGATTATTAACGATCATGTAGATGTGTGCCGCGATGTGAATTGCACCGGTGTGCACCTTGGCAAGAGCGATATGCCGCCGTCGAAAGCGCGCCTGGAGTTAGGCCCGCTCGCCGTGATCGGCGTCACAGCCAATACCTTTGAGGATATCGAAGCGGTGCAGGCTCTCGACATCGATTATATCGGCATGGGTCCTTATGCCGACACCAATACCAAGAAGAATCTGGCTCCCATTCTGGGTATCTCCGGTATTGCCGATCTCTGCAATCAGATGAAGAGCGCTGAGATCAATATAGCTCATGTGGCTGTGGGGGGGATCCGGCTTGAGGATGTGCAGCCGCTTCTTGAGGCAGGATGCGATGGCATAGCTGTGAGCGGTGCAATTGCCTTTGCCGATGATATGGTGGAGGCCACCCGGAAGTTTATCGCCATGCTCCCCGCCGGAGTGTGAAGAGCGCTCATGCCGATACGTATCAGCACGAAGCTCCCGCATAGCTCACCATCTCCACCCCCCTTACTTTCCCGGCACATGCCGGGGAAAATACAATAATACGAATTGACTATATTACATCATATGAACGATCTACTGAAAATCGGACCTCGCGAATTCACCTCGCGCCTCTTCGTGGGCACGGGTAAATTCCCGTCGTCGCAGATGATGCTGGATGCCATCCTGGCCTCCGGCTCTGAGATGATCACTGTGGCCATGAAGCGTGTCAACATGCTCAATGAGGCCACCGATGATATGCTCACCCACATCAATCGCGAGCATGTGCAGTTTCTCCCCAATACCTCGGGAGTGCGCGATGCCGAGGAGGCGGTGCTGGCCGCCCGTATGAGCCGAGAAATCTTCCATACCCCCTTCATAAAGCTTGAGATTCATCCCGACCCGCGCTATCTTATGCCTGATCCGATCGAGACTCTCAAGGCCACTGAGATTCTGGCGGCCGAAGGATTTGTGGTGCTCCCGTATATTCAGGCCGACCCGGTGCTCTGTAAGCGACTTGAGGAGGTGGGTTCGGCTGCCGTGATGCCGCTCGGCGCACCGATAGGCACCAACCGCGGCCTGCTCACCCGCGACATGCTGCGCATCATCATCGAGCAGAGCAATGTGCCGGTGGTGGTCGATGCCGGTCTGGGCGCCCCTTCGCATGCGGCCGAGGCCATGGAGATGGGTGCCGATGCTGTGCTGGTGAATACCGCTATCGCTGTGGCCGACGACCCGGTGCGCATGGCTGTGGCGTTTCGCAAGGGGGTGGAAGCCGGCCGTGAGGCTTATCTGGCCGGACTGGGGGGCACATCACTCACCGCCCAAGCCACCTCTCCCCTCACATCTTTTCTTAATCAACTCTAACACATACGATTATTCCTCCTCGTCAGAATCATGAAAATTGAGAATATCGACCTCTCCGCATATCCCAATTCTGAGAAAGTATATGTCGACGGCAAACTCTTCCCCATCAAGGTGGGCATGAGAGTGGTGCATCAGTATCCCACTGTCAAGATTGAAGATGGCCGCCGGGTGGAGCATCCCAATGAGGATATCACAATCTATGACACGAGCGGTCTATATACCGACCCCTCTTATAAGGTGGATATCAACGCCGGTCTGCCGCGCACCCGCGAGCAGTGGGTAGTGGATCGCGACGACACCATCCTTCAGGACGACATCACAAGCGAATACGGCCGGGAGCGCCGCGACAATCCGGAACTCGATGCAATCCGCTTCCCGGTGGCACATCGGCCGCGCAAGGCCAAGGAGGGCCATCGCGTCACTCAGATGCACTATGCCCGAAAGGGTATCATCACCCCTGAGATGGAATATGTGGCAATCCGTGAGAATCTCGACAATGAGAAGCGTGGCATCAAGAGCCATATCACTCCGGAATTCGTGCGCGATGAGGTGGCCGCCGGTCGCGCCGTGATTGCCGCCAATATCAATCACCCGGAGGCCGAACCTATGATTATCGGCTCGGCTTTCAGTGTGAAACTCAACACCAATATCGGCAATTCCGCCCTCTCTTCGGGTATCGAGGAGGAGGTGGCCAAGGCTGTGTGGAGCTGCTATTGGGGGGGCGACACTCTGATGGACCTCTCTACGGGCGACAATATCCATGAAACCCGCGAATGGATTGTGCGCAATTGCCCTGTGCCCGTAGGCACTGTGCCTATCTATCAGGCGCTTGAGAAGGTGAATGGCGATGTGAGCCGACTCACATGGGAAATCTACCGCGACACACTCATCGAGCAGTGCGAACAGGGTGTGGATTATTTCACAATCCATGCCGGTGTGCTGCGCCAACATGCCGAGCTCGTCAAGGAGCGACTCACCGGCTGTGTGAGCCGTGGCGGCTCTATCATGACCCAGTGGACGGTGCTCCATAATGAGGAGAGTTTCCTCTACACTCATTTTGATGAGATCTGCGAGATTCTAAATAAATATGACGTGGCCGTATCGCTCGGCGACGGCATGCGCCCGGGCTCAACCCATGATGCCAACGACCGCGCTCAATTTCTCGAGCTCGATGTGCTCGGCCAACTTTGTGCCAAGGCTTGGGAACATGATGTGCAGGTGCTCATCGAGGGTCCCGGCCACGTGCCGATGCATAAGATCAAGGAGAATATGGAGCGACAGATTTCAGCATGCCATAGCGCTCCCTTCTATACCCTCGGCCCGCTGACCACCGACATAGCTCCGGCCTACGACCATATTACTTCGGCCATCGGCGCTGCGATTATCTCCAATCTCGGCACTGCGATGATATGCTATGTGACTCCGAAGGAACACCTCTCGCTCCCCGACCTCAACGATGTGCGCGAAGGTGTGATAGCCTATAAGATAGCCGCCCATGCTGCCGACTTGGCCAAGGGGCATCCGGGCGCATCGGTGCGCGACGATGCTCTCTCGAAGGCCCGATATGAATTCCGCTGGAAAGACCAGTTCAACCTCTCGCTCGATCCTGAGAAGGCGCGCCGGTATTACATGGAGTCGCGTCGCAACGCTCCCGATGCCGACGATAAGTTCTGCACCATGTGCGGCCCCAATTTCTGCGCCATGCGCATATCCCAAAACATAGCAGAGCAATGCGACAAGTAAGCATCAACCGGAAAGTATCGGATCCTGACCGCGACCATATCTTTGGTCGCGGTTATGCCGATATTATCGACCGCTATGATTGGGACCTCACCATCCGGATGGTGGAGCAGGCCACACCCGAGGATGTGGAGCGGGTGATGCGCAAAGCGCAGAATCCCGACCGGACTCTCACCCCGGAGGATTTCGCGGTCCTGATCTCGGAAGCCGCCGCCCCTCGCATCGATGAGATGGCTGCGCTGAGCCGCCATTACACCGCCGAGCGATTCGGCAAGACAATCTCGATGTATATCCCGATGTATGTGGGCAATGCCTGCACGAATAAGTGCGTGTATTGCGGCTTCAACCACGACAACCCTATGCATCGCACTGTGCTCACCCTCGAGCAGGTGGAGGAGGAATGTAAGGCTATCCGCAAGCTGGCTCCGTTTGAGAATCTGCTGATTGTGGCGGGTGAGTATCCCTCGATCTGCGGTGTAGACTATCTGGAGAAGGTGCTTAAGGTGTGTCGCCCATATTTCCACAATCTCACTATCGAGGTGATGCCGATGCGAAGCGCCGACTACGAGCGGCTCACTCATGCCGGTCTTAATGGAGTGGTATGTTTTCAGGAGACTTACCATCGGGAGTCATACCGCAAATACCATCCGCGCGGCATGAAGGCCTTTTTCGATTGGCGACTCAATGGCTTCGACCGTATGGGGGAGGCCGGTGTGCATAAGATCGGCATGGGCGCCCTGCTCGGACTGGAAGACTGGCGCGGCGATGTGGTGATGCTGGCTCGCCATCTGAGGTATCTGCAGAAGAAATATTGGAAGTCGCGATTCTCGGTCAATTTCCCTCGTATGCGACCCTCTGAAAGCGGATTCAAACCTAAGAGCGTGATCTCCGACCGGCAGCTGGCTCAGGTCACTTTCGCATTCCGCCTCTTCGACCATGATGTGGATATCTCATACTCCACCCGCGAACCCTCGCTGCTGCGCGACAATATGGCCACTCTCGGTGTGACCTCCATGAGCGCCGGAAGCCGCACGGAGCCGGGTGGCTACACCCATGCCGCCGAAGAACTGGAGCAATTTGAAGTGTGCGACTCGCGCACCCCGGCCGAGGTGGAGGAGGCTATCCGACGCGTAGGCTACCAGCCTGTATATAAGGACTGGGATGCAATCTTTGATTGATTTCCTCCACGCCTTGGCGTGAGAAGCAATATATATATCTGTTCGCCCGGGAAGGTGTATGTCAGCACCTCCCCGGGCGAACAATATCTGATGGCAGTTGTTTTTCCTAAGAGCGCGCTCTAAGTAACTCACAAAAGAATTTATATGACTATGAAATTCACACAACCCATCCTTCCTTATCCGCCGGATGCCCTCATGCCGGCGATTTCACCCGTGACGATCGACTATCACTATGGTAAGCACGAGAAAGCATATATCGACAATCTCAACCGACTCATCGAGGGTACCCCCTTCGAAGATATGCCGCTGGAGCGAATCATAATGGAGAGCGATGGCCCTCTCTTCAACAATGCCTCGCAGGCCTGGAACCATATATTCTACTTCTTCCAGTTCATGCCGAAAGGACAGAAAGTGCCCGGAGGCCGACTGATGGAGCAGATCGAGATGCAGTACGGTTCGTTTGAGGATTTCCAGCGACAATTTGAAGAATCCGGAGCCTCAATCTTCGGAAGCGGCTGGATATGGCTCGCCAACGATGCCGATGGCAAGCTTGAAATCATCAAGGGTAGCAACGCCGAAAATCCCCTCACTCGCAATCTCAACCCGATACTCGTATTCGATGTCTGGGAACATGCCTACTACCTTGACTACCAGAACCGCCGCGCCGACTATCTGCACCGCCTCTGGGATATCGTGGATTGGAGCGTAGTGGAGTCTCGTTATCCATTCTGAGCCACACTCATTGCGTGAAGCCGGGGCCGCATTTTCACGTTTTTTATCACTTCGGTATCGGATATTTTTTGTAATTTTGTTGTTATAAAACATAGAAGGGTGGGAGCCATCTTAGGCTCCCACCCCTATTGACAATAATAATGTATTAATACTCAACTACTTAACCCTACCATATGCAATCACCCAATGAGCTGCAGGCAGCTATCATCGAAGCCATCTACGACAAGAAAGGGCAGAAAATCCAGCTAATCGACCTCTCGGAGATCGAATGCAGCCCCGCGCCGGCCCTTATCATCTGTCAGGCCCGATCTTCAGCCCAGGTCAGCGCAATCGCCGACAATGTGCGCGAAGAGGTGTCTCGCCAGCTTCATATCAAACCCTATGCCACCGACGGCTATCGCAATGCCCAGTGGATTATCGTAGACTATGGTTCGGTGATGCTTCATGTCTTCCAGCCTGAAGTGCGAGAATTCTATCGCCTCGAGGAGCTATGGAGCGACGGCAAATCGACCGAACTCCCTGATATCGACTAACTCTCCCTGCATATTCTACTCTCCATCACAATCTCCTCATCACATACCTGCCCGGCCGTTTGATATCGGGCAGCCTACATTTTCCGGACAACTATGAACCTTATACCCAAAAAGAACAACCGCTCTCCGCAGAGGAGACCTGCATTCAATATGTATTGGATGTATGCACTCATCATACTTTGTCTGCTCGGCCTTTACTATTTTCAGGACAATTCGCAGACCAAGTCGGTCAACTGGACCCAATTTGAAGATGCTGCCGCATCGGGTCAGTTTGAAAAAATCGTGGTGCTCTCCGAAAGTGGAATAGCCGAGGGTCAGCTCAACGACACGGGGCTGAAGATGCAACATATCGACCCGAAATACTCCGCTTCGTCAGAAATCAAACTGAAGGCCACTATCCCTTCGGCCGATAAGATCAGCAATAAGATCGAGGAATGGAACGCCCAGCTCAAAAGCGAAGGGAAACCTGAAATCGATGTGACCTATGAGCGCGGCTCCGACTTGATGAAAATATTCTGGTATTTCGGCCCGATCGCACTCTTCATATTATTCATGGTTTTGATGTCGCGACGCATGAGCAATGGTGCCGGAGGTGGCGGCGGTATTTTCAATGTGGGAAAATCGCGAGCCAAGGTTTTCGACAAGTCGGGTGGCACAAATGTCACTTTCAAGGATGTGGCCGGTCTGGCCGAAGCCAAGGTGGAAATCGAGGAGATTGTGGAGTTTCTTAAGAATCCGCAGCGCTACACCGAATTGGGCGCCAAAATCCCGCGCGGCGCTCTCCTCGTAGGCCCTCCGGGCACCGGTAAGACCCTGCTGGCCAAGGCTGTGGCAGGCGAGGCCAATGTGCCTTTCCTCTCTACTTCGGGTTCTGATTTCGTGGAGATGTTTGTGGGCGTCGGTGCGGCTCGTGTGCGCGACCTCTTCAAGCAGGCTGCCGAGAAAGCTCCTTGTATCGTATTTATCGATGAGATTGATGCCGTGGGCCGCGCCCGTGGCAAAAACCCCAGCATGGGGGGCAATGATGAGCGCGAGAATACGCTCAACCAGATGCTTACCGCCATGGATGGATTCGGCTCCAACAATGGTGTGATAATTCTGGCCGCCACCAACCGTGCCGATATGCTCGACAAGGCGCTCCTGCGTCCGGGCCGATTCGACCGCCAGATTTATGTGGATCTGCCTGAACTCACCGACCGCATTGAGATCTTTAATGTGCATCTGCGCAATCTGAAGGTCGACAGCAAGCTCGATGTGGAGCAACTGGCTCGCCAGACTCAGGGTTTCTCAGGTGCCGATATCGCCAATGTATGTAATGAGGCGGCCCTCATAGCAGCCCGAAATAATAAAGATTCTGTCGACTTCGGAGATTTCATGGGAGCCATCGACCGCATTGTGGGTGGCCTCGAGAAGCGCTCGCGCATCATCACCCCGGAGGAGAAAGTGTCGATTGCCACTCATGAGGCCGGCCATGCCACCATCTCATGGCTGCTGCAGTATGGTGATCCGCTGGTGAAGGTCACTATAGTGCCGCGTGGCCGCGCATTGGGTGCCGCATGGTATGCTCCGGAAGCCCGGCAGATCGTGCCCACCCAGGCTCTGCTCGACTCTATATGCGGGCTGCTCGGTGGCCGCGCGGCCGAGGAGGTATTCCTCGGGCAGGTGGGCACCGGCGCCAGCAATGATTTGGAGCGCGTCACGAAGATTGCCCGTGCCATGGTGATTATGTATGGCATGAGTGATAAGCTCCCTAACCTCAATTACGTCGACAGCTCCGGTCAGGACTACGGATTCCAGAAACCCTACTCGGAAGAGACCGCCAAACTGATCGACGATGAGGTGACCCGCATTATCAATGAGCAGTATGAGCGCGCCAAGTCGATTCTCAAGGAATACGCCAAGCAGCATAATGCCATCCGCGATCTTCTCATAGAGCGCGAAGTGATTCTCCACGACGATGTGGAGGCCATTCTGGGAAAACGCAAATGGAAATCGCGCACCGATGAGATTATCGAACTCAACGCCGCCGATTCCAAGGCTCGCGCTGAGAAGAAGGAGGGGGACGACGACTGCAATACGGCCCCAAAGAATGACGATTCCGCACCTTCCCACCGCTCAGCTTCTGCATCAAAAGGCGCCACCGCGTCCCATGTCGACGACGACGACGATGCCGGGACTCCACCCGAATTCCTCCACACCGACAAGGAATAGACTCCGCCCCGACCTCAGGCCTTCATGCCTGATACCATACAAAAGATACCGTGAGGTGATGAAACTGCCCATCGGAATCCACCTCGCGGTATCTTTTTTAAGACAGTATGAAAACTATTTTTTTAACTATAGTTTTAAACCTCTCCCCTCTCCGGGTGTTTAATCTTATGAACCATCAGTGAGCGATAGTGCAATATCGGCTCCGGCCGGGCTTATCGGCATCGCGGTGATTCTGACCGATTCCACACCCTATAATCAGAATATATCAACAAACATTTCCTTATAACTCTATGAAATGCAACATTTTGTATGCCGGTTCAGCCCTTCTGGCCCTCGGCATGATTTCTACAGGATGTAAGAAAGAGGCTCAGGCCACTCAGCAGGTGCCTGAGCTCGCAGTGATGACCGTCGCGACTGACGATGCCACACTGATGACTGCCTATCCCACAACTCTCCAGGGTGTCAACGACGTGGAGATTCGCCCTCAGGCTACCGGCTTCCTTACCAAGGTATGTGTGAGCGCAGGTCAGCACGTCAGCAAGGGGCAGGTGCTCTTTGAAATCGACAAGGTATCGCTCCAGGCTGCTGTCGACCAGGCTAAAGCCGCTGTGCAAGTGGCTCAGGCCAATGTCAACACAGCCACCACCAACGCCAACAACAATAAGATGCTTCTCGACAAGAACATCATTGGCGCTCCGGCCTACCAGACCTCGGTCGATGCCCTCAATGCCGCCAAGGCTCAGCTCAATCAGGCTCAGGCCAATCTCGTGGCCGCTCAGAAAAGTCTCTCTTATTCGGTAGTCACTTCACCCACTTCGGGCATGGTGGGTACTATCGATTTCAAGGAGGGCACTCTCGTGAGTCCCTCCACTCTGCTCACCGTGGTATCCAACAATGGTGAGATGGAGGCTCAATTCTCTATGACCGAGAAGGAAATCCTCGCCCTCACCGACAATGGCAGCCGCACCGTGGAGGCCGCCAAAAATCAGATGCCCCCCGTGCAGCTCCAGCTCGCCAACGGTGAGATCTATGCTCGCCCGGGCAAAATCACTTCTATCTCGGGTGTGCTCGATTCCAACACCGGCAGTGCTCAGGTGAAGGCCACATTCCCCAACCCCGATGGTATGCTGCGCAGCGGCAACACCGGAAATGTGCTCATCCCCACCACTTCCAACGGTGCAATCCAGATTCCGCAGAGCGCCACTTTCGAAATCCAGGATATGAAGTTCTGCTATGTGCTCGGCGACAGCGCCAAGGTGCATTCCACACCCATTCAGGTGTCGGAGCTCAACGATGGCAAGAACTATATCGTGACCTCCGGTCTGAAGGCCGGCGACCAGATTGTGGTCGAGGGTGTGGGCATCAGCGTGCAGGATGGCATGGTAATCAAACCTAAAAGTCCCGCAGCAGCTGCCGCAGCCCAGCCTCAGGCAGGTAAGTGATAATACATAAATCATTCTGATCATCAGGGCCTGAATTTAACCGATGCCTTAGCGCCCCCATTATCCCATAGAAGTGCTGATCATCGCTACCACATGCCCCTCAATGAAATGATACATGAAACTTGACAATTTTATCAACAGGCCGGTGCTCTCTACCGTAATCTCGATTTTTATCGTGATTTTCGGTCTGCTGGGTCTCGCCACTATCCCAATCGAGCAGTACCCCTCTATTGCTCCTCCTACCATTCAGGTGTCCACCACCTATACCGGTGCCAGCGCGCAGTCGGTAATGAACTCCGTGATCGCCCCGCTCGAGGAGCAGATCAATGGCGCGGAGAATATGGACTACATGGTCTCCACAGCCACCAACGATGGTCAGGCTGAAATCCAGGTATACTTCAAGCAGGGCATGGACCCCGACATGGCTGCCATCGATGTGCAGAACCGTGTGGCCAAGGCCCAGGCCTACCTTCCCGCCGAGGTTACGCAGGTGGGTGTGCTCACCCAGAAGCGACAGACTTCGATGCTTATGGTATGCGGTGTCTACGCTCCGGAAGAGAACTACTCGCAGCAGTTTATCGAGAACTATGTGTCGATCAACATCCTCCCGCAGGTAAAGCGCGTGTCGGGTGTGGGCGATGCCTCCGCATTCGGTGCCGACTATTCGATGCGCATATGGCTCAAGCCCGATGTGATGGCTCAGTATAAACTGATGCCTTCCGACATCACCGCCGCCCTGGCCGAGCAGAACCTCGAGGCCGCTCCGGGTCAGTTTGGCGAGCAGGGCGACCAGTCGTTCCAATATATCATGAAGTATAAGGGACGTCTTACGGATGCCAAGGAATTCGACGATATCATAATCCGTGCCACACCCGATGGTGAGGTGCTCCGACTAAAGGATGTGGCGAAGGTTGAACTCGGACGCCTCACCTACACCATGGGCTCCAAGATCAGCGGTCACCTCGGCTCCGCGTTCGTGGTATACCAGAGTGCCGGATCCAACGCCACATCGGTAATCGAATCGATCGAGAAGCTCCTCGATGAGGCTAAAAAAGACCTCCCGAAGGGACTCATCATCGAGACTCAGATGAGTGCCAACGACTTCCTGTTCGCCTCTATCCATGAGGTGGTGAAGACTCTTATCGAGGCCTTCGTGCTGGTATTCCTCGTGGTGTTCATCTTCCTTCAGGACTTCCGCTCCACTCTGATTCCTATCATCTCGATTCCGGTGGCCCTGATCGGCACATTCTTCCTCCTCTACATCTTCGGATTCACCCTCAACCTCCTCACCCTGGCCGCTCTCGTGCTTGCGATTGCGATTGTGGTCGACGACGCCATCGTGGTCGTGGAGGCTGTCCATGCCAAGCTCGACCAGGGCTATAAATCGGCAAGGAAAGCCTCTATCGATGCGATGCGCGAAATCGCCGGCGCTCTTATCTCGATCACTCTGGTTATGATGCTGGTGTTTATCCCGGTGTCGTTCCTGGGTGGCACTTCCGGTATCTTCTATCGTCAGTTCGGTCTGACGATGGCTATGGCAATCGGCCTTTCGGCAGTCAACGCCCTTACCCTCTCGCCGGCCCTCTGCGCCCTCTTCCTCAAGCCTCACAAGAATGAGGATGGTGAGACCGATCCCCTCTCCACCCGAATGAAGAAGGCTTATTCAGCCGCCGGCGAAGTGGTGACCGAGACCTACAAGCGCCGCTTCCGCCTGAAATTCCCGCCGATTATCACTACCGTGCTCCTCGTGGCAGCCGTGACTTTCCTCGTGCTGGGATGGTACACATTCGAGAACGTCACCCTCAGTGTGATTGCATGCGTGGTGGCTGTGCTGGCGCTGATCGGTATCTTCTCCAAGGATTTCATCGATGCCTTCAACCACCAGTTTGACCGCCTGCTCAATGTATACCGCAAAGTGGTGAAATTCTTCGTGGCCCATAAGGTGACCAGCTTCAGCATCGTGGTGGCCTCGGTTGCAGTGCTGGTATGGCTTATGTCGATCACCCCCACCGGCCTCGTGCCTAATGAGGATACCGGCACCATCATGGGCGCCGTGACACTCCCCCCGGCAGCCTCGCAGGAACGCACACAGGTGATTCTCGACCAGGTAGATTCAATCATCGGCACTATCCCCTGCGTGAAGTCGCGCACCCAGATCATGGGCTTCAGCTTCATCGGTGGCCGAGGCAATACCTATGGCTCTTTCATCATCAAGCTTAAGGACTGGTCGGAGCGTACCGAGCCTCAGGATCAGGCCGATGCCGTGGTGGCGCAGCTCATCGGCAAGTGTCAGGCCATCAAGGGGGCCACTATCATGTTCTTCCAGCCTCCGATGATTTCGGGCTATTCGATGACCAATGGTTTCGAGATCAAGCTTCAGGATAAGACCGGCGGCTCGCTCGAGAGCTTCTTTAAGGTTTACCAGAACTTCATCGGCCAGCTCAACGCCCAGCCCGAAATCCAGATGGCCTATTCTACCTTCAACCCCACATTCCCGCAGTATATGGTGGAAATCGATGTGGCCAAGGTGAAGCAGGCAGGCCTCACACAGAACGCCATCCTCACCGCCCTGCAGGGCTACTATGGCGGTATGTATGTGTCGAACTTCAACTCCTACGGTAAGCTCTACCGCGTGATGATGCAGGCCTCGCCCGAGGCCCGCGTATCGCCCGAGACTCTGAAGCAGATCAAGGTGCGCAATGGCGACCAGATGGCTCCGATCGACAATTTCGTGTCGCTCAAGCGCGTCTACGGCCCCGACCTTATCAACCGCTTCAATATGTTTACCTCAATCTCCGTGACCGGTTCGCCGGCTCCGGGTGTATCATCGGGTCAGGCCATCGAAGCCATCAACCGAGTGGCTCAGCAGACTCTCCCCGTGGGCTACACCTTCGAATACTCAGGCATGACGCGTGAGGAGGCCACCGGCGGCACATCGATGGGCGCTGTGTTTGCGCTCGTGCTCCTCTTTGTGTTCCTCGTGCTCTCGGCCCAGTATGAGAGTTATGTGCTCCCGTGGGCCGTGATTTTCTCGGTGCCCTTCGGTCTGATGGGTACATTCATCTTCGCCGACATGCGTGATATCTCCAACAACATCTACCTCCAGATTGCACTCATCATGCTTATCGGTCTGCTGGCCAAGAACGCCATCCTTATCGTAGAGTTCGCCCTCGACCGCCGCAAGACCGGCATGAGCGTGGTCAACGCCGCTATCCAGGGTGCCATGGCGCGTCTGCGCCCGATCCTCATGACCTCGATGGCCATGATCATCGGTCTGCTCCCGCTTATGTTTGCGCATGGCGCCGGCAAGAACGGCAACCAGGCTCTCGGCACAGGCGCCGTGGGCGGTATGCTTATCGGCATGGTGTTCCAGGTAATCATAGTGCCGGCCCTCTTCGTGACATTCCAGCTCATCCAGGAGAAGATATCTCCCGTGAAGTGGAAAGACAAAGATGTGCAGGAACTCAATTCCGAAATCGAGCAATACGCAATCAAGAAATAATCACTCCCGCTCTCCGGCCGGGCGATCACCGACGGCCGGAGAGCGGATTCATAACCCCATCATCAGCAATCAAGATGAAAGCCAATATATTCTTACGTTCTGCGGCTATGGTAGTGCTGGCATCCACTCTCTCGAGCTGTCACCTCTACCAGAAATATTCACTGCCGGAGAATGAAGCGATAGTCGATGACTATAAGAAGGCTCTCGAGGCAAAGCCCGACTCGGCCTCGCTCCCTTATCTGGGATGGCGCGACGTATTTACCGACCCGCAGCTGCAGTCGCTCATTCAGACCGCCCTCGACAACAATAAGGACCTCGACAATGCCCGACTCAATATCGACATTGCCCGCGCCCAGCTCAAAGGCGCCCGCCTCAGCTATTTCCCCTCGCTGGCCCTCAGCCCCAACGGCGGGACATCCTCATATGGCGGCAGCCATATGAACTGGAGCTACACAATCCCCCTGGCACTCAACTGGGAAATCGACGCCTTCGGCAAAATCCTCAACCGCAAGCGCGGTGCCGAAGTGGCTGTGGAGCAGGCCGAGGATTATCGTCAGGCAGCGCAGTCGCAGATTGTATGCGGTGTGGCTTCGACATATTACGCCCTCGTGCTCCTCAACCAGCAGCTCGACCTCACTAAGCGCACATCCGACATCTGGGCCGATCAGGTGCAGTCGATGAAGGATATGAAGACCGCCGGTATGGTCACCGAGGCAGCTGTGGTGCAGAGCGAAGCCAACTACTACAGCATCCTCGCTTCGATTCCCGACCTCGAACAGTCGATCCGCACCACTCAGAACACCCTCTCACTCCTGCTCAACACATATCCGCAGGAATGGCAGGTCACTTCCAATCTGAATTTCGACATCCCGCAGGCTCTGGTGAGCGGACTCCCCGTGAGCTATCTCGCCGCCCGACCTGATGTGGCCGCTGCCGAGCGCGCTCTGGCTGCTGCATATTATACCACCAATTCGGCTCGAGCCGCATTCTATCCGAGCATCAACATCTCGGCCAATGGCGGTTTCACCAATCTTCTGGGCTCTATGATCACCAATCCCGGAAAATGGTTTATCCAGCTCGCCGGTCAGCTCACCGCCCCCATCTTCTCGCGCGGACAGAACATCGCCACCCTCGAGGCGGCAAAGGCTTCGCAGCAGATCGCGCTCAATAACTTCCAGTATTCGGTGCTCAATGCTTCGGCCGAAGTGAGCGACGCCATGGTCAAATACACCAAAAATGCCGAGAAGCGCGTGCAGGTGGAGAATCAGATCGACGCCCTCGAGAAGTCGGTGGAATACACTCAGGAACTTCTCACTTTCGGCCAGTCTACCACCTATCTCGAAGTGCTCACCGCACGTTCGGCACTGCTGCAGGCTCAGCTCTCCAGCCTCGCTTGCTGGCACAATAAGGTCACTGCCCTCATCGACCTCTATCAGGCCGTGGGAGGTGGCCGCTGATGCCGCCGACCGATGAGTGGCCCGCACCGATGATAAAATCATGCTTAAAAAGCGTTAATATCATAGATAGCCTGCTTCATGAAGCGGCACCGGCCTCTCCGATTCATAATGTTAACCTCAAAATCGGCATCTACTATGAATAAAATCAGCAAACTTGCGCATGTCGATCCTGAAGCCAGGATTGGCGACAATGTAGTGATCGATCCCTTCGTATATATCGAAGGCAATGTAGTGATCGGCGACAACTGTCATATCCGACCCAACGCAGTGATACGTTCCGGTGCCCGCATCGGCAACAACAATCAGATCCACGAGGGCTCAATTATTGCAGCCACTCCTCAGGATTTCCGCTGGAAAGGTGAAGACAGTCTGGTAATAATCGGCGACAACAACACCATCCGTGAGCATGTGATCATCAATCGCTCCATATTCCCGGGTGAGGCGACACGCATAGGCAACAACTCATTCGTCATGGCCCAGAGCCACATCGGTCACGATTCCAATATCGGCGACTACTGTGTGCTCGGCAATGCCGTGAAGATAGCAGGCGACGTGAATATCGGTGATTTCACTATTCTCTCTTCTAATGCACTCGTGCATGAGAGATGCGATGTGGGATCCTACTGCCTTATCAAGGGTGGTTGCCGCGTCAACAACCATGTGCCGCCGTTTACTATCATGGCCCACAACCCGATCGAGTACAAGGGGGTGAATTCCTTTGTGCTGCGACGATGCAACAAGTCGGAGACTGCCATTGATGAGATCGCCAGTGCATATCGCCACGTCTATGCCTCGAATACTTCGGTATTCAATGCTCTGCGACGCATCAAGGTCGATGTCGACGACATCCCCGAGAAGCAGGAGATCATTAAATTTATCGAAGACCATAAGCTCGAGCTCGCAGCCGTGCCCAAGGAACTTGAGGAATGACGGCCCGCAGTGAATACCGCAATCCGGAATGGCTCTGAGATAGACTTGAGCACCGCAAGTTAGAAAAACTCAATCAGAAAACCGCAGAAGAGTTGGCTCTTTTGCGGTTTTTTTCGTAATTTTGCATATTGTGACTTATTCATAGTCATCTCAAACCCCTCGACTCAACGACGAGGACAATGATATTCTGAAATATACTTATTCTTCATGCTTGACACTAAGAAGACTGCGGTGCGCGCCGTTTCAGGCGCCGTCTACGTGCTTATCATAATCCTGGCCTGCTGGGCAGCCGACATCGGTGTGGCCATTCTGGCCGGCGTGATGGCCGCACTCGGCATCACGGAACTGCGCAAGATGCGCTTCGCCGACACATCGGCCACCGGCATCGGTCTCTACGATGTGATGGGGGCGCTATGCCTCGTGTTCTGCCCGATTCCGGCCATCCTGTTCCCCTATCCCTTCCTGCTGCTCTGGTTTATATGGCTCATAGGGCGTATGATCATTACCGTATATTCTCACCGCGAGCATCCGGAGAGGGAATTTGCCGTGGATATCGCCTCGCAGGTATATGTGGCGCTCCCTCTGGCCATGATGGTATTCATGGGTATCTTCCTCTATATGACCGAAGGCACATGCATGCCGATTCTGGCTATGTTTATCCTCATCTGGATCAACGATACCGGTGCCTATCTCTTCGGCAGCATATTCGGCCGGCATCGCCTCTTCGAGCGCATCTCGCCCAAGAAATCATGGGAAGGCTTCTGGGGCGGACTGGCATGCAGCGTGGCACTCGGCGCAATCTTCGGGGCCACCCACTCTCCGCTCAGCGCTCTCAATGTGAGCCACCCTGTGCTCTTCTGGGCTCTCGGCGGCCTGATTGTGGCGATATTCTCCACATTTGGCGACCTCTTTGAGTCATGCATCAAGCGCAACCTCAATATGAAGGATTCAGGCAATCTCATCCCGGGTCATGGCGGAATTCTGGACCGCATCGACTCGCTGCTGATGGTAATCCCCGCCTCAATCCTCTATTACGTGGTCTATCGCACAATCACAGAAATCCTACACTGATTCATCATCCCACCCTCAGATATGATACATAATTGCCGATATATTATCTCAGCCGGTCTCGCCATTGCCATCCCGATGGGTGCGGCAGCCGCCGAATCCGAACTCTCCACCGTGACCATCATGGGTAAGACGTTCTATACCTATGTGGCAAAGAAGGGGGAATCGCTGTTCGGCATCGCCAACCATTTCGGCTGGGACCCTCAGATACTCACCAATACCAACCGCGAATTGGAAACTCCCCTGCAGAAGGGGGCTCTCGTGTATTATCCCGCTCCCAAGGGAACCAAAATCCGCAAGGGGAAGAATAAGCAGGATGGGGTGTCGGCCGAATCAACACTCGCTCACGACGCCAAGGAGGTAAGCTCTTCGGTGCATACACAACTCACATCCTCACCCGCATCGGCAACATCCGGGGATGCTGAGAAATCCGCAGCCACGCCCGAAGAATACTATTTCGCCACAACCGAGACCACCGATGATTCGGCTCCCCTCACAGTGGTAAGCACCGATGTAGACCTCAACCCCGAAGCCGATGAAGTGCGCGACGGGGTGCTATATCACACCGTGCAGAGCGGCGAAAGCCTCTACGGCATAGCCCGCACATATGCCACCACAGTAGAGGATCTCTACAAGATGAACCCCGGCCTCTCCTATCATAATCCCGAACCGGGAGAGACAATCCGCCTCCGCACAGGCTCTGTGACCGAAAATGCCCAGCCCACAATGGTGAAGGAGCGCCAGCTCACGGGGCTTACCACTTATAAGGTGCGCCGTGGCGACACCTGGGCATCTGTGGCCGAAGCAAAAGGAATCTCGACCGAACTCCTCAAGGAGGCCAACCCCGACAAGGGTAAACTGCGCCGCGGCGATGTGATCACAATCCCCGATATAGAGACTGTGGAAGTGGAGCGGCTCGTGGTGACTCAGGATCCCCGCGAGACCTCCGAGGAGGGACTGCGCGAACTCTACAATGAAGTGCACGCCCTCAATAGCAAAATCTACGATGCCGACGGAAATATCAGCCCCCGCGCCATAAGTGTGGCAATCGTGCTGAGCAATCCGGAGTCAAACCGCGACATGGAGTTTGCCCGCGGCGCAATCCTGGCCGTGAGCGATATGAAGGCTCAGTCATTCCCCACCCGCCTCACAGTGATCGATGGCTCACAATCGGCCACCGAAGTGACCGGCGCTCTCGAAGGATTCGCCCCCACAGTGGTGCTCACCACCGCCGAGCGCGACCTCCCCACTTATCTCACCGACTATGTGAAGGAGAACTCCCGACATCTCATCAATGCATTCGACGTGAGAAATGAAGCATATCTCAAGAATCCCGCCATGGTGCAATACCTCGCCCCGACCTCCTATTTCAACGATGAGGCAGCTCAGTATATCACCGACACATATCGTGGCTACGAACTCATAATCGGAGGCAAACTCGATGGCAACGACACAATGGGCGAAGCCATACTCCGCGCCAAAGTGGCCGCCACCGATGCAATGCCGCAAGAGGTGGTGATCGATGAAATCGCCCAACTCACCCTCCCCGCCGAAGATGGCAACTACCTAATCTATGCCACCCCCGCCGGCAAGGAGGATGTGAAATCGATGCTCGATAAGGTGGGCTCCCTCCGAGAGAGATATCCGCTGGCCGACATACGTGTGATCGGACGCCCCAGCTGGATCACAATGGTGGAAGCACTGCGCCACACATTCGATGACAACCGCGTGATCCTCCCGTCACGATTCTATTTCGATGCCGACGACCACGCCTCGCGCCAATTCATCGACGGCTACCGCTCGCTCTTCGGCCACACACCGATGAAGTCCTACCCCGTGTATTCCGTCACGGCCTACGACATCCTCACCTACTTCCTCCCCAACATCTCATCGACCCAAGGTGATTTCAACGCCGATTTCGAAGACCGGTCCACTCTCCAGACCCCCATATCGCTGCAGCGCGTCAACAACTGGGGGGGCTTCGTAAATCCATGTGTATGCGTGGTGGAATTCCAGCCATTCGGCGGAGTGAAGAAGACTATCCTTAACGCCGACGAGTAATGAGAAAAATACTGCACTCCTTGCGGCCGCTCATAGTCCGCGCGGCCATACTCTCCATTCTCATGCTCCTCTCCCCCACCACCGGAACCGCACAGGAGCATTATGCCGCCCAGATGTCGGTAGGCGCACGCGCCGGAGCCGATATCTCCCGCAATTTCTTCAACCCCTCCGTCGACCAGACCTTCAAACCCGGAGCACTGGCCGGCCTCACATTCCGATATGTGGAGGAAAATCACTTCGGCCTCATCGCCGAAATAGATTGGATACAGCGCGGATGGAAAGAGAGTTTCGAAGATGCTCCCTATCTATATGAGCGCACCATCGATTATCTGGAAATCCCGGTGCTGGCACACATCTATTTCGGCCGCCGCGCCAAATTCTATGCCAATGTGGGTCCTCTCATCGGACTGCGACTCGGCGACTCGGTGAAATGCAATTTCGATGTGCACCACACCGACGCCCTGCCCGACTTCCCAAAATGGCATACCTTAGCCCAATACGATGAGCCAATCAAACAGCGCATCGACTATGGCATATGCGCCGGCCTGGGTGGCGAATACAGCATCACCCCACGCCACTCCATCACCCTCGAATGCCGATTCTACTACGGGCTGGGAAATCTCTTCGGCTCCTCCCGAAAAGACACCTACAACGCCTCCAACTCCATGGCCCTCGAATTCACCCTCGGCTACTGGCTCCGCGTGAAATAATCACCCTCACTCCCCTCCCCGGCAGCACAAGAATAAAAAAAGCATCATTCCATCACCTCGGAATGGTGCTTTTTACAATTCATATAGAGGATATTTCGCAATAATTCACTAATTTTGCAGTTGCTACTCCCCGTTTTCAGTTTCCAGCCCCACCCCGGGCTTCGGAATCGCCTGAAGCGCCGAGTGCAGTTCATAACCTCACGGCAGCGACTTGCCGCAAGCTCTAAGGTTTACTTATTACATTTACTTATTACAAGAGTAACTTAAATTGTTAACAACAATAAAAACACTACACAACTTAATGGCACAGAAGATCTATACATTCGGCGACGGAAAAGCCGAAGGTAACGCCGGGATGCGCAACATCCTCGGCGGCAAGGGTGCGAACCTTGCCGAAATGAATCTGTTGGGCATGCCGGTACCTCCCGGCTTCACCATCACCACCGACGTCTGCAACGAATACACTCAGTATGGCCGCGACAAAGTGGTGGAAGACATCAAGTCGGAGGTGGAGAAGGCTATCGCCCACGTGGAGTCACTCACAGGCAATAAATTCGACGACCCCTCCAACCCCCTCCTCGTTTCCGTACGCTCCGGTGCCCGCGCTTCAATGCCCGGCATGATGGATACAGTGCTCAACCTCGGCATGAACGACGCCACCGTCGCTACAATGGCTGAGAAAAGCGGCAACCCCCGCTTCGCATGGGACAGCTACCGCCGTTTCGTACAGATGTACGGCGACGTTGTGCTCGGCATGAAACCCGCCTCCAAGACCGACATCGACCCCTTCGAGAAAATCATGGACGAAGTCAAAGAGGAAAAGGGTGTCAAATTCGACAACGAACTCGATGTGCAGGACCTTCAGGAACTCGTAAAGCGCTTCAAGGCTGCCGTGAAGGAATACACCGGCAAAGACTTCCCCGAATCAGCTTGGGAACAGCTCTGGGGTGGCATCTGCGCCGTGTTTGACAGCTGGATGAACGAGCGCGCAATCCTCTACCGCCGCATGAACCAGATCCCCGAGGAATGGGGCACTGCCGTCAACGTGCAGGCTATGGTATATGGCAACATGGGCGACAACTCCGCTACCGGCGTGGCTTTCAGCCGCGACGCTGCTACAGGCGAGAATATCTTCAACGGCGAATACCTCATCAACGCCCAGGGCGAGGATGTAGTGGCCGGTATCCGCACTCCCCAGCAGATCACAGTAGAGGGTTCACGCCGATGGGCCGCCCTCCAGGGCATCTCTGAGCAGGAGCGCGCTGAGAAATACCCCTCACTCGAAGAGACAATGCCCGTATGCGCAGCCGAGCTCATCGCCATCGCACACCGTCTTGAAGACTACTACAAAGATATGCAGGACATGGAGTTCACCATCCAGGACGGCAAACTCTGGATGCTCCAGACCCGCAACGGCAAGCGCACCGGCGAGGCAATGGTGCACATCGCTATGGACCTCCTCCGCGACGGCATGATCGACGAGAAGACCGCCCTGCTCCGCATGGAACCCCAGAAACTCGACGAGCTTCTCCACCCCATATTCGACAAGGACGCCCTCAAGCGCGCCAAAGTAATGGCCAAGGGTCTCCCCGCATCTCCCGGTGCTGCAACCGGACAGATCGTATTCTCTGCCGACGAAGCTGAGGAATGGGCCGACAAAAAGAAGAAAGTAATCCTCGTGCGCATCGAGACATCGCCCGAAGACCTCCGCGGCATGGCCGTGGCTCAGGGTATCCTCACAATGCGCGGCGGCATGACTTCACACGCAGCCGTTGTGGCTCGCGGCATGGGCAAATGCTGCGTATCCGGCGCAGGCGAAATCCAGGTTGACTACAAGGAGAAAACCGTCAAGATGGGTGCCAAAGTCTACAGCGAAGGCGACTGGATCTCACTCAACGGCTCCACAGGCGACGTATACGACGGACAGGTGCCCACCACCGAGCCCGAAATCGGCGGCGACTTCGCTGCCATCATGAACCTCGCTGCAAAATACACCAAGACTCTCGTGCGCACCAACGCCGACACACCCCGCGACGCCAACCAGGCACGCCAGTTCGGCGCACAGGGCATCGGCCTCTGCCGCACAGAGCACATGTTCTTCGAGGGCGACCGCATCAAAGCCGTACGCGAAATGATCCTCGCCTCCAACGAAGAGGGCCGTCGCACAGCACTCGCCAAACTCCTTCCCATGCAGCGCGGTGACTTCGAAGGCATCTTCACAGCAATGGACGGCTACGGCGTGACAATCCGTCTGCTCGATCCCCCGTTGCACGAATTCGTACCCCACCAGACTGCCACTCAGAAAGAGCTCGCCCAGGAGATGGATCTCACTCTCGAAGAGGTAAAAGCCAAAGTTGACTCACTCGAAGAGTTCAACCCCATGCTCGGTCACCGTGGCTGCCGTCTCGGCATCACCTACCCCGAAATCACCGAGATGCAGACTCGCGCCATCATCGAGGCAGCCCTCGCATGCAAGGCAAAAGGCATGAAAGTATATCCCGAAATCATGGTGCCCCTCGTAGGCTCACTCAAAGAGCTCTCCAACCAGGCTGCCGTAATCAACGCCACAGCCAGCAAGGTATTCGAAGAGCAGGGTGAGACAATCCCCTACAAAGTAGGCACAATGATCGAGGTACCCCGCGCCGCCCTCACAGCCGACCAGATCGCCGAGGTAGCCGAATTCTTCTCATTCGGTACCAACGACCTCACACAGATGACCTTCGGCTTCTCACGCGACGACGCACCCAAATTCCTCAAATTCTACAAAGACCACGGCATCATCAAGGTTGATCCCTTCGAGGTACTCGACCAGGAAGGTGTAGGTCAGCTCGTAGAGATGGGTGTAAAGAAAGGCCGCGCCACCCGCGAAGACCTCAAGGTAGGCATCTGCGGCGAGCACGGCGGAGAGCCCAGCAGCGTAAAATTCTGCGCCAAACTCGGCATGAACTACGTCAGCTGCTCCCCCTACCGCGTACCCATCGCCCGCGTAGCCGCGGCCCAAGCAGCTATCGAGGAGTAATTTAGACGTCTAATCAGATAAATATGAGGCGTTGATATGCCCGACGCATATCAACGCCTCTTTTTATTATCATGAAGGAAGAAATAGATAAACATACAGGAGAAAAGTGGATCCAACTCAACGATGAAGAAGTTAAGTATGGATTCCTTGCTCAATGTATAGAAGCCCTTGCTGAGGCCGAACATAGCAATTATATTGCCATGTTTGAGCGTTTGGAAAATGTCAATATGACCGAGGGCTATATCTTAGCTCACTATAATGTCCTACATACAGAAAGTATAGAAAACATAATTGCAGACCTTAAAGCATTATTACATAAACGAGAATCTGATAAACGCACGTGAATATGTATGAAGCTTTGACAGTGTATCATGGTAGTACTGAGGTTATCACCAATCCAAGGGTTGATGTTGGAAGACCAAATTTAGATTTTGGTCCGGGTTTCTATGTAACAGATATATATACTCAGGCAAAAGACTGGGCGCGCAAGATAGCGGATATTAGAGAGTCATCCCCATTGCTCAACGTCTATATCCTTAAACAGCGTGCGATTATATCTAATTGTCGTTCTTTAATCTTTGAGGCTTACGACAAAGAATGGTTGGAATTCGTGACTCAAAGCCGGCTTGGTGAAAAGCCGTGGGAAGGGTACGATTATATCGAAGGAGGCGTAGCAGATGATCGTGTAGTGAATACTATTCGCCTTTATATGGGAGGTTATATCTCTGCTGACGATGCGCTTGAGCGTCTTAAATATTTCAGACCTACAAATCAGATTTGTCTCTTAAATCAGGAATCAACCGATCAATACCTTACTTTCGTAGAATCACAAAACATAGCGGATTATGAGTGAAAAGGAACGTATATTACATCAGATATTAACAGCTACTCAGACCGGGACAATTGTGTGCAGGTTAGCCAAAGAACTTGGGATTCCCACCTATGAGGCATTCCGTCGGTTTTTCACAAGTAAGACGTACGCCAAATTCCGCATTCCCGGCTCCATCATGAGCATGCTCAGCGATTCGGCCATCGTTCAGGAATATTTGAGTGAATAAAGATTTGAGATAGTCATGTCAACGGTTGCGCGGTCTAAGGTCTGCGAAATCCAAGAGCTTCTTTAAAAGCAAAGATAGCGTATCCCAACGTGCAATGCCTCTCAAAGAGTCCTCTGCACTTACGTCCGTAACGGATGGGCCTACGCTTTCATGAGATGCGAAATTACACTAATTCTTAAGTTCTGACAAGAATTGTCATACACAAATGATTTGAAAATGAATATAAATATCTGGAAAAAATTGAAACTGCGCATCCCATTCATTCGCCACAGGATATCGAGAAAAACAATTTCCTGTCAAAAACAAGAATATGAATTGCTTGATACTGTCAACCGGTCTTTTCATATTGATGGGCACCAAATACAGTAAGACTCTATAATGATGGTAAAATAGGTGCCGATGCAATAGGCAGCCCTAAATATTACAGCAACATATTACTGAAGATGTTCGGTAAAAAAGTCAAGGGTATAACCGAACGGATACGAGTTGAAAAAGCTACATTGATGTCATTGTCTTGTGTTTCAGTCTGACTTCTCAATATTCCATCTTCTCATGAGATTGGACAAAATGACATTGTCGCTTTTGTTATTGATCCTAAGAGCGCGTTCATTAAAATTTCAAGGCTGCGACCCCTACGGCCCCGAAATTTTAAGGAACGCGCTCTAACCGGGTGGATATCTGGAAGTGGACGGTGAGGCAGGTTATCGACTTCCTGAAGGTAGCGGATGATGATATGTGTTTCAGCGATTATGCCCGTCTGCACATTGACCGGATGATAGACCGGGGACAGATACGCAATGCTCAAAACTACAAGGTAGTCTACGCCTTACCCGCAGTAGGAGGACATACTGACACCGATACGCCTGAAGTTGATAGCGGCCATAACGAGGGTGCAACCGCGCCAGCGGGAAACTCTCCGCAGACTTCCAAAGACAAAGTTAATCCATAAATCAGAACCCCATCCACGTAATACATTAGCGAGTTGACTCAAAATTTGGGTCAACTCGCTAATTTTTAGTG